>NZ_JACGVS010000006.1:0-207157 GCF_014077345.1 Colwellia sp. BRX8-4
TAATCGAAAGATTAGCGGTTTTTTGCTTTTTGATAGTTAGAAATTTTAAATAAGGGTTTATAGCACTAAACCTTGAGTAGAGTTCAAATCTCTATTTCACCGCCAAACAAAGAAAAACCGCTAATCGAAAGATTAGCGGTTTTTTGCTTTTTGATAGTTAGAAATTATAAATAAGGTTTATAGCACTAAACCTTCGAGTAGAGTTCAAATCCACTCTCACCGCCAAATAAAGAAAAACCGCTAATCGAAAGATTAGCGGTTTTTTGCTTTTTGAAGTTAAAAATTTTAAACATGTGTTTATAGCACTGCTATATCCTTTACTTTACACTCAGATAACCAATTGATTTTAATTTTAAAATTGCTCTGGTTAAGTTTGTGCGTTCATTTTTATATTAGGCTTATCATCTTTTTATTATGTAGTATGTTATGAGCCTATTTGAGCTCATTGGCTTTTCGGTATTTACCTTGATAGTCAAAAAGTCTGTTTTTGACACGCCAGTAGAATTTTTGTTTTCTACCAATGACAAAGTCAGGACACGGCAATATGTTAGCTAACTTTAATGCTTGTTCAAGTGTAGTCACTTCAAACGATCCAGTAGAGCCCAGCTGAACACTAATTTTAGCGCTAAGGCGTTTAGAAAAGATATCATTGAACGCTTTAACTTGATTTGGCTTAGTGAAGTCAAAAGATTCATTGAGTTCAACGCCTTCCTCGTCATGGTAAGTGATTTTTAACTTATCAGCTCCCTTATCACTAACTTTCGTTAAATTAAGACCTGCGCAACGAATAATTTTTGAATCTTTAAGTTGCAGTGCTTTTTTTAACATATCATCGGGGTCAACTAAGACTTCATGACACTGTAAACAGTTACGAGCAGCTATGTCATTTTCACCACCGCAGTGTGGGCATTCTTTAAATACAAAACGATAGTCACATTGGTTATCTGATCCTTGTTCTTCAATCAGGCCTTGGCATCGTCGGCCGTAGTGTTCCACTAGATATCCATCATCATCACAAATGCCCCAAAATAAATTGGGAAATTCACAACTTGGGCAAATAACTTGCACCGGCTGACTTTTACTATTCGGCTTTTTCTCACCAACTTCGGGATGATAGAGGTCAAAATCATTGCCCGTATAGTCAATGACCAAGCAATCTTTTTTGTTATCACTCAAACGCAGACCACGGCCAATGATTTGCTGATAGAGACTAACTGATTGTGTTGGACGTAATATCGCAATCATATCGACATGTGGTGCGTCAAAGCCAGTGGTTAATACTGAAACATTAACTAGGTATTTAATTTCTTTACGCTTAAATGCCTTAATTAACTTATCGCGTTCAGTATTGTCGGTAGCACCGGTAATTAATGCACTCAATTTGGCGGGTAAATAACTAAAGACTTCCTTTGCATGCTCAACTGTAGCGGCAAATATCATAATACCTTGACGTTTATAGCCTAACTCAATGACCTGCTCAATAATGCCTTGAGTCACCCGGGGATTTTTATTTAATAGATGATTGATATCTGTAGGACTATATTCACCCGAGGCGTTTGCTCGCAGGCTACTAAAATCATAATGCTCTATGGTGGCATCGACTAAATTAGGTTCGGTTAAATACTGGCGTTTAATTAAGTAACGAAGGGGTAGTTCATAAATACAGTGCTCAAAAGGTCGCTTTTCTTCACTTCGCATGAAACCACGGTAATGTTTTTTATATATCCAGCCCATACCTAAACGATAAGGGGTTGCGGTTAAACCCAATAATTTAACATCAGGATTAACTTGCATCAATTTTTCAATAATTTGTTGATACTGGTTACTATTGGACAGCTTGCTTGCTTTTTCTTGTGTTTGCTCTTTAGACTTGTCTTTAACCAGCTCAGTGCTGGCTAAGTTAACTCTATGACATTCGTCAATAATAATTAAGGAGTAGGGCTCACTAAAGTCATCTAGATTGCGAGCTGCCGATTGTATACTGGCGAACGTGACTTGGTGCTGAGTTTCTTTCAGTTTTAATCCGGCCGAATAAATACCGGCGGTAACACCATAGCTTTCATATTTTTGATGATTTTGCTCGACCAATTCTTTGACATGGGTGAGTACCAATATTTTTCGCTTTGCCAACCGAGCAAGCTCGGCAATTACCAGACTTTTACCTGAGCCTGTAGGTAAAACAATCACCGCAGATTCGTTGGTTTTTCGAAAGTGTTTAAGCACCGCCGAAACAGCTTCTTGTTGATAATCTCTAAGTTGAAAAACTTCCACGCAGTGCTGTTGCCTTAATAGGGAAATGAAAACAGTCATAATAGCAAAGTAGTGGATAAGTCCAAAATTAAAAACCAACTTTAAACCTTGATTAGTTTGTAGCAGTTAATCTAATAGTAGGGTTTAATAAAAGACTAATATGCTGGGCATTACTGGGAACACCACTGAGGTAATTGAGCCTTAATATGATTTTTTTGCAAAAAGTTATACAAAGTAGTACTGATAGGTAGCTTTACAGTTCCTTCTTAGTAACTAGGGAGTACTTCATAAAAATCAAACAGACAATTTATCTGTTTAATTTCTTATCTATAAAGATCATGAGTTTACTCTAGTTGAAATTTATTGAATAAAACCAGTGCCCATAGACGTCCCATTCTTCACACAAAATATAGAAAAACCGATAATCAAAAGATTATGGTTTTTTGTTTTATAGCGCTCAAATCTCTATAGCAAGTGGTATATAAACACGAAGTTATGAACGCACGAAGCTTTTGCATTTTAGTAATATATGAAAGTTTGAACAAATGAGTGTTAGGAAAGGTTTCATAAGTGATCTCAAACCACTAGGTTACGGTAATGTTTAATGGTGTATTTATGTATTTATCTTTTAAAATACTTAAAATCAGACTAAAAAATTGTACCTGGGAGAGTTAGAAGTATTATCTGCACAATATATTATTATTGCTAACATAAGAGAAAGGTATAAAAATTGAAAATTAGCATAAATTATTAATTCAGGTATCATGTAGCGAAGGTGTTATTAAATTATAATTTTTTTAGTTATGATTTAGTGTCGTGTTTTTTAACAGTTATCAAAAATGAAGTTTATATTTGAATGTTACCCATTGAATTAAATAGGGTTTTATTTTTGGTGTGTATCTTGCATACCACAAGTGTCTTGAAGTAAATGTCGTTATGCGACATCAAATTATTAACCCATTAAGGGCTTAAGGAAGTTGTATGAGTTCTAAAATCATAAATATTGTTGTAGTTTGTGTGTTATCTCTTTTTGTTGTAGAAAGGGCCAATGCGGGACTAATTAAGGGTCAGCTATATTCTGATAATGCTGGTATCCAATGGGAGTATATTAATAGCTTTGATTTAACGCTTGGTGAAAGATATAAACAGAATAACATTATCCAAAATGTTGCAACATTTAATGGCTTAGAAGCAGCAGTCAAATTGTACGGTCCACTTGCTGGTGGCGCCATTTATGCTTTGAGTTCAAATAACTGGGAAGCATACCTTCACTATGAAGGTACGATTGATGGTTTTGTTAATCATGAGGCTTTTTATGACAGCTTTGGTCAGAATGGCGCAATTAGATCTCGTGCTGAAAATATAACGACTGATAATGCCGGTGCTGCTGGTTATAATACAGTTGGTGACTATTCAGCATATATTAAAGACCGAGCACAGGCGGGAAACTTTATGAATCATGTCTTCAAATCAGTGACTACTTCAGTGCCCGAACCATCAACAATTGCTATTTTCTCACTTGCTTTAATTGGATTAGTCTCTCGTAGGTTCAAAAACTAATAATTTTATTATCATCATCAAGGCGGTGTTACTCGATACCGCCATTGTTACAGAACATTAATATCTATTTTGCATGTATTATCTCTATAAATAACATCTATTTAACTGAGATACAGACCCTATACATTGAATCATTATTGTAAGATTAAGTTTTATAATATTTCTGTATTAAAACTTAATCTTTTTATTTAATTTATCTGTTAATCAATTCATTAGAAGACCACCTAAAATACATTGTCTTTAGTCTAAATACTTGTAATATGTAACCTCATAAGTATGTTTACAGTTATCAATCAGCTGCAGTATTTTTAGATTGTCTAGAGTATGTGGTAAGCCAAATCATTAGGAAGTTGTTTATGGAAAACTATACCAACCCAAAAAGTGCACAAGTCATTAATGTTAAAGGTGAAATTCACACCGATGTGGCTGTAAATACTCTATTACAAGTTGGTGATGTCGTTAAAGCAGGCGCCGTTCTTAATTTAATCAAAGGCAGTGAAATTTTATTAGCTTATGCTGATGGAAGTCAGCATAAAGTCTACAGCTACGAAGCTGAGTCGGTAAATGAAATTCGTGTAGATATAATTTCTCCTGATAACAATACAGAAAGTGTTGATAGTGAAGATATCAATAATATTCAGAATGAAATTTCAGCAATTCAAGATTTAATTGATGCTGATATTGATGCAGAGCTTCCTGAAACAACTGCTGGTCTTACTAGTAATGAAGGTACAAGTTTTGCCACGGTAAACAGAACAGGCGATGAAACGTTAGCGCAGGCTGGATACGATACAACAGAACAAAATAATATTTTTGTTTTACCCGGTGATTTAGATAACGAAAATAATAATGATAACTTTGCCTTATTTGATGCTGATGAAAGTGTCACTGTAGCAGAAGATACATCAGCCACAGGTAATGTGCTAGATAATGGTGCCAGCGCAGGCGGCCCATTAAGTGTGATTAACTTTAGTGTTAATGGTAATACTTTCGATGCTGGAGAGACAATTAATCTAGTAGAGGGTGAATTTACCTTAAATGCAGACGGTAGCTATACTTTCATACCTGCTGATAATTTTAATGGCACTGTGCCCGTGGTCAATTACACCGTTACTGATGGTGCAGGTAATACGGATAGTTCTACTTTAACGATTTTAGTAACACCCGTATCAGATCTTACTGATGCGGATGAATCTGTTACAACAGCTGAAGATACCCCTGTTTCTGGCAATGTACTTAATAATGCTGAAACTGCAGATGGTCCTCTGACTATAACGAGCTTTACTGTTGATGGTAATACTTTTAATCCAGGTGATACGGTTACTCTCACTGAAGGTGAGCTAACCTTAAATGCAGATGGTAGTTACACCTTTATACCAAATGACAATTTCAACGGCAGTGTACCCGAGGTCAGCTACACCGTTACTGACGGTGCGGGTGATACAGATAGTTCTACGCTAACAATTTCAGTAACACCGTTATCGGATCTTACTGATGACAATGAATCTGTCACAACAGCTGAAGATACCGCAGTCTCTGGTAACGTTTTGGATAATGCAGCAACTGCAGATGGACCATTAACCGTAACCAGCTTTACTGTTAATGGAAATACTTTTAATGCAGGTGATACGGTAACTATCACTGAAGGCGAACTCACTTTAAATGCCGATGGTAGTTACACTTTTACACCCAATGATAATTTCAATGGTGCTGTGCCCGTAGTCAGCTACATCGTAACTGATGGTGCAGGTGATACGGATAGTTCTACCTTAGCGATTTCAGTAACACCCATATCAGATCTTATTGATGATAATGAGTCTGTTACAACAGCTGAAGATACCCCAGTCTCTGGAAACGTTTTAGATAATGCAGCAACTGCAGATGGACCATTAACCGTAACCAGTTTTACTGTTGATGGAAATACGTATAATGCTGGTGATACCGTTACTCTCGCTGAAGGTGAACTCACCTTAAATGCCGATGGTAGTTACACTTTTACACCAAATGACAATTTCAATGGTGCTGTGCCCTTGGTCAGCTACACCGTTACTGACGGTGCAGGTGATACGGATAGTTCTACCTTAGCGATTTCAGTAACACCCGTATCAGATCTTATTGATGATAATGAGTCTGTTACAACAGCTGAAGATACCCCAGTCTCTGGAAACGTTTTAGATAATGCAGCAACTGCAGATGGACCATTAACCGTAACCAGCTTTACTGTTAATGGAAATACTTTCAATGCAGGTGATACGGTAACTCTCACTGAAGGCGAACTCACTTTAAATGTCGATGGTAGTTACACTTTTACACCAAATGACAATTTCAATGGTGCTGTTCCTGTAATTACTTATACCGTCACAGATGGTGCAGGTGATACGGATAGTTCTACGCTAACAATTTCAGTAACACCGTTATCAGATCTTATTGATGATAATGAATCTGTTACAACAGCTGAAGATACCCCAGTCTCTGGAAACGTTTTAGATAATGCAGCAACTGCAGACGGACCATTAACTGTAACGAGTTTTACTGTTGATGGGAATACGTATAATGCTGGTGATATCGTTACTCTCGCTGAAGGTGAACTCACTTTAAATGCCGATGGTAGTTACACTTTTACACCAAATGACAATTTCAATGGTGCTGTTCCTGCAATTACTTATACCGTCACAGATGGTGCAGGTGATACGGATAGTTCTACCTTAACAATTTCAGTAACACCTTTATCAGATCTTATTGATGATAATGAGTCTGTTACAACAGCTGAAGATACCCCAGTCTCTGGAAACGTTTTAGATAATGCAGCAACTGCAGACGGACCATTAACTGTAACGAGTTTTACTGTTGATGGGAATACGTATAATGCTGGTGATACCGTTACTCTCGCTGAAGGTGAACTCACTTTAAATGCAGATGGTAGTTACACTTTTACACCGAACGATAACTTCAATGGCAGTGTGCCTGTAGTCAGCTACACCGTTATTGATGGTGCCGGTGATACACAGAGTTCAACTTTAACAATTTCAGTAACACCGGTTTCAGATCTTAATGATGACAATGAATCTGTCACAACAGCTGAAGATACAGCAGTTTCTGGCAATGTGCTTAATAACGCTGACAGCCTTGATGGACCATTAACTGTCACAAGCTTTACTGTTGGTGGGAATACGTACAATGCAGGTGACACGGTTACTCTTACGGAAGGTGAGTTAACTTTAAATACCGATGGTAGCTATACTTTTACACCGAACGATAACTTTAACGGTGCCGTGCCCGTGGTCAGCTACATCGTAACTGATGGTGCAGGTGATACGGATAGTTCTACTCTAACAATTTCAGTAACACCTTTATCAGATCTTACTGATGATAATGAATCTGTTACAACAGTTGAAGATACAGCAGTTTCTGGCAATGTGCTTAATAACGCTGACAGCCTTGATGGACCATTAACTGTCACAAGCTTTACTGTTGATGGTAATACTTTTAATCCAGGTGATACGGTAAGTCTTGCTGAAGGCGAGTTAACTTTAAATACTGATGGTAGTTACACTTTTACACCGAACGATAACTTTAACGGTGCCGTGCCAGTGATAAGCTACACCGTTATTGATGGTGCTGGTGACACAGAAATTTCTACCTTAACAATTTCAGTAACACCAGTTTCTGATCTGAGCGATGATAATGAAACTGTCACTGTTGCAGAAGACACAACCGCCACGGGCAATGTCCTCGATAACGCAGAAAGTGCAGATGGACCACTAACTGTTACCAGCTTTACGGTTGGTGGGAATACGTATAATGCAGGTGATACCATTATTCTCACTGAAGGTGAGTTAACCTTAAATACCGATGGTAGTTATACCTTCACACCGAATGATAATTTCAACGGTGCTGTACCCGTTATTACTTATACCGTTACAGATGGTGCTGGTGATACCGAAAGTTCTACGCTAACAATTTCAGTAACTCCAGTTTCAGATTTAAGTGATGATAGTGAAACCGTTTCTGTCGCAGAAGATACAACCGCCACAGGTAATGTCCTTGATAATGCTGAAACAGCCGATGGTCCACTCACGGTAACGAGCTTTACTGTTGGTGGGAATACGTACAATGTAGGTAATACGGTTACCCTTGCTGAAGGTGAACTCATCTTAAATGCAGACGGTAGCTATACCTTCACACCAAATGACAATTTCAATGGTGCTGTGCCTGTGATCAGCTACACCGTTACTGATGGTGCTGGTGACACAGAAATTTCTACTTTAACAATTTCAGTAACACCTTTATCAGATCTTACTGATGACAATGAATCTGTTACAACAGCTGAAGACACAACAGCAACAGGCAATGTGCTTGATAATGCAGAAACTGCAGACGGTCCACTAACTGTTACAAGCTTTACGGTTGGCGGGAATACGTACAATGCAGGTGACACGGTAAGTCTTGCTGAAGGCGAACTCACTTTAAATGCCGATGGTAGTTATACTTTTATACCGAATGATAATTTCAACGGTGCTGTACCCGTTATTACATATACTGTCACAGATGGTGCCGGTGATACCGAAAGTTCTACGCTAACAATTTCAGTGTCACCAGTTTCAGATTTAAGTGATGATAATGAAACCGTTTCTGTCGCAGAAGATACAACCGCCACAGGCAATGTGTTAGATAATGCTGAAACTGCCGATGGTCCAATGACCGTCACTAGCTTTACAGTTGGTGGGAATACGTACAATGCAGGTGACACGGTTACTCTCACGGAAGGTGAGCTCACTTTAAATGCAGACGGTAGCTATACCTTCACACCCAATGACAATTTCAATGGTGCTGTGCCAGTGATCAGCTATACCGTTACTGATGGTGCTGGTGATACTCAGAGTTCTACCTTAACAATTTCAGTGACACCAGTTTCAGATTTAAGCGATGATAATGAAACGGTCACGATATCAGAAGATACAATTGCCACAGGCAATGTGCTTGATAATGCAGAAACTGCTGATGGTCCACTCACGGTAACGAGCTTTACGGTTGGTGGGAATACGTACAATGCAGGTGATACGGTTACTCTTACGGAAGGTGAGTTAACTTTAAATACTGATGGTAGTTACACTTTTACACCGAATGATAATTTCAATGGTGCTGTGCCTGTTATTACTTATACTGTTACTGATGGTGCTGGTGATACACAGACTTCTACCTTAACAATTTCAGTGACACCAGTGTCTGATCTGAGCGATGATAATGAGAATGTCACTGTCGCAGAAGATACAACCGCCACAGGCAATGTGTTAGATAATGCTGAAACAGCAGATGGTCCAATGACCGTCACTAGCTTTACTGTCGGTGGTAATACATATAGTGCAGGTGACACCGTTACCCTCACCGAAGGTGAGTTAACTTTAAATACCGATGGTAGCTATACCTTTACACCGAATGATAACTTCAATGGTGCTGTGCCAGTGATTACTTATACCGTCACAGATGGTGCCGGTGATACACAGAGTTCTACCTTAACTATTTCAGTAACTCCAGTTTCAGATTTAAGTGATGATAGTGAAACTGTCACGATAGCAGAAGACACAACAGCAACAGGCAATGTGTTAGATAATGCTGAAACAGCAGAGGGTCCAATGACCGTCACCAGTTTTACTGTTGGTGGGAATACGTATAATTCAGGTGACACGGTTACCCTCACGGAAGGTGAGTTAACTTTAAATGCAGACGGTAGCTACACTTTCACTCCGAATGATAACTTTAATGGTGCTGTTCCTCTAATTACTTACATTGTTACTGACGGTGCAGGTGACACTCAGAGTTCTACCCTAACCATTTCAGTCACACCGGTTTCTGATTTAAGTGATGATAGTGAAACTGTCACGATAGCTGAAGATACAATTGCTACAGGTAATGTGCTTGATAATTCAGCAACTGCCGATGGACCGTTAACCGTAACGAGTTTTACTGTTGATGGTAATACATATAGTGCAGGTGACACCGTTACCCTCACCGAAGGTGAGTTAACTTTAAATACCGATGGTAGTTATACCTTCACACCTAATGATAATTTCAACGGTGCTGTTCCTGTTATTACATATACAGTTACCGATGGTGTCGGAGATACACAGAGCTCTACACTAACAATTTCAGTAACTCCAGTGTCTGATCTGAGCGATGATAGTGAAACGGTTTCTGTTGCAGAAGACACAACTGCCACGGGCAATGTCCTCGATAACGCAGAAAGTGCAGATGGTCCACTAACTGTTACAAGCTTTACGGTTGGTGGTAATACTTATAATGCAGGTGACACGGTTACTCTTGCTGAGGGTGAACTCACTTTAAATACCGATGGTAGCTATACTTTTACTCCGAATGATAACTTCAATGGTAGCGTACCCGTTATTACTTATACCGTTACTGATGGTGCGGGTGATACTCAGACTTCTACCTTAACAATTTCAGTGACACCAGTTTCTGATCTGAGCGATGATAATGAAACTGTCTCTGTTGCAGAAGATACAACAGCCACAGGCAATATTTTAGACAATGCAGAAACAGCAGATGGTCCACTCACGGTAACCAGCTTTACTGTTGGTGGGAATACGTACAATGCAGGTGATACGGTTACTCTTGCGGAAGGCGAGTTAACTTTAAATACCGATGGTAGTTATACTTTTACTCCGAATGATAACTTCAATGGTGCTGTGCCTGTAATTACTTACATTGTTACTGACAGTGCTGGTGACACTCAGAGTTCTACCCTAACAATTTCAGTAACTCCAGTTTCAGATTTAAGTGATGATAGTGAAACCGTTTCTGTCGCAGAAGATACTACCGCCACGGGTAATGTCCTTGATAATGCTGAAACAGCCGATGGTCCACTCACGGTAACGAGCTTTACTGTTAATGGGAATACGTATAATTCAGGTGATACCGTTACTCTCACTGAAGGTGAGTTAACTTTAAATGCAGATGGTAGTTATACTTTTATACCGAATGATAATTTCAACGGTGCTGTACCCGTTATTACATATACTGTCACAGATGGTGCCGGTGATACCGAAAGTTCTACGCTAACAATTTCAGTGACACCAGTTTCTGATCTAAGTGACGATAATGAAACCGTAAGTGTCGCAGAAGATACAACTGCTACAGGTAATGTCCTCGATAATGCAGAAACAGCAGACGGTCCAATGACCGTCACTAGCTATACTGTTGGTGGGAATACGTACAATGCAGGTGACACGGTTACCCTTGCTGAAGGTGAACTCATCTTAAATGTAGACGGTAGCTATACCTTCACACCAAATGACAATTTCAATGGTGCTGTGCCAGTGATCAGTTACACCGTTACTGATGGTGCTGGTGATACTCAGAGTTCTACACTAACAATTTCAGTGACACCGGTTTCAGATCTAAGTGATGATAGTGAAACTGTTTCTGTTGCAGAAGACACAACCGCCACGGGCAATGTCCTCGATAACGCAGAAAGTGCAGATGGACCACTAACTGTCACCAGTTTTACTGTTGATGGTAATACTTATAATGCAGGTGACACGGTTACTCTCACTGAAGGTGAACTCACTTTAAATACCGATGGTAGCTACACTTTTACACCGAACGATAACTTTAATGGTGCTGTGCCAGTGATCAGCTACACCGTTACTGATGGTGCTGGTGACACTCAGAGTTCTACCCTAACTATTTCAGTGACACCGGTTTCAGATCTGAGTGATGATAGTGAAGCGGTTACGATAGCAGAAGATACAACAGCAACAGGTAATGTCCTCGATAACGCAGCAACTGCAGACGGTCCTTTAACTGTCACTAGCTTTACTGTTGGTGGGAATACGTACAATGCAGGTGATACGGTTACTCTTACGGAAGGTGAGTTAACTTTAAATACCGATGGTAGTTATACTTTTACTCCGAATGATAACTTCAATGGTAGCGTCCCCGTTATTACTTATACCGTTACTGATGGTGCTGGTGACACTCAGAGTTCTACCCTAACTATTTCAGTAACTCCAGTGTCTGATCTGAGCGATGATAGTGAAACTGTCACAATAGCAGAAGATACAACCGCAACAGGTAATGTCCTCGATAACGCAGCAACTGCAGACGGTCCTTTAACTGTTACAAGCTTTACGGTTGGTGGGAATACGTACAATGCAGGTGATACGGTTACCCTTACGGAAGGTGAGTTAACTTTAAATACTGATGGTAGTTACACTTTTACACCGAATGATAACTTCAATGGTGCTGTGCCTGTTATTACTTATACAGTTACCGATGGTGCTGGTGACACTCAGAGTTCTACCCTAACTATTTCAGTAACTCCAGTGTCTGATCTGAGTGATGATAGTGAAACTGTCACAATAGCAGAAGACACAATTGCCACAGGCAATGTCCTTGATAATGCAGAAACAGCCGATGGTCCACTCACGGTAACGAGCTTTACGGTTGGTGGGAATACGTATAATGCAGGTGATACCGTTATTCTCACTGAAGGTGAGTTAACTTTAAATACCGATGGTAGTTATACCTTCACACCTAATGATAATTTCAACGGTGCTGTTCCTGTTATTACATATACAGTTACCGATGGTGCTGGTGATACCGAAAGTTCTACGCTAACAATTTCAGTGTCACCAGTTTCTGATCTAAGTGACGGTAATGAAACCGTAAGTGTCGCAGAAGATACAACTGCTACAGGTAATGTCCTCGATAACGCAGCAACTGCAGACGGTCCATTAACTGTAACGAGTTTTACTGTTGGTGGGAATACCTATAATGCAGGTGATACCGTTACTCTTACGGAAGGCGAGTTAACTTTAAATACCGATGGTAGTTACACTTTTACACCGAACGATAACTTCAATGGTGCTGTGCCTGTGATTACTTATACCGTCACAGATGGTGCTGGTGATACCGAAAGTTCTACCCTAACAATTTCAGTGACACCCGTATCAGATCTTATTGATGACAATGAATCTGTTACAACCGCTGAAGACACAACAGCAACAGGTAATGTCCTTGATAATGCAGAAACTGCAGACGGTCCACTAACTGTTACAAGCTTTACTGTTGGTGGAAGCACTTACAATGCAGGTGATACGGTTACTCTTACTGAAGGTGAGTTAACTTTAAATACCGATGGTAGTTATACCTTCACACCAAATGACAATTTCAACGGTGCTCTTCCTGTTATTACATATACAGTTACCGATGGTGCCGGAGATACACAGAGCTCTACACTAACAATTTCAGTGACACCGGTTTCAGATTTAAGTGATGATAGTGAAACGGTTACGATAGCTGAAGATACAATTGCTACAGGTAATGTCCTCGATAACGCAGAAACAGCAGACGGTCCAATGACCGTCACTAGCTTTACTGTTGGTGGGAATACGTACAATGCAGGTGACACGGTTACTCTTGCGGAAGGTGAACTCACCTTAAATGCAGACGGTAGCTACACTTTTACACCGAATGACAACTTTAATGGTGCTGTACCTGTAATTACTTACATTGTTACTGACGGTGCAGGTGACACTCAGAGTTCTACTCTAACCATTTCAGTAACACCGGTTTCTGATTTAAGTGATGATAGTGAAACTGTCACGATAGCTGAAGATACAATTGCTACAGGTAATGTGCTTGATAATGCTGAAACTGCAGACGGTCCAATGACCGTCACCAGCTTTACTGTTGATGGTAATACATATAGTGCAGGTGACACCGTTACCCTCACTGAAGGTGAGTTAACTTTAAATACCGATGGTAGTTATACCTTTACACCTAATGACAATTTCAACGGTGCTGTTCCTGTAATTACTTACATTGTTACTGACGGTGCAGGTGATACACAGACTTCTACCTTAACGATTTCAGTAACTCCAGTTTCTGATCTGAGCGATGATAATGAAACTGTCACTGTTGCAGAAGATACAACAGCCACAGGCAATGTGTTAGACAATGCAGAAACTGCTGATGGTCCACTCACGGTAACCAGCTTTACTGTTGGTGGGAATACGTACAATGCAGGTGACACAGTTACTCTCACTGAAGGTGATCTCACCTTAAATGCAGACGGTAGCTATACCTTCACACCAAATGAAAACTTTAATGGTGCTGTGCCTGTTATTACTTATACAGTTACTGATGGTGCTGGTGATACCGAAAGTTCTACTCTAACAATTTCAGTGACACCAGTTTCAGATTTAAGTGATGATAGTGAAATTGTCACTGTTGCAGAAGATATAATTGCTACAGGTAATGTGCTTGATAATGCTGAAACAGCCGATGGTCCACTCACGGTTACCAGCTTTACGGTTGGTGGGAATACGTACAATGAAGGTGACACGGTTACTCTTACGGAAGGCGAGCTCACCTTAAATGCAGACGGTAGCTACACCTTTACACCCAATGACAATTTCAACGGTGCCGTGCCAGTGATCAGCTACACCGTTACCGATGGTGCTGGTGATACTCAGAGTTCTACACTAACAATTTCAGTGACACCGGTTTCAGATCTAAGTGATGATAGTGAAACTGTTTCTGTTGCAGAAGATACAACCGCCACAGGCAATGTGTTAGATAATGCTGAAACAGCAGATGGACCGTTAACAGTCACCAGCTTTAGCATTGATGGTAATACATATAATACAGGTGACACTGTTACTCTTACGGAAGGTGATGTCACCTTAAATGCAGACGGTAGCTACACCTTTACACCAAATGACGATTTCAACGGTGCTGTGCCAGTGATCAGCTACACCATTACCGATGGTGCCGGTGATACCGATCTGTCGACCTTAACGATTGCGGTCACGCCGGTGAACGATCCCCCGGTTGCGGCTAATGATAGTTTTAGTGTTAACGAAGGCACGAGTGTTTCGGGCAATGTGATCAGCCATGACGACGGCGATGGCGTGAGTGATAACGATGGTGGCGATGGTGGCGATGGTGCTAGCCTGAGCGTGACTCAAGTCAATGGCGTTGATTTAGTCTTTGACCCAGTAACGGGTGAAGCCCGTGTAGATATCAAAGATGGTTTTATCTTGATCAAGGCCGATGGCAGTTTTACTTACACCCAAAACGGCAATGAACCGGTGGGTGCTGCGCCAAGTTTCACGTATACCTTAAGTGATGGTACCGATACCGATATGGGGACGGTGACGATTGACGTGATACCGGTGAACGATCCCCCGGTTGCGGCTGATGATAGTTTTAGTGTTAACGAAGGCTCGAGTGTTTCGGGCAATGTGATCAGCCATGACGACGGCGATGGCGTGAGTGATAACGATGGCGGCGATGGTGCTAGCCTGAGCGTGACTCAAGTTAATGGCGTTGATTTAGTCTTTGACCCAGTAACGGGTGAAGCCCGTGTAGATATCAAAGACGGTTTTATCTTGATCAAGGCTGATGGCAGTTTTACTTACACCCAAAACGGCAATGAGCCGGCGGGTGCTGCGCCAAGTTTCACGTATACCTTAAGTGATGGTACCGATACCGATATGGGGACGGTGACGATTGACGTGATACCGGTGAACGATCCCCCGGTTGCGGCTGATGATGGCTTTAATATTGATGAAGGGGAAAGTGTTTCAGGCAATATTATACTTCATCACGATGGTGATGGTGTTATCGATACTGATGGTGGTGACGGTTCAACATTAGTGATTACTCATATTAATGGCGTCGAACTAAGCTTTGGAACAGATGGCTTTGCTATTATTAATGTCGAAGGGGGTATTTTAAGTATTAATGCTAGTGGCGACTTTACTTATCAAAATAGTGAGGGCTATGTTTTAGGCGCTACTCCACCAAGTTTTGAATACAGCTTAAGTGATGGCACCGATACCGATACAGCAACGGTAACTATCAGTATTAATGACTCAGCGCCTGATGCGGTTGATGATTATAATAACGTTGTATTTACCGAGAGAAGAGGGGTTACTACCCGTTATGGTATCGGTGGGAATATTATCAACGATGGAAGCAGCGGTGATAACCAGGATACATCAGATGACGGCACTGTAACCTTAGTTCAATTTGTATACGACGGACAAGTATACGTATTTGATGCTAGTAACACTTCCTACACAATAGACACCGGTTTTGGTGTTTTTGTTATGGATAATACCGGGCAATATAGTTTTAGCTTACCATTTGGAACGGACGCTAGTATCATCCCTTCATCGATTGAAATCGTCTACACCGTCCAAGATGGTGATACTGTTAATGCTGAAACAGATGATGCAACCTTAACCATAACATTTACAAATGCTAATGATGCTAACAACGCCAACGATACTAATGATGAGAGCTCTGCTTTATCTAACGGCGAACTTATCGACTTGTCTTTTAGTGAATCAGCTACCAGCCAAAGTCTAGGCAATCAAGGTCCAAGCCTTGCAACTGATTATGATTTAAGTGATCTTTTGGTGCAAAGCCAGAGTGAAACTTTTATGTTTGATGAATTTTCGCAAAGTGACTTAAATACAGATCAAGAAACTGAAGTTACAGTTATCTACGCAGACGAAAACTTGACCTTAGAAAATATTGATCAGGTCGACGCGCTTTCAAATACTGAAACAATAATCACCAATAATTTCTTAAATAAAGGTGTAACATTGAACAGTGATGCGTCATCAGAAATTGTGCCATTGCCCATTGAACTCGACACTTCAGACCAGATATGATTAAGTCGAGTAAATTAATTAGCAAAACATAACAAGTACAATGAGCTAATGATGAGATGTATTTTCCAACATCATTAGCTTATTCGCTTTTTTAAGGGATAACATACTAGGTGCAATCAACAGTGCAACAGTCAACTCAATGGACAATTAACGCTTCACAAAAGTTAAGTTCAGACCCTCTGTTAGACAGTTTAGTGCTTATAACAGAGCATTATGGTAACCCTTGCTCTCCTGAAGCGCTTGCGGCTGGTTTACCACTTACTGGTGCTAATCTTACACCAGAGCTGTTACCTCAAGCAGCATCTCGCGCAGGGTTAAGTGCAAAATTAGTGCGTAAAGGCTTGAATGAATTACCCTCAATGTTGTTACCTTGTATTTTGATGCTAAAAGATAAAAAAGCCTTAGTATTACAAGAACTCGATATTGAAAAAAATATAGCAACAGTTTCTTTACCTGAAACTGGCGGTGAAGAACAGTTAACTATTGAGGAATTAGAATCGAGTTTTGTTGGTTATTTATTTTTAATAAAGCAGCAATATCGCGGTGATAGAAATTTTGATGTTCATCTTAATAGTTCAAAAGAACATTGGTTATGGCAGAAAATTAAGAATACTTCATCGATATACCGAGATGTAATTATTGCGTCAGTAATGATCAATGTTTTTGCTCTGGTATCTCCACTTTTTGTGATGAATATTTATGACAAAGTGATACCTAATCTCGCTTTTGAATCGCTTTGGGTACTCGCCATTGGTGCCGGTGTCGCTTATATTTTTGATTTTATTTTAAAACAACTTCGTGGTTATCTAATTGATGTTGCGGGCAAGAAAATTGATATTGAAGTTTCTTCAAAATTATTTGCTAAAGTGATTGGTATACCGCTTGAAAAACGCTCCCCAAGTGTTGGCGGAATGGCAAAGCAGCTGAGTGAATTTGACAGTGTTAGAGAGTTTTTGTCTTCTGCGACAATAAGTGCCTTAGTTGACTTACCTTTTGCTGTGCTTTTTATGTTTTGTATTTGGCTTGTTGCAGGAGACTTAGTGATGTTTCCAATTATTGCCTCAATACTTATCATTGGCTACACATTATTAAATCAATCTAAACTGCGTAAAGCGATAGAAGAAAGTAATAAGTTTTCGGGTTTACGCCATGGACATCTGATTGAGTGTTTAAGCGCTTTAGAATCTATTAAAGCTAATGGCGCAGAAGGTGTTGTGCAAAGAGCTTGGCAGCAAATGGTTGGTCATACCTCGACCTGGTTACTTAAATCTAAAATGATCACTAATTCGGTCTTAAATTTTGCGAGTTTTATTGTACAAATATCAGTAGTCGCCGTTGTAGTGTTAGGTGTCTATCGGGTATCGGAAAACTTAATCTCGATGGGGGGAATTATAGCGGCTGTTATGTTAACCGGTCGTGCTATATCTCCTATTGCTAAGCTTGCTGGTCTAATGACGCGCTCTAATCAAACCTTAAGTGCTTTGAAACAACTTGATACTTTAATGGAGCAAGAAGGCGAATTTGAAGACAAAGCTCATTTGGTTAGTCGAACAAAACTCAGCGGCAATATAAATGCTGAAAATATCAGTTTTAAGTACCCTAATGCAGAAAGCGACTCTTTGCAGCCAATGTCAGTAAAAATTAATCAAGGAGAAAGAATTGCCATTGTTGGTCATAATGGTTCGGGTAAAACAACGCTGGCTAAATTACTATTAGGTCTTTATCAGCCAAGCAAGGGTAGCATTCAATTTGATGGTTTAAATCACCGGCAAATTCACCCTAGTGACTTACGAAAAAACATTGGCTATTTACCACAAGATATTGTCTTATTTCATGGTACCATCCGCGACAATATCCTCTTTGGTACTCGTCAAGTTACTGAGTATCAACTTATTAGAGCGGTTCAATTGTCTGGTGTCAGTGCTTTTACCGATCATAATAGTCAAGGCCTTGACCAACAAGTGGGGGAAAGTGGTAGTGCATTATCACGTGGCCAGAGACAGTCAATTGTTTTAGCCAGAGCGATATTAAATTCACCTCAAATATTACTGTTAGATGAGCCAACCGCGAGTCTTGATGCTCGTGCTGAAAAGAAGTTTATTGAAGCAATCAATGCAACGGCAAAAGATCGCACTATGTTATTAATTACCCATAAAATGGATTTATTAAAATTGGTTGACCGCATTCTTGTTTTAGATAAAGGTAAATTGATTATTGACGGTCCAAAAGATAAAGTATTAGCGCAACTCAAAGGCGAAAATTTAAATCAAGAGGCGAACTTATGAAGGTTAGCCAACAAGACCTAGAAATGGCTGACGATGTATATGGTGCAATGCTAACGGAAGTGCCAAGTTTACATCGGTTAACTATATGGGCAATGGCCGCATTACTTTTTTGTTTTCTTATTTGGTCATATTTTTCTGAACTTCAACAAGTTACTTCAGGAATGGGCAAGGTAATACCATCAACTCAAGTACAAATTATACAAAGTTTAGATGGTGGTGTATTACAAAAACTCTTTGTTCAAGAAGGTATGCAAGTAATTAAAGGGCAACCGATTGCAAGTATTGATGATACTCGCTTTAGATCTGACTTTGCAGAACAAAAACAGGAGGTGAGTAGTCTGAGAGCGAATGTCATTCGCCTTAGAGCCGAGCTTTCAAGTATATTGATTGGTGTTAGCGAAAGTTGGCAACGACAAATAGAAATAAATATAAAAGTACCCGTTTACCCAGACGATTTACAACAAAACGCTAAGTTTATGGTTGAAAGACAACAAGAAGAGTATTCTGGAAGAATAGACAATTTAATCAATCAATTAGCAATTCAAGCCCAGCAGATACAACAAAGGGAACAAGAAGTTGCTGAATTAGTTTCGAAAATTAATACCTTAAAAATAAGTTATGAGATAGCCAGTAAAGAACTCGACTTAACACGACCGCTTGCAGAAAAAAACATTGTTTCAAAAATCGAACTCTATAAGTTAGAACGTAGCGTGAATGAGCTTAAAGGTGAATTAAGTGCGGTTCGTTTGTTAGCACCAAAATTAAAGTCTGCCATACAAGAGTCAATTTTAAATCGTCGAGAAACAGCACTTGCTTATAGAACAGAAGCGAGATCAGAGCTTAATGAATTAGAGAATAAACTATCTCGAATTAATGAATCACAGGTTGGTGCTCAAGATAAAGTAACGAAAGCATTAATTTTATCGCCGGTTATTGGTACTATTAAAACCATACACATTAATACCTTAGGTGGAGTAGTTAAGCCGGGTGAAACCATTGCTGAAATTGTGCCCACCGAAGATAAATTGATGGTTGAAGCAAAAATTAAGCCCAGAGATATTGCGTTTATTTATCCTGGGTTGCCAGCTGTTGTTAAGATCACTGCCTATGACTTTACAAGATATGGCGGGTTAACGGGTAAAGTAGAGCACATAAGTGCCGATACAACACAGGATGAAGAGGGAAACAGTTTTTATCTTATTAGAGTACGCACAGATGCTTCAAGCATTAAGAATAAAAATGGCAAAGAAATGCCAATTATTCCAGGTATGCTAACAGATGTTGATGTTATTACGGGTAAACGAACAATTTTAGAATATATTTTAAACCCCATATTACGGGCGAATGAGGCTGCACTAAGGGAACGGTAAGGCTTATCTAATAGCAATTAATAATAATAAGAATATGGAGTATTTATAAATAACATTATGTTTAAATTAAATAAAGTAACTATGGTTTGGTGTTTAGGCTTATCGGGATTATATTCCGCTAATAGCTATGCCCAAAGTTTAGAGGCAGCCGTTGCAAACGCACTTGATACACATCCTGATATTCGTCAGACATTTGCACGATTTAAATCTAAAGAAGAAGATGTTAATCGTGCTTCAGCAGGCTATTTTCCAACTATTGATTTAACTGCTGGTTATGGTTATGAATATACAGATACTCCCGGAAATAGACGAAATGCTACCATCGGCGATGACGGTGAAACTGAATTAGCCCGTGGTGAATTTGGTGTTAGTATTAAACAAATTCTTTTTGATGGCATGTACACGAGTAATGAAATAGATAGAACTAAATTCGAAGCGAGCGCTGAGCAATGGACATTAATTGCCAATGCAGAAGATCTTGCGTTACAAGTGGCTAAAGCCTATTTAAATTTTATAAAAACAGATGAGCTTGTTAAATTATCAGCAATAAACATTGCCTCACACCAAGTCATTTATGATCAAATAAAAGAACGTACTGATTCAGGCCTGGGTAATATTGCTGACTTGTCTCAAGTTACAGGCCGGCTAGCTCGCGCGCAAGCTAACATGATTTCGGCGCGTAATAATAATCTTGACGCTAGGTCACAATTTATTCGTTTAACGAATACTCAACCGAGTAATCTTGTGCTACCAGTACCTGATGCCGATATGTTACCTAAAAATAAAGCAACAGGGTTAACTCTAGCAATAAAACGTCATCCGGTAATTAAAGCTGCTCAGCAAGATATAAATGCGGCTCGTTCATTTAAAAACTCAATAAACGCTAGATATTACCCAACCTTATCTTTAGAGCTCGGTGTGAATTCTGACAATGATATTGGTGGTGAAAGTGGTATTAATCGATTTGGCGCTGACGTAGGTGGTCATCGAAACGATGCAACAGCAATGCTGCGCTTGCGCTACAACTTTTACTCGGGTGGAAAAGACATTGCTACCGAACGAAGTGCAGCCTATAAAATTTCAGAAGCGCAGGAAATTAATTATAACGCTCACCGTCAAGTTACTGAAAGCTTTGGTCTTTCGTGGAATGCTTTTGAAATGTTAGCTTTACAAAAAACATATCTAAAGCAACATGTTATTACATCTAAAGATACACAGGCAGCCTACAAACAGCAGTTCGATATTGGGCAGCGAAATCTTCTCGATCTGCTTGATACCGAAAATGAATTGTTTCAAGCTCGTAAGGATTACCTTGATGCAGACTTTAATGAATTAAGCGCTCAGTATCGTTTGTTAAATGCAACAGGCCTGCTACTTGATTCATTGAGAGTAACAAGATCATCAAAATGGAAAGGTGAACACGAATACGAACAAGGAGCTTACGATGAATAAGTTATCAATTAAGCCAATAGATGTTACGGCAAAATATTTAGTGGTCGCTTTTGCAGTATTATTTATTAGTGCTTGTGCTGATACTCCTGTAGTCATATTAGAAGACTCGGTACAGCAGCTTTATGATTTAACTGATTATGACAGTGATGGTGTAGTAAAAGCGCGTGAAAAATGTGATGGGACTTCTATTGGTGCTGCGATTGACAATTATGGTTGTGGTACTCAAACGTCTAAAATAATGCCTTTTAAAATTGATGTTAAATTTGTTAACAATTCTTATCAACTGTCAGACCAAGCAAATGAAGACATCAGTAAGTTAGCAGAACTTCTTAAAATGAATCCGCAAATCAATGTAGTGATTGAAGGGCATAGCAGTAAAGTTGGCGTGGCAAAATTAAATCAAGTGCTGTCAAATAATCGCGCTAAAGCGGTTGCTTTGGTACTAATCAATGATTTTAAAATTAATGAAGAGCGTATCTCTTCAATTGGTTATGGCTTTGAACGCTTAGAAAACTTAGCAGATACTGAACAAGCGCATGCTGAAAATCGTCGTATAATGGCCGAGATATCTCATATAGAAAAAATTGATGATCTCAAATGGACCATTTATACAGTGAACCAAGCTAATTAATTATTAATGAGTAGCATTAGAAGAAGTTCTTTTTTTAAATGGATGGTCATCAAGCCCATCCAAATGCTTCTCATCACCACAATATGTTTAGCGGCTATATTTGCTCAATCTACACAGCCCCTTAATGAAAAAGAAATTGTCTCATCATTAGAAAAAAGTTATGGAGAAAGAGCAGGTAAAAGAGGCAAAGCCTGGTTTAAATTAATGCAACCAAAAGTTCAACATTCACCCTTAGAAACATTACAAGAAGTTAATCAATTCTTTAATATTTTTAGGTTTATTGATGATAGTAAACTTTGGGGGGTGAGCAATTATTGGGCGACACCTATCGAATTTATCGGTGTTAATGGTGGCGATTGCGAAGACTATTCAATTGCTAAATATTTTACCTTATTAGAGATGGGTATTGCAGATGAAAAAATGAGGATCACTATGGTAAAAGCCGTGAAACTTAATCAATACCATATGGTACTCGCTTACTACGAAACGCCTAGTGCCGTACCATTAATTTTAGATAATCTAGACGGTGTTATAAAACCCGCCAATCAGCGCAACGATCTGATCCCTATATATAGTTTTAATGCCAGTCAATTATGGTTGAACAAAGCAAAGGGGCAAGGAATTCTTAGTGGAAAATCATCAAAGCTTAAACTTTGGCGAGACTTAAGACAGCGTATAACTACTTCAAAACTTAAACAACCCAAAATTAAAATGGAGTTTTAAGACCATGACCCTATTTAGAGAAATAAACTCATTACTGTTCGCACTTTTTTTACTAGTTATGACCAGTTTAGTTTATTTTCAATTTACACAAACCCGCGACTTTATGAATCAGCAGATGGATTCTGATTTAAACAACACTATAACTTCGTTAGGTTTAATGTTGAGGCCTCATATTGAAACCGGAGATGTAGCCACAGCAGAAACCTTGGTTAATGTCATTTTTGAAGGCAGTTTCTATCGCAAGGTGACCCTTAAATGGCTAGTTGATGGCAAAGAACAAATTTGGGAAAACCCAATTGTTATTGAAGGGGTTCCACAATGGTTTATAAATCTAGATTTATTTGCCATACAAAAGAAAGAAAGTTTAATTACCTCAGGTTGGTTGCAACTAGCAACAATTGAAATCGAAGGTCATCCCGCGTTGGGTTATCAAGAATTATGGCGGGTGATGAATGACACTTTGATGATTTTATCTTTGCTTTTTATTCTTTCTATTATTGTTTTAAGGTTCAAATTGAACCGAATTTTAAAACCGTTACATAATGTAGCTATACACGCGAAAAATATTTCACAACGTAAGTTTGGTCAAGACCTTGAGTTACCAAAAACTATAGAATTACAAGATGTCGTTGGCGCGATTAATTCGATGTCAGGACAGTTAAAACAAATATTTTCGACCTTGGATGAAGAGGTTAATGAATTAAAAGAAGATAAATTTATCGATCAGGTTTCTCAATTGCCTAATCGACAATATTTGTCTGCACAAATCAATAATTGGTTAAATGAGCCTGGTTTTGGCGGACTTATTTTAGCTAAGTTTGATTGGCTTGAAGATGTTCATAGTAAGTATGGCTATCAAGGCCGAGATGAAATTATTAAAGTTGTGTCAAAACGAATGCAAGCCGAGTTGCCAGAAATCAGCGAATGTATTATTGCACGAATTGCCAACACCGAATTTGCATTTTTGATCACTAAAGCAGAAAAAAGTGTCATAAAAGTCTACTTACAGTCATTAATTCGGATCATTAATCAAGAGATAGCGAAAGCAGGTTGCACACCTAATACTCGTTTTGCCTTAGGTGTTAGTCAACGCATTGATAACATGAATTCGGCTGACTTGTTATCTCAATCTGATAATGCACTACAACAAGCACAACGCGAGCATAAAATAAGTCATTGGATAGATGCGGATCAACCACAAAAATATAGCCGTGAACAATGGCGCAGTAAATTGGTTGATTCTATTAATAACAACCATTTTAGTTTTCAATGGCAGCCAATTTTAGCTATGACGACTCAACAAGTTATTCAGCGCGAAATATATTGTCGTTTATACATAGACAAACAAATTGTCACCGCATCTGAGTTTATGCCATTTATAGAGTTGTTATCGTTAGGTGCTCAGCTAGACAGATGTTTATTGCAGTCAATCGAACAGCAGAATATTTTGGCCCTTGCAGATGAGGGCATCGCGATTAATTTAACGCATGATAGTTTAAAAGATCCACAATTTATTCAATGGTTAGCGCAATACCTTAAGCAATCCGCCTATGCCGAACGTATTTCTTTTGAAATACCCGAATCAGCAGCCATAACCTCGTTTGAGCAATGTTATCAGCTAGCAGAAATTGTAAGAGCAGCGGGTGCTAAGATAGGTATTGACCAGTGTGGTCGTCAAATTGGCTCTTTAGAATATTTACAAAAACTCTTACCTAATTATATAAAATTAGACTTATCTTTCGCTTATTATGAGAAGTTAAATCACAATAAAGAACTTTGCCGTGCGCTAGTCAATGTGGCGAAAGGACTGAATATCTCGGTTATTATTACTGGAATTGAAGACCAAGCGCAATTAGCAGATTTTAATTCATTAAAAGCAGAGGGTTATCAAGGCTATATTTCTCCGGTTGAAGACGTTGATATTAATCTCAGTTAAATTTATGGGTGTTAAAGTTTTAATAGCTTAATAATTTAGCTCTGCTATCTAGATTAAGTGTTTTTTAGGCACTATTTTATGAAAGAGACAATATTCATCTTTTGTCTCTTTAAGGAATGCTATAAGTGGAGAAAATTTTTATCAAATATTTACCCATATATAGCAACGCCAGTAAAATATGAAAACGTTACGCTTCTTAATTTAATCCATTACAAAAAAATTAATGACAATAGGATTAATCAATTATTAGCGCAAGCAAACAACATTATTGCTTTTTTGTACAGAACCTTGGACTAAGGTACAAAAAAGCAAATAATTAGTGACGTGTTAAATAAACGATTTATCTTAAAATAAACAACCACAAGTCATTAGAGGTATGTCATATTTAACACTATGAGTTATCCATAGTTTGTTCAAATTCCAAGGATTTAGAATGACAAGTATCAATAATACTAAAAAATTTAATTTATCGAGGTTTATTAAAAACCTAGCACAAAGTACTTTATTCTTATTATTTTTGACACAGGTAGTAGGGTGCTCATCTTTAAACGATGAGGCCGTTGTTGAAAAAGCTATAATAAGTGAATCCCCCTTAAAAGGCCCCTATGAAATAGCGGCTGAAGAAAATATCCCAAGCGTCATCAGCTATGAAGAGCCAGAAGATTCATTACGATTTATCAATGAGCCCATTTTTAAATTTAATGATAAAGTATATCGCTACGTACTTAGCCCCTTCGCAGTAGGTTATCAAAAAGTTGTTCCTTTGCCTGTTGATCAAAGTATTCGAAACTTTTTTTACAATTTACGTGAACCGCTTTACGCGTTAAATCATTTATTTCAAGGAGAGCTTTCTAAATCGGGTAACAGTCTTGCTCGAGTGTTGGTAAATAGTACCATAGGTTTGTTTGGTTTATTTGACCCCGCCAACAGCATGATGGAACTGGAACGTGATAAAACAACTTTTGGAGAAACTCTTGCTTCTTATGGCGTCGGACATGGTGTTTATCTTGTTTTACCTTTACTTGGGCCTTCAGACTTACGTGATACAGCATCATTATCGTTCAACTACTTAGCACATCCTCTTAATTTTATTAATGATAAGAGGGCAGCTCAACAATTATTATTGGTTGATGGTATTCAAGCACAAACGCCTATTTTAGCTAAGTATCCCCAGGTATTAACTGATGTTGAAAACCCTTATGAGTTTACACGTAATTTATATATGCAAAGTATCCAACGTGATGGTCAAGCACGTCGTAATGAAGTTTTTAAAACCGAAAAGCAAAAGCAACAATAACGCCTTTTGTTAGTACTTCTAACCCAAAAGTGGAATAAATATGTTTAAAGCGAGTGCAACCTTTTGGGCTTATACCAGCTGTATTATTTTTTGCATACTCACGGCTACATTAGCCTGGCAAGCGAAAAACTTTGAGATTGATGCCTCTGCAGATACTTTGTTAGTCGATAACAATATACATTACATTTTAACCCAGCTAGCCAATCAACGTTATGGCTCTGAAGAATTTATACTGATTGCATTTAAACCAAGTAACAGCCAGTTATTTTCGACAATTAATCTTGATATCTTATCTGAACTTGGCAGAAAAATAGAGAAAGTATCTCGTGTTAAACAGGTCAATAGTATTGTTAATGTGCCTATTTTTTCTTCTGCTAAAACAGTCTCTGCGGATGTTGAAGAGTTAACTTGGGAAAATAGAAAGTTTGATGAGCAAACGTTCTCGCTAAGTTTAAAAAAACACCCTTTGTATGAGGGCTTGCTTATTAACAAAGCTCAAACGGCATTTTCGTTGCAAGTGGTTTTTAAGACAAATAAAAAAGTTGAACAGGTAAATGACGATATTATTGACATTAAACGTCACTTATTAACCCGAGAACTCACCGATAAAGAACAATATGCACTTGAAGCGCTAAAGCAACAACAGCAGAAACTTAATAAGCAACTCGAGCAAACTCGTATTGATGAAATTGAAAATATTCGCGCGCTTCTATTGCCCTATAAAAAAGACGGGGCCTTTTATTTAGGCGGTAATAATTTATTGTCATATGAGTTAATTCAAATTATCCAGAATGATTTAGTTCTTTTTGGTGCTTTAATTATTCTGGTGGTTATTGTGTTGTTGTGGTTTTTGTTTAGACAAGTAAGTTGGGTAGTTTTACCCATAGTTTGCTGTGCAACAAGTGTTGTTATGACGATAGGTTTACTCGCGGCACTGGATTTTAAAGTTACTGTTATTTCAGCGAATGTATTTGCCCTGCAAATTATTTTGTCTTTAGCGATGATAATTCACCTTATTGTACATTACCAAGAGTTGGTGTTAAAACACATCGACTGGGATCATCAAACACTTGTACTGGCAACCATTAAACAAAAAATAAAACCCTGCTTTTATGCAGGTTTAACGACCTCTATTGGTTTTGGTTCGCTTATATTTAGTGGTGTTCAGCCGGTTATAAGTTTCGGTTGGATGATGGTTGTTGCTATGCTGGTCAGCTTCATTGTTAGCTTGGCTTTTTTCCCCGCATTACTCTTAGTCATTTTTAATAAACAAGGTTTTGTTAAGCAGCATCATCAGATTGAAAGGGGAATGAAAGGCGCAGCAACTTTTGTTATAAATCAGCCAAAAAAGATTATTATTATATCTACTTTGATCACCCTTGTTGGTGCCTTGGGTTGCCTAAAGTTAACGGCAGAGAATAGTTTTTTAAATTACTTTAGTGAATCAACCAATGTTCGAAAAGAGCTGACCTTTATCGATCAAGAGTTTGGAGGCTCGACGCCATTTGACCTGTTATTGAATATTCCAGATAAGCAAATAAAATCAGGATTAGTTATCTCAGCCAGTGCAGTGCAGACGGTAACAGATATTCAAAATATGTTAGCAAAAGAGCAAGCCATTGGTGCGATAACCTCAATTGCCGACTTCACTAAAATTGCTCAAGTGGTCTATGGTAAACCGCTGACAGAATATGAACTTACCGCACTCTACAAAAGTTTAGATACTGAGTTACAGCAGAAACTTTTTGGCGCTTACTTTTCTGAAAAAAATAACCAAATACGAATTTCTATGCGGGTTCAAGACAGCACTAAAGACCTAAATAGAGCCGATTTGTTGGCACATATTCATAAAGAATTATCTGCAATGGGCATTAAAGAGCAGCAGTATACATTAACTGGTTTGTTCATCCTTTATCAAGATGTACTGTCACGCTTGCTCGATTCGCAAGTGCTGACGATACTCATTGTTTATGGTGCGATGGCGATAACACTGATGATTATATTTTCATCGTTCAAAGTTGCCTGGATTGCTTTAGTGCCTAATTTTATTACTACCGTAGTGATTATGGGCGTCTTAGGGATATTTTCGATTCCGCTAGATTTAATGACTATTACTATAGCCGCCGTAGCTATGGGAATTTCAATGGACGATACTATTCATTATATTCACCGCTATATAGAAGAAATGGAACTTGGCCAAGCTAATAGCGATGATTGGATTAAGCGGACAAATTTATCAATTGGCTATGCATTAATATATACGACTACCGTTATTGTTATCGGTTTTGGCACCTTAATATTTTCTAATTTTGTGCCAAGCATATTATTTGGTTTACTGACCAGTGTGGCGATGATAGTTGCTCTGGTTACCGACATCACAACATTACCGGTATTATTGAAAAAATATTTAACTAAAAATAACCTTAAACAAAGCTAATCTTTTAAAGATATTAATCGAGCTAATGAATCAGTTAAAAAAATTAAATATCAAAGCACACGTTAAGTGCTGATCGGCTAATGCGAAAACTGATAAGGGTAAAGTTTAATTGTGGCGGTTTTTATTCTTTATAAATAGATATATATTTCAATAAGTAACTAGTTATATGGGGTTGCAATTAACGGTCTTAATTTAGATGCTTGAATTAAAGCCCGTACAGACCCATATTTACTTTTTATATTAAACGAATTTTAAAATACTTTTTAGTGAGATTTA
Source organism: Colwellia sp. BRX8-4 (assembly GCF_014077345.1). Classification (NCBI taxonomy): domain Bacteria; kingdom Pseudomonadati; phylum Pseudomonadota; class Gammaproteobacteria; order Alteromonadales; family Colwelliaceae; genus Colwellia; species Colwellia sp. BRX8-4. Next base: position 28,925 of record NZ_JACGVS010000006.1, read on the forward strand.
CTATGACTGATTCACCTATTCAAATAGTTTGCGCAAGTTGCGGTACGAAAAATCGTCTAGCTAAGGCTAAGCTCAATGACCAGCCTCTATGCGGTAAGTGTGGTAAAGCTGTGCTTTCTATTAACCCTGTTGTTGGTAGCGATAAAAACTTCAACCGTTATATTACCGACAACGGTTTACCTGTTATTGTCGACTTTTGGGCACCGTGGTGCGGGCCTTGTAAACAATTTGCACCCACTTTTGAACAGGTTGCTGCTGATATGTTTACACAAGCTTGTTTTGTGAAGTTAGACACTGAAAGCAATCAAAATACCGCAGGAGGGCATAATATCCGTTCTATTCCTACTTTAATGATATTTCATCACGGCAGAGAAATTGCTCGAATGTCCGGCGCCTTACCCAAAGCACAGTTCAAACAATGGCTAACTGAAAATCTACCGATGACAAACACATTATAAGTGTCGTAAAGAACATTCTTTATAGGTGCTGTGGTTACTCACAAGGGACAAAGATTATCCTTGTGAGTAACAAGTTAAACGATTTTATCAGTTAACGTTATTCGTTTAATAGCGAGATAAAAAAGCTCATTTCTAAAGCTTTTTCTTTTAAACTTTTAAATCGTCCTGATGCACCGCCATGGCCAGCGTCCATATCTGTCTTAAATAACAACAAATTATCATCTGTTTTAAGCTCTCTCATTTTAGCTACCCACTTCATTGGTTCAAAGTACTGAACCTGTGAGTCATGTAATCCGGTGGTCACCAGTATATTTGGGTAGTGTTGAGCAGTGATATTATCCATTGGTGAATAAGATAAAATATCTTGGTAGGCTTGTGCTTCGTTTGGATCACCCCATTCGTCATATTCATTGGTGGTTAGCGGTATGCTTTCATCGAGCATCGTTGTTAACACATCTAAAAAGGGCACATGAGCGCCAATGCCTAAGTATAGTTCCGGTGCTTGATTGACCACAGCGCCCATTAATAAGCCGCCAGCGCTACCGCCAGAAGCAAGTATTTTATCTTTAGCGCCATATCCTTGGGCAACTAATGCCTTAGTTACATCAATAAAGTCATTAAAGGTATTTTGTTTAAGCGCTTTTTTACCGGTTTCATACCACTGCCTGCCTAACATTTCTGAGCCACGAACATGGGCAATAACATAAACAAATCCTCTATCAAGTAAACTTAACGTTTGACTCGAAAAATCAGGATCTATGGTTAAGCCATAAGCACCGTAACCGTATTGAAGAAGTGGGTTGGTACCATCTTTTTTAAAACTATTGCGACGATAAACAATTGACACTGGTACTGCTGCACCATCACGAGCGTTAATAAATAGACGTTCTGCTTGATAATCGTCTTGGTTAAAGCCACCTAAGACTTGTTGCTGTTTCAGTAACTTTCGCTCACCTGTTGCTAAGTCAAATTCAAATAAAGAATCGGGTGTTGTTAAGCTAGAATAATATAATCTTGCGATGGTACTGTTTGGCTCCGGATTTTCGTCAAGACAAGCAAAATAACAGGGGTCATCAAAAGATAGTGGATAGTGATGACCGGCATTTTCTCCCTGAGTTGTGTGCACGATAAAACGAATTTGACCATTTTCTCTTTCGGTTATTACAATGAAACGGTGAAATAATTCAATGCCTTCAACCAGTACATTTTCTCTGTGGGGAATAATTTCTTGCCAGTTATTGATATCATCAATTTGTGCAGCCGTGGCTTTCATTAACCTGAAGTTTTTAGCTTGATAGTTAGTCACAATATAAAAAAATTCACCCATTTTATCGGCGTGATATTCATGTTGTTCTTGATAAGGTAATAATTCGGTAAACTGCCCATTGGGCTCATCGGCACTGAGTACTAAATAATGTGTAGATTCAGTGGCATGTAAACAAATATAAAGCTGAGAGTCATCTCTGCTCTTATCTAAGCTGATATAAAAACGGTGGTCGTCTTCTTGATAAACAAGCACATCATCAGCTTGTGGTGTTCCTAATGTATGGCGATATACTTGTGTGCCAAGCAAAGTTTCTAAATCTTTCTTTACATAGAAAAGGGTTTTATTGTCGTTCGACCAAACAACTTGTCCTTCAGTTTCAACAAGAATATCGGCTAAATAAGCATCTGGCCCATCAGATGTCTTAGTTAAATCTTTAAAATGAATGGTATAGATACGACGACTGTCGGTATCTTCAGATATTGACATGATTTGGTCATTTTGACTTATTGATAAGTCCCCTAAATCATAAAACTCATGATCTTGTGCGCGCTCATTAACATCTAATAAGAGTGTTTTATTTTCACCGGCAAAACTTGTTGCTCGGTAATAGTTGGAAAACTCTTGCTCGCCATTAATTTCGCTGTGATACCAATATTTTCCATCTTTTGCTGGAACAGTATTATCGTCCTTGACAATCCTGTCTTTAAGTTCATTAAAAAGTAGTGCTTGTAAAGGTTTTTGCTTGGCCAACATGGCATCAGCATAATTATTTTCATCATTAAGGTGTGCTAAAACTTTTTCATCACTGCGCAGGTCATCACGCATCCAATAATAATTATCGATGCGTTGGTGATTGTGTTTTTCCATCGTATGAGGAATTTTTGTAGCTATTGGTGCTATAATTTTTTTGTCTGACGCCGCTGATATAAATGATGATGTTGGCACTAAGTGCTCCTAGTTAAATAATAAATGAAATGATAATAATTTAAGAAAAAGCGCGATAAAAGTCTATCGAGCTTTTTTAGATTAAGTGAACGCTTGTAAAGAGACTATGCAGAGCTCGCTATGTTTTTATCTTAATGATCAGGTTATCTTCGATAAACTTTAATTGCTCAAGTAATATCTCTTGTGAATCACCTGACATAAATACATGGCCAACCTCGCTGCTGGTACTGTCGTGTGCGTAAACTTCATCTCCAGCTGCAATATTAAGTTTAAATTGGTCTATTTCTTTGAGTGCTTTGCATTGCTCGATACCGGAAATCTCATCAATAGTTCCTGGACCAGGATGGATCATGAGTACGCAAGCAAATTTATTAGCTTTGACAGGTAACGGGGTTGGAGTCGCTCCAGTTTCTAACTCTACATAGGTTTTCCATGGGTTGAAACCATAGGCATATTGAATGAGTTCCATATAGTATCCACCTGGTGGGCGAACGGCCATTTCGCCAAATACTGGCCCCGCTTTAGTCAGATAGAATTCAGCATGAGTCATACCATTTTTAACGCCAAATCCTTTGATGACTTGATCATTTATCGCGATGATTTTTTCTTGCAATGCGAGGGTTAAATTTGCCGGTAATATTGATTTTTTCCATTGGTGAAGATAGTCGGTTATATTATGAAAAATTGGCACGCCATTATGGATCAACGTTTCTACGCTAACTTCACTTCCTTCAACAAAAGCTTCAGCCAGTAGGCCGGGCTTTGAATGCAATGCTACTTCCGCTAAGCTTTTTAGCACCATGACACCTCTTGCACCCGATTCGGCTACAGGTTTAACAACAAGTGGCAGGCCTAACTTATCAACTAATTCTTGTGGCGTATCGTTGTCATTGATGAGATGGAATTTTGTAATAGGAATGTTGTGCTCTAAAGCTTTGAGCTTCATCTCGTTTTTATTATGTAAGATACGGGTAATGTTAAGTGGCGTGCCTGTTAGTTTGAATTCTTTACGAACCATAGCAGCAATATCGACACTTGATTCAGTGGCTGCGATAACATATTCAATATTAAATTCACGAATTGCTGCTATTTCAGCTTTTAAAAGCATTTTTTCTGCGCTTTCAAATGATGTTTCAATACAGCCCGACAATTTTTCTTTTCGACTTTCGTGAAAGGGACCATCACTCCAGAGAAAAACGTTATGGCCCAGCTTTAATGCGGCTCGATAACATCGACCTCTTCTACCCACGATTAATACATTCGCCACTCAATACCTCTGATAATTTCTAAATCACATATTTATCTGCTGAGTCTAGTGAATATATATAAATTAATATATAAGAATATTTAGATAATTTAGCGCAGTAGAAGAGGGGGGATGAAAATTTCAAACAGTCTAGAAATTTGGATCGTCGTTGTATTGTTAAGTAGGGTCAGGCAGCGAGGTAGATACTGCTTTGCTGACCCATATTTAATATGCCTTGGAGAAGGCATATTAGCTTATTATTTTTTATTGATAAGGCTTAACGGTAAAACGCTTCAACTGTGCCTTTAGCCGTCATTAAAAGTGGCTGACCACGACGGTCTAACGCTTTGTTCATGGTGACTTTTACCCAACCTTCGCTGATGCAATACTCTTCAACATCGAAACGTTCTTTGCCATTAAGTCGAATACCTATCTCGTGTTGAAAAATTTCTTCTACATGATGTGGGCTGCGGGGATTACCTGATAGGCGATCGGGTAAAGCGGGTAGCGATGTAGTATCGTTCATGTTTGTGACCTATGATAAAAAAATTGCGCTATTGTAGGCAATATATAGATAGCGCTCAAGCGCTGTTGTGATAAATTTTTAGCCTTTGTTTAAAAGTCTAAATAAACCTCAAGTTTATAACGCCGGTAAGGGGGATAATCTTCGATACTTAAAGCCGTTATCGAGTAGAAAAACTAAAGGCTATCCAAGTCAGTCTACTCATCGTTGCAATACTGTTATTAGAAGCGCCAATCTTTGATGATTGGATTCCTACTCCCATCGACAAACCATAATGCTGCAACTAAACCCTCGGTATCATTAGTGACGGTAATTACAGTTTCAAAAACCGCTTCATTCAATGATGTTCTTAGTAAGCAGCTATCATAATTAATGTTATAGCTGCCATCGCTATTTTCTTGATAATCACTGCACAGTGATAAATAGGCAGCTTGATCATCATCATCAGATCTGATTATTTTTAAATTAAATGAACGCTCACTATTTAATGAAAATCCATCGGGTACTGATATATCACCGCTGGTTTGTGCACTACTTTCTAACACGGCTCTTGCCTCTAGGGGACTAGTTTCTGCTAAGATAAACTCAGTTACCACAAGTTGGGTTACAATCGGGTCAGGCAAAATAATCTCTGGTTGTTGTTCTTCTACTACCGGTTGTGGCGTTACTGATACTGTTTCTCCGGCCGAACCACCGCCGCCACATGCCGTTAATAAAGCACTTAATAGAACACTCATATATAGCTTATTCATATGTCACTCCTTTAATCTAAAAAGGTATTTTTTATATTGGAATTATTTTCTATAAACCAGTCATCATCAATACGACCTTCATTGATAATAAAGCTAGAAAACATGGGGTAAGCGTAAATTACATCCATATATTCCAGAGGATATTGCCATTGTGAACCAACATTGATCGCCCAAGGCATACCATTCTCATTAACAAAGTAACGCTCATTATCAGGTTCGCTCTTATCTTCACCTCTGTTAAAAAAGTCTGTTCTAAAAGCTTCGGTAGGAGCTTTATTGGGCAAATGTATTTCGTATGCTCTACCAGGAGCCTGTCCGAATACATAACCATGCTCATAGCTTTCAGTAGCGAATAAAAATGGGTCATAAGGGAACGCAGGCATTTCTTCAATAGGAATTGCACGGGTCATTGGCAGTGTCATTGAAAAATGCATTTGAATTTTAGAACCACAACCCGGTTCACTTCGGTAATACTTACAGTTTTCACCCGCACTTACATAGTCCCATACGTCGTTGGTAATTATTGCGATGGCTTTATCACGCCCCTGCTCTAAAGGTGAGGTGAGCTGAGGCACGTTGTTAATGGTATAGCGGATATCATCTTCGTTAATCGTTTCTCTGCTAATACCAGGTAATTGGAAAGCAAATCCGTTGTGATAAGACCCGCCAACAGCGGCAATTTGCCCTTCAAGTTTCACTCGAATAACTTCACCATCAAGTATATATTCACTAATACGATAGTTCATCACTAAGTCATTGAAGTCATAATCGCCGACTATTGGCCAATTATCTTCAAAGGCAATAGTAGCCCAGCCAGAAGCACTTGGGTAATACTCTATGCTAACGTTAGCTTCTGTTATATCCACAAGATAATCTTCAACTTCACCATCACTAACACCACCTGTTGGACCTAAGTCAGCAGTGCTACTTATTCTAAAACGTGCCCAAGTACTGTTCGCTTCAGCCCATGTCGGCACTTCATATGAAATAATATTACTACCTGCAATAACAGGTAACGCATCAATTATTTTCTCATCGGTTCCAAAAACACCGTTACCATCAAAATCTATCCATGCATTTACAAAGGCTGAAGATGAAGCAACAAGTTGTAGGACTGCTAGGTTACCGACTTCTATACCTGTGACAAAAGCAACACCATCATCATCATTATTACCGTCTGTTTCGTCATCACTTAGTGGAAATTGAAAGCTATCAAATTCAGCATCAACGCTAATACCCATAAAGATAGAATTATTTTCAGTACTATGACGAGCCCCATTATCTTCAGCAGAGCTACCGTAAGATGCAGGCGCATCACCAAAGTCAATGCTCGCTTTTTCTGTGGAAATAACAGGGGCTAGGGCACAGCGTGCACCATCATTATTACTCGAACTGGGTCCATAAGCATATAAAACAGCAAGTGAGTTTGCTTCTTTAGTATCTATTTTAAAGACTTTACCGTCGTTGTTACGACTAATATAAAGGTTTTCATCGACATCAAAGTAAATAGCGCCAAACGTACCTGATTCACCAACATTATTAATTAATTCTGAACTGCCATTATTTACATCAATACGATGAAGGTTACCGATATTATCAACACTATAGGCGAAACCATTAAAGGGATGAAAGGCCATATCAAAGATACGTAAATTTAAACTACTGCCATCAATAATACGTTCTGCAACTAAATAATTATCGGCAGTTGGATCTAATGGGATAGCGTATAAACCATTGGTGTTACCAGGGCGGTATAAATAATAGACATTGTTATCAAGGGCAATATCGCCAACATAGAATGATATTTCGGGTAAACCAGTTGTGGGTAATGTGGTTACTTGATAATTATTATTAATACGGACAGGTCCAGAAAATTCCGTGCTCCAAGCATAAAGATATTGGTCATGAAAATTAAAGCCCATCGCATTAAGTTTATTTGTTGTGCCCATAGTATTTGATAGTTGTTGATACTGACCGGTAGCCAATTGCACACCAAATAAAGTTGCTGAGGTATCTTGTATTAAAAAGGCATCGGTTGGACAAGCAGCAAACGGTTGCCCAAAAATGGCTTGGTTTACCGATAAAGCTACGCCATTTATGCACGCCTCTTTCCCGATGATGCTATCTGCACCAAACTCAATAAAATTAGTGGCTGAAAAAGCACCGCCACAATCATCACCTACACCCGCTATCACAGCATTAGCACCAGTCTGAACAAAGCCTTTTGCAAATATATAACCACGAGCTTCTGCACCTGCGCCAAGTTGTGTGTAGCCAGCTGAGCCTGTTTTGTCACCAAGTACATTCCAGATAATAGTGCTGTTATCTGTTACATCTTTTAGTATTATCTTTGAATCTGCGGCTAAACTTAGGTAATTAGCAATGTTGAAAATCCATACACCGTCAACACCTTTGCCATCTAGGGTTAGTGTCTTACCGATAGCTATCGATAAATAATCTATGGTACTGTAAATACCCGCTTCAAGTGTTTCATCATTAGTACCAAAAGACGTCGATATAAGTTCTGTTCCAGTACCTAAAGCTTTCAATGTTACTTGTAATCTTGTAATTAAATCTTCTTGGTTTGTTACTAAGTTAGGGATGGGAGATGCCAGCAAAGAATTTGCCGTAAGAATACCGTCTATTTGGACCCCTGCGCCTATGGTTGTGGTTGTACCTGCATCTATGTTGCCATGAAAAACTGAACCGGCACCTATAGTTACTGTTGTGCCTGCAAAAACATCACCAGATACTTCTACTGTTGCATCTATTGTTACTGTAGTTCCTGCTGTTAGAGCGCCAGCAATGATCGCACTCGCACCAATAGTGGCTGTGGTTCCTGCTTCAATATCGCCATTAACCAGAGACGCCACACCAAGTGTTGCTGTAGTTCCTGCTTGGATATAGCCGACAACAGCTGCGTCTGCGCCAAGGGTTGTTGAGGCTCCAGATTCAACATTACCACCTACAATCGCATTTGCAGCAAGTGTTATGGCTGTTGCACTTTGAACATTACCGCCGACAACTGTTCGTGCGCCCATCGTTATATAACTGCTGGCATAAAGTGATTGGTTATTTAGCGCTGAATCTAATAAAGGTCCATTACTAGCCTGTGCAGTAGATAGGGTAAAAAACAGAAAAGTGGATATGACCAAGCTCGCTTGTTTTACTACGCGTCTATAATGTATGGCGCCATTACCCATAATATTATTTATTAATGCGTTAACATCAATATTAGCCAAATTGTGATCCCAAATATAAGCATTATTCCTTTTCATCTTACTACCCTCAATTGTATGTAAAATTTTATTTGTTACTTAAGATAGGTATTGCAAGTAATGAACCAATATAGTTTTAATTGTTAAGTTGATGATATTGTTTGTTATTATTGTTTTTGTGTTGGTTTTTCTATTTTTGTTTTGCGAAAATTATCATTTTGCAAAATAGAATAAAGTAAGTTTACTATTTTATTAATGGGGACTGATAAAGGATTAAGCCGCTGCTCTATTGAGATGCGGCTTTTGGCGTTCATCTGGTTAACCGTTATAACTGTTTATATTGAAAACCATTGACTAACCATTGTTCTGTTTGCTTTATCCATGACAATCCATAAAGTCCCACTAAGTGTTTAGGTTTTAGTTTACAACGAGGGTCTGATAATAATGTCCTCGCCTGGGTAAAATGGCCGTCACCAATATTGAGTTTTGCCAAGTGACATAAATGTGTTGCACTATATTTAAGCATATTGGCTGAGCTTTTATTACCTTTAAACCGAGATGCTTGCTCTGTTATCCGAATACTAAAACCACACTCTGTGGAAGGAATATTATTTTTACTCGCTTGGTTTTGTGCATCTTTATGATAAAGAGAATGAATATTTGGTGAATAAGCTATATCTGTATTTAACGCAACCCGACAGAATAAATCTTGATCCTCACCTATAGGTTCATTCAGAGGAAAACCACCAATGTCGTTAAATAATGACCGTTGAATGACCATAGAAGACATAGTGAAAGGTAGGTCTCCTTGAGAAGCGATATCAAAATAATCAGCTAATATCACGCCCTCTGGGTCGATGTTTTTTAGTTTTATTTTTGCATCGATATAGTTATGCTCAGATTCGACAATTTGGTAGCGTGTTCCAAAAAACTTTGCTTGCGGGAATCTAACAATTAAGCGAGCTATCTCATCTAAAAATAAGGGTAACCATTGGTCGTCCGCATCTAAAAATGCAATGTATTCATGGCTTGCTAACGCAACACCATTATTACGAGCGGCAGACACGCCTTGATTTTGTTGTTGGATGAGTTTTACATTTTCCATATTGGCATTTTTTACAATTAAGGCGCCATCATCGGTAGAGCCATCATCAATAACAATAATTTCAGCAGCGGGGTATTTCTGCCATGCGACACTGTTAAGTGTTCTTAAAATATGTTCGGCTTTGTTAAACAGCGGAATAATTACAGTAAATTTTATATTTTTCATTTTGATCACTCCAGTTAGATAAAGAATTTTTTAAAGCGCTATCAACTGATAACGTTGGTGGTATAAAATTTGTTGATAAACCTTTTACTATTTGGTTAACAATCGATTTAATATTGAGATTAAATAAATCTATTTGATAGTCTTGTGCTAGGCCAATCTCCTCACACCAACCTTTACATTTACTGTGATAATTAACTGACAGCACGGGTGTGTTAGCTAAATAACCTAAAATAGAACCATGTAAACGCATACTAACAATAGCTTTATAAGTGCCCAGTTTTTCGAGTAATTTAATGGGATCTGCTTGGTATTTTTCTATCGTTACGGGCACCGTTTTGTTTAAACGAGCAATAATATTATTGTTGATTTTCCAATCGCCTAATGAGCCATGTCCGTTAAACTCAATTAAGGTAATAGGTTCACCTGTTTGGGCGTATAACTGTGTTATTAACTGAGTAAATTGATGAAACCTTTGCTGTTCAGCACCTTTATTTGTTTTGCCCATCGCATTAATAGCAACAGAGCATAGTGACAGTGCAATGCCTTTACGTTCGACTTTTTCAGGTTTATATTTATCTGAACACAGCAGTAATGGTGCCAAATCAAAGGTTTTATTAACGTTAGCATTAGGGGCAATACTTTGAGCAATGTCTAAACTTTCACTGTCTCTGACGCCAATATAACCACATTCATTTAAAAATTTTGCACATGCTTTTTCTGCTGCGGTTGTATTAAACGGGCCAATTCCTACGCCTACTGCTAAGCTATTTTTAGGACTTGATAAAGACATTAATTGTCTTTTAAGGTTTATATCTGTTTCACTGTGTAAAACCGAGCCACCACCAAAAATAATACGTTTACTTTGAAGTGCAGCTTTATAATGCAATAACCTATTTTGCCCAGGAAATTGCTGGTTAAACTTGAGCGGTAGTTGATGATCCGTTTGTGTTTCTCTGCAATAATCGCCGTACAAACCGACTAAGGTATTTTCACAACCAATAATGTGTTGAGCCGCCCAGGCCGATGCATACATCAGCGCATCATCGCCGCTATTTTGCATGCCGTAATAGCCTACTAAATAAGCATCGTATTTCTTAAACATGTCTTTCTCCTGATTTTAGTGGATTAAGGGCAATGCCTATCCATAAAAGTGCTGGCCAATAAATAAAACTTAATATTTCTAGATTTTCAAAAAATGAGTAACAGATAAAAACGATTGCCATCAGCGCCGCGGTATAACAAATCTCGCTTTTAAGGCTATGCCAAAATAAATAGATACAGGTAAACGTTAAAGGTATAGCTAATGCTAAAAGTCCTACTATGCCTTTGACAAATAACAGTCCATACCAGCTGTGGTGTGAACCTATAGGCATTCCTTCAACGATTTTTGGTCCTTTCTCAACAATGCCATGTCCCCAAATTGGAGCCTCTGACTCCCAACGTTGCAACGCCAGTACTTCTAGCGTATTACGTACTCGTGTTGAATCAGGGCGCGAAGCTTTAATGTCTTCGTAGCTGTTAGTGATAAAATTAAATAACGGCTCGCCTAGTAATAAAATGGTTGGAATGAACAAGCCAAAAAGTATAATAAGCAGTGGATTTTTAAAATGTTTACTGAAAAAGCATAGCGGCGCTAAAGCGATATAAATAACCCAACCAGCACGTGATTGTGAGAGTAAACACATGATGAAACTGCCGGCTAAACCTGAGTTTCTCCAAAAAGGTTCTTTCTCTTGGCTTGTAAAAATTAAAAATATACATGCCATAAATCCTGCTGCAGGTGCCCAAGGAGTAAAAAACCTCCAACGGCCACCACCAGTTTCAGGGTTTAAACCAAATAAACTTACCGTGAAGAAGCTTTCACCGGGTCCGCCAATCACTTGTAGCGGTGATATAAATAAATCACCAGGGGCACCAACCATATAAAGAACAACAGTCACACCGGCAAAAACTAACGAATGAAATGAAACAACGCATATGGCTCTAACGACTAATTGCGGTTTAATATCAACAAAGGCACCAATAAATAAAAATAGCGGCATCAGTGCCCATCCTTTTGCCCAACCAATCGAAGACTTGATGGTTTTCGCTAGTCCCAAGTCCCAATTTGAATGACCAATGAGTAGCGCGACTAACATAAAAAAGCCACCGAGGATCCATAACCAAACAATGGCAGGTATCACTGCATTTTTGTCTTTGCCGTTTACATACCAACGTAATAAAACCACAATAAAGATCATCCAACCTATTACTGAGCCCATAACATAAAGACCACCGAATGCGAAGAATGGATAGGTAAGTGTTAACCCAAACCAAACTAGCTTTTCTTCGGTAGAAGTTGCAGTGGGATGCTGTGAAGCCATAAGTTAATTTGTCCAAATGGATGAATAAAGGCTTAATCTAAAAGTATTATTATCTTTAGCCGGTATTGTATTAATCATTAATAAATTGTTGATAACCTACTCATTGCTAAAACTGTGCCAATCCTATTTTTATTTTAAGTTGTTGAAGTTATGGGTTTTATTTTCTTTTCTTGAGGCGAGTGTTATCTTTGAATTGCAAAATAAAAATAGGATTTTCATTTTGCAATTAATTATTTTTTATAAAAGACCATTATTATTTACAGATTTAACCTACACAATACGGGGAATAGGGTTGATAAAATAAGGAGAAGTCTAAGACAAGGCTAAAGTTAACCCTCTATCAAGGCGATTAAGCATTGATAGGGTTAACTTCTATTAGCCAAATTAGTTTTTCTTGAGTAAAACTTGAATTAACTTGTTGCGTTGCGATAAAACGAATAAGCCAAAGGTAATGAATAAAAACCCAGCTACAGCACCAACAAAGGCAATAATATTTTTAGGACTACCTTGTTTCATTGGGTAAGAAGGGGTTGTTAGCATTTGTAATACCGGATACGAGGCAAAAATGTCTGCTTTACTCGCTTCTAATCTTGCGGCTGCTGAGGTAAAAATAGCTTCTGCCATGTTAAATTCTCTTTGTAACCGCTCTAATTCCACTATTTCTCTAGAGTAGACCTTTAATTGGTCACCAAGATGTTCAACAGAACGCCCTAAATCAGCAAACATTGAATCTTGGCCTTTTTGTTTTGCATAAGCGGCAATTAAGTCAGCGAATAACTCAGCCCGTTTTGGGTTCAAATCCAAATTTAAGGAATTGAATATCTCACTTGAATTAACACCGTACATTTCGCTGCTTCTCTGGTTTATCGCAATTCGGGTAAAGTTTAATCTTTTTTGTTGTGCTTTCACTTTTGGGTGATTAACCCCCCATCGAGAGCTGTATTCGGTGAGTTGAGTAATACTTTCCTTTAATTCGGTAATATAAGCTCTAAATTCAACGTCTGATTGCAGGGCGAATGCTTGTCCTGCTAATTTGGGTGAAACCCCAAGCTCTTCACTTAATTGATAAATATACTCTTGTAATTGCCTTGTTTCAGCTTTGACATAAAGTCGTTTTTCTTTGACACCGGATAAGGTTTTAACCAATTGGTTCATTTGATCGGTTGAAACCACAATGGATCGCTGTTGAAAATCAACAATAGCATTACGGGTTATATTCATTCTTTCCCGGTACTGGTCAAGAACATGGTTAATACTCCGGTCTCGTCGTAACACTTCATCGGCGCGAAGATTACTCAACTCGTCTTGTAAAGATTCATAGATGGCAAAGGTTTTTTCTTGTGCTAATTTTGAGCTACCAGCACTCATCGCCAATGAAATAATAGAGGTTTGCTCGGTGAGCTTAATTCTTGGTTGACCAAGTTCATCAAGCGAAATATTTAGTTTCTTAGCAGCACGCCCCCTAACACCTCGGCTTGATAGCATCTCTTTATAATTAACACGTGGGTTAAAGCCACCACCAGAAAAAGGGGTATTTGTTTGTGAAACAACTTGGCCGACATTATCCAGTGATACACTGTTACTGCTACCGGTTCCAGGTAAGACCATTTCCATATCACTGGTAAATGACGGAGCCTTATTCAAATAAAGCATAATAAGCAGTGCAACAACTAAATAACAAGCTAAACCAACCACTAAATAAGGGCGTTTTAACACTGAGTATGTTCTTGCTCTGAATAGGCCAAATGACGTTAACGTTACAATAGGATATTTCATAATTCACTTATAACAATTTAATAGGAAGCAGGATGTCGACAACTGTCTTGGCGATATCACGAAAGTTAGTAATATCTGAGTCGTAACAGGCAACAGCATCATTAGGCATTAAGTAAGGGTTAATATTGCCTTGATTCGGTGTCGTCATTAACGCTTCTACCGAGCGCTCAATAACTTGTGTTTCACCGGTAATTGGATTTTTACTCGCAAGAACTACTCGACGTGGCGCATTGGTCCAATCTTTACCACCGACACAATTAGCAGAAACCGCCGCTTGTAATAAGCGTGTACCATAAGGCAGGCTAGTTGAATATCGCCCCACGGCTGCACTCGCATTATCTCCGGCTGAATCAATGAGATTAGACATAAAAACACGAAATCCCTTAGGCGTAATTAAACTAGGTCTAACTAAGTGTGCTTGAAAACAACCGGTACTAGGTACGATAACGCGGTCACCTGCCACTAATGGGTAATCCTTAACTAATTCTCCAGAGAGCATTCCTGTCATATCTATTTGAACCTGCCAGCCTTTACGCAGTAAAATTATTTGATCTAATTTTGCATCAGGTCGAATACCTGAAGCTGCTCTGATCGCTTCAGACAATAATCGCGTTGTTGAATAATCACCAAATGCATCTAAATGTTCTGCATTTTGAATACCATTTGGTTTCTTATTAATTAATACCGTACCAGGCTGAAAAACCGCACCTGCAACAGACACCTCAATTGATGACCAATTTAATACGTGTATGGTCACGCTAGCACTGGCGGGTTGAAATATTTCTGCTCTAATTAAGGCTAATTCAATTTTGGTTTCTAACTTATTGGTTGTCGCACCACCTGCTGAAATAACACCTATAATAGGTAGTTTTACATATCCCGCGTTATCAACAATATAACGACCATTAAAACCTTCACCATCTTCAATAAGTACTTCAACTAAATCCCCGGGACTTAATAATAAACCTTGCGCAAGAATAGGGTCATTCTCTGCTGAAGCTTTCATGTTTGATGAATGTAAATTTAATGGCTTGTCTGTTCTATAATTTAGGGCTGCGCCCATATCTTGAAACTGACTGCAATTTAATCCATCTGAAAATAGCGTTTTAGGTGCTTGCTCATGAATAAAGTCATCACCATTGTCAGCGGGCGTACCATAAAATCTAAGTGCAGACTTATCAATATCTACGGATGAGTGCTTAGCACAACCCTGTAAAACTAAAATTCCAATAAGTGCGATAAGCGCTGGCATTATTTTGTAACTTTTAGCTGGGTGAAACGACATTGAATTCTCCATAACGATTTTAACTCTCTACACCGTTATTGCACTTAACGTACCAACTGGTAATTTTTATTTTACCTCTTGTATTTTATAGGGTTTTTTGGTTTTTGCTAGGCAGGTAAAAAGATGATTTTGCAATTTGCAATGGGCTATATCTATTTTGCAAAAGCCTTTATATACAAATATATGGATATTTTGCTGATAAAAAATAAAAAAAGTGAATTGATTATGCGTTAATCAATTCACTTTACTGTTTTTTTAGCCATTTATACTTTAGCTAAATATTATAGGTTGTTTCAACTAATAAGCACCTTTCGCCATTAATACCGCGGGAATGGTCAAGGCTATTATTTTACAGTCCATTAAAAAACTTTGTTGCTTAATGTAAGATTTGTCTAACTGTAATTGTTCTTCAAAATTAGTGTCTGCGCGGCCAGATACTTGCCATAAACCGGTTAATCCAGGCTTAGTAAATAATCTTGGTTGGATAAAGTTATCATATTCATAAGTTTCAATTGATAATGCGGGTCTTGGACCGACTAAACACATATCCCCTCTAACAATATTAAATAATTGTGGTAACTCATCAATAGAATACTTTCTAATAAATTGGCCAATTTTGGTAATTCTAGGGTCATTAATGTACTTCTTACAAACACCTTCACGCGAGCTTTGCGATGGGTCTGGTTCTTTAAAATGTGGGTCAGATTTTAAATACATTGATCTAAATTTATACATTTTAAAATGTCGACCATTTTCACCCACTCTAGTTTGAGAAAACAATGCACCACCCAGACTTTCTGTTTTAATTAAAATCATCACAATTAGAAGTACTGGGCTAATCAGTATTAAGGCAAGTAGCGCAATACTTTGCTGTAAAATAACTGGAATGCCTTTGTGTTGGTAATTTATAACAATAGCTTTGCGCGTTTTAGTCAATAACGCCTGATTTTTAATTTTATTTAATATTTGAATAGTCATTATTTTGCTCCGGTATTTACTAAGCCAAGTAAAAAGGTTCTATATAAAAAAAGTGGGTTACCAATAACATAACGATTAAATTTTTCACGAGGTTCTTGCATTAAGCGCCAAATCCACTCCATCCCCATTTCTCTTAACCACATCGGTGAACGTGAAATATTGCCAGAATAAAAATCAAATAGCCCACCTACGGCTAATGCTGTTTTACATCGTAATTGGTCTCTGTGCTCGAGTAACCATTGTTCTTGTATAGGTGAACCCATGGCAACTAATAAAACATCACAACCACTATCATTTATTGCGGTGATAATTTTTTGGGTACTCTCAGTGCCGTTATAACCATGTTCGGTACCTGCAATTTGTAGTCCTGGAAATTGAGCGCTTAATTCATTTGCTGCTTGATCTGCAATCCCTGGCTTAGCACCAAAGAAATATAAAGATTGACTACTTTCAACACAGTTTTTACAAAGATGAGGTAACATATCTGTTCCGTTATTGTTGCCATTAAGCAAGAATCCTGCTTTTTTTGCTGCTAATCTCATACCAGAGCCATCAGCGAACAATGCATCGGCTTTTGTTAGCTGATTAAAGAAGGCTGGATTGCTAATCGACAAATTAATGGAGTGCGCATTAATAAAAAAACCTATTTTTGTTTTACTTGCAGGTATATCACTAGATGTTATCCATTCAACAGCTTCCGCCATTGAAGTATTGTTAACATCTAAACCAAATAAAGATAAGTACTTAGATTCTTTAAGTCTTTTAATTTTTTGGCCATAAATAATAATCGAGATAAAACTTTTGCTCATCAGCGCTAGATAATCAGCTAAATTACCATTGAGTTGTTGTTCAAGTAGTTGTTCGGGCGTCATCACCGTTAAACCTGTTTTAAGGTGCAAGTCATAAAGACTAAAAATTCCTGCTTTACAGTTAGTTTTGTTAAGCACACAAAACTGTATGTCGGGTGAAAGTCGATGAGTCAAGGGAATACCGCAAAAAGAAATCTTACCTAAACAAATATCAAACAAAACTGCAGTTTTTACCCAAAGACCACAACTAAAGCGGTGTAATGTTAGCTTTCTGCTTAAGGCATCAGTCTTATATTGTTTTGAAAATAAGTTTCTTCTTGTCGTTATCGCCAAGGTTATATTTAACAGGAAACAGGGAAGCAGTATTAAGATAAGGATCAGGGCTATAGGCTTATCGACAATGTTGCCAGAGTATTGATGCTTAGTAGCATCGTAGTCTGTAGACGATTGAGTTATTGTTTGTAGTGAAAATTTAGTTTTTATCATTTCAGCTAACCTAAATTATTATCAGTTAACGTGTACAGTGCTTAAGTTGTGCCAACTTGGATTTTTATTTTATCTTGCTGTTTTATAATGATTTTATTGTGTCGCGGGCTGTTTGTTCAAAAAAAGAGAAGTACTAAATTGCAAAATAAAAAATTAAATTATCATTTTGCAATATATCTTAAAATACTAACAACAGACTAATTTGGGATAAAGCGATAAGATAATATTTGTTTCACGCGACAGGTCGTCTTCATTACATGCTTTAACTGACGTTAGTTGTTTTCTATTAACAAAGGCTAGTATGCGGGCAGAGAGAGAGAAAACAATTTTATGAAATAGATTATTAATAATGCTGGTGCGCATAGGACCACAATTGCTGTGTCTAATATAGTCACTTAAGTCATAGTCAAAGGTATTATTCCATTTTTGTTCGAGCTCTTTTATAAAATCCACCCCTTTACTTAATTCTATGACATGACCGTTTTCACCCCAGCCAACCTTGTTTATTTTTTGTATGCGAGCAAGTCTGGAATCAATAATACTGGTCAGCCATTCAATGGTTTGTTTATTATTCAAGGCAATGAGAACTCCTGAATTAAAGCGATTAGAATATCCTTTTGCCATATAAATATATTTTTTATCTTCTACTATTGTTTTTAAAGCGGGGCAATTGTCATTTACCACTGTATCAGCATCTAAAAATAAAACGGTGTCATATCCTGAGAGTAAAGCTGTTCGTATTAGCGTTAATTTAAGCCAACAGCACTCTACGCCTAATTTAGAAATATAAGGCCGAGTTACCGCTTGATGGTAGTATCCTTGCTTTATTGCATAGTTTTTGTGTGTTGCTAGTTCTTTGTTATACATTAACTGGTAACCATTTAGGGCAATGCTGAGTACTAATGTTTTATTGGACATAAATGTCCCCTTACTGCAAATGGGTTAATCAACTTCTCTACCTATGAAAAGTACTTAACTAAGTAACCTGCAATAACTACTCCATTATTGATAACCCCCTCTACCAATAGGCTAGCAGCGAGTAAAAGGTTTTATATAGGTATAAATGATGATTTTTTTTTGGTTTTTTTGCAAAATGCGAACTGACGTTGATAAATATTATAAGATACAAAGATTCATGTTTAGGTTAGTAAATAAAGTAAACTAAACCAACGCCTTATAGTTAAAGAGTTGGTTTAGGTAAAAAAGTTTCGCGTGTTAGTTAATCGGTGGGTTTGCAAGCGGTAGGCGTATTTTAAAACATGTACCAACACCTACCTCACTCGTAACTGTAATTGTACCGTGATGCTTTTCAATGATGCCATGTGAAATAGGCAAACCTAAACCCGTACCTTCACCAACAGGTTTGCTGGTATAAAAAGGATCAAATATTTTTAAGATATTTTCTTCACTTATTCCTCTACCATTATCTTGCACGTAAATAATGACGTTATCTTGCTCTTGGGTTGTTGTAATAGTCAATATCCCATTGGTTGAGCAAGCATGTGAAGCATTCATAAATAAGTTAATAAAGACCTGATTTAAATCATATGGCTGCCCCATAACGTCACCACAATCGGAAAGCTCAAGATTAATGGTCATAGAGTATTTTATTTCATTAGCAGATACTTTTATGCATTCTTTAATACAGTCATTAATACTAAAAGCGGTAAAGGCTTCATCTCCTTTATAAGATATTTTCTTTAAATTTTTAACTATCTTTTTTACTCGCTCTACTCCTTCAATGGTATCGGCTAAAAGAGAAGGGATGTCAGTTATTAAATAGTCAGCATCAATTTCTTTACGCATACTTTGATATTGTTGCAACATTGAGTCAACGTTATCTTTGAGAGGTAAATTATCTTGTATAATTTTGTCGAGTTTAAAAAATTCAGTAATGTTTTCAGATAAATAAAAGAGGTTGCTGTATGAGTAAGCAATAGGATTATTAATTTCATGCGCAATACCAGCCGTAAGTTGTCCCAGTGAAGACATCTTTTCTGACTGGATAAGTTGTGCTTGAGTTGTTTTTAATTCAGCAACAACCCCTTCAAGATTTAAAACATTATCGTATAATTGTCGTGTTTTATCTTCAAGTAGCTTTTCTGCCAACTGTCGTGCCTTTTTTTCGCGGATATAGGCTGTTTTATACGCGTCTTCTTCAGTCATATTAATCCTTGAAAGATATTACTAATTTACATTTTTCGGCTCCATCATGCATGCATTCAGGGTGTTCAATTACAATAGCTTGTTCAAAGTGTTGAGCAGCACCCGCAATCAATCCTTCAGAAAGATGGCACAACTTGCGCTTAGATTGATAAAACATAATTAAATCGCCATTAGGTTTTTCATCGTATTTAAAACTGGGTAAGTAAGAATCAGGATAAACACGCTTGACTTCCTTGTGAATAACACCGTCAATACAAATGAGAAAATCTTTTAAATTATCAATATGTGATAAGTTAGCAGGGCTACTATTAAATAAATGAATAAATAAATATTCACCAAAGGTGCGAACTAACGTGGGCGGATCAACTTGGGTTAATGTCGATAGTTCAGCAACAAAAGCCATTATTTCGGAGTCTTCATACTGCATACCGTTAGTATAAATACCTTCAGAATTTGGTTTTACTTTATCTAACAACTCATTCCATACCGACATGCCCATTTTTTCAATGACCATTTCGGAAAATGTGGTGAATATAGAACCTTGCATGTTAATTTCCTTAAATTATGATAATGATAACGGTTCAATAACAATCGTAAATTGGTGTTTTTGATTAATCTCGTATTCAATCAACTTATTAATTGTGTGTTCGGTAAATTCATGACCTTCAGCTAGAATAAGTAAGTTATTTGCAGAAAATAAACCATGTTTTAATACCATGTCGGGTAAAAGTTGTCGTGTCGTTAAGCCCTGTTCAGAAATATTATCTATAACTAATTCGGGGTTGGCCATTAATATATCTAAAACTTCTTTGGCATATTTCATACCTTTCGATTTATTTAACGCGACCAGTACTTGCTTATGATCTAGCCTTTTAACATCAATCTTACCGCAAGAAAATCGCCAATAATCTCTTGCAACACTTATTATTTTACAGGCAAGCAATGTTTTACTATTAACTTTATTTTTTAGTTCTGCTAGTGAATGAAATTGATAGGTTAGTATTGCTTTTACACCATTTAAACGTTGCGCTGGTGAAAGTATTTGTTGAGCAATATCTCCCTGAGTCAAAAAAATCTTTTTTTGTTCGAAATTGAGTAAATCAAAGGGGGTACAAACAATGGTTGAATCAAACCCTAACAATCCAATTTCGTTGAGAAAACCTGATAAGCGAATATCATGCAATGCTTCTTTATCTAGACAGAGCTTTTCTCCTAATCGGCCGGCTAATTGTGCTACATTTTTCGCAAAATCAGCATTAAGATCAGGACTGATCGCAATGAAGTTAAATAACATTTTCTCACAGGCTTTATTGTCTTGTTCATTTCTTGTTAATGACGTTCTAATTTGTTTGGTGCGTAAATTTACTTTTCCTTCTAAGTCATGATTTAAACTTTTAAGTAATTTATTTTTCTTTTCAATTTTACGTTTTAAATTATGGTTTTCCTTTTTTAAATGGGTGATCTCCAAACCTTCTTCAACAGCATTAATTAGCTCATCATTATTCCAGGGTTTATTAATAAAACGATTGATTTTACCTAAATTAATTGCTGCCACGGTTGATTCAAAATCAGCATAACCACTTAATACTATTCGATAAGTATCTGGGTGTGAATTAGCCACTATTTCTAATAACGCTGCGCCGTCCATTTCAGGCATTCTCATATCAGAAACAACGATGTCTACGGGCGTTTTCTCTAAAATCTCTAGTGCGTTTATAGCACTATTAGCAATAATGACATTATATGACTTGCGGTGAAATAAACGTTGCAAAGTCCTGAGTATAATTCGTTCATCATCAACACATAAAACAGTCATATCTGAATACAAAGCATTTTGGGTACTACTATCTGACATAATCTTTCCCTACAAATTTTACAACTGAAATAAATAGTTTTAATGATGTTAATTATAACGACCACTATATTATCTATTTTTTACTTTATAGTGATAAATAACAAACATATATTATAGTTATAACGGTTATTTATTCAAAAATTATTGATATTATTATAATTAATAAGTCAATTTACCTTAACAACATTTGTAATTGTTAAGGCGATACATTAAGTTTTACATGTGGAATAAAAAATAGTTATAGCTAAATGCAACACTGTTTTATAGAAAATTTATTGGGCTTTAGTGCTTATTTTAAGGGAAGAAATGCAAAATTTGAATAAATCGGTCATTTTATTTGTTGACGATGAACCCGCTATTTTAAGATCGCTTCAACGTATTGCGAGCAAAGTGGATGCTACTATTTTAACGGCTGCTAGCGGCGGTGAAGCACTTGAGGTGATTAAAGAATGTCATGTTGATGTCATTGTTTCTGATATCAACATGCCCAATATGAACGGCAATCAATTACTTGAACAAGTTGCTCAAATTTCACCTGAAACTGTTCGTATTGTTTTAACCGGATGTGACAACATGGATACGGTACTTAATGCGGTTAATTCAGGGCACATTTGGGGGTTTTTACATAAACCTTGGGATAACTTCGAACTTATTGTTAAGTTAAAGCAAGCATTACAGCTCCAGAATATACTTGCTGAACGTACCTTAATGCGAAGAACGATTGATCAATACCAAAAATATCACAAAGCAAAATTTGAAGGCTTTATTGGCGATTCAATTCCGATGCAATTTGTTTATTCTTGTATCGAACAAAGCGCACCTAGCAGTGCCTCTGTATTTATTACTGGGCCTAGTGGCTCAGGAAAAGAAGTTGCTGCACAGGCTATTCATCGTTTAAGTAAAAGAAAAAATGGGCCTTTTATTGCGCTCAACTGTGCCGCTATACCCTCAGAATTGATGGAATCAGAAATTTTTGGTCACATCAAAGGAGCATTTTCTGGTGCTGTTTCTAATCGTGACGGTGCAGCATCATTGGCCAACGGCGGCAGCTTATTTCTTGATGAAATTGGTGAGATGGATATCAGTTTACAGGCTAAATTATTACGTTTTATTCAAACAGGTTGTTTTCAAAAGGTCGGTAGCGGTAAAGAAGAAAAAGTAGACATTCGTTTTATCAGTGCAACCAATCGAGACCCTCAAGTTGCCATTGATGAAAAGAAACTACGTGAAGATCTCTTTTATCGGCTCAATGTTATTTCTATTGCGTTACCCGCACTAAATGAACGTGGTAGTGATATTGTGAAGTTAGCCGAATATTTCTTAAGCCACTTTAGCAAAATGGAAGAAAAAGTTTTTGCGGGTTTCTCAACTAATGCTGAGGCATTAATTACATCGTACTCTTGGCCAGGTAATGTTAGGCAACTGCAAAATATTATTCATAGTGCAACAATTATGTCTGAAGGACCCTTAATTTCTGAACAAGTGATTGTTCAGCAACTTGGTCGGCAGTTTAAGCAAGCTGTTCTTGCAACACCCCCTGCGCAAAAAGCGGTTGTCTCGGCACAAGATGATATTAATATGCAGACACCTATGCCCAATACAGCTAATTTAACACCTTCAATAATTACCTTAGCTGATGTCGAAAAGCATGCCATTGAACAAGCGGTTTCATTGTGTGAAGATAACATCGTCAAAGCGGCCAGAGAACTAGGTGTGAGTCCATCAACGCTTTATCGAAAAATTCAGCAATGGCAAGTACCAGCGCTAGATTAATACCATTTTTAATTTGCAAAAAGTGCTGGTGTTTTTTTTCAAAGTGCAAATTATTATCAGTTCAACACCTAAGTGTAAAATAAAACTTATAATAATCAGTTGATTAAAATAACTTAAATATTGGAACGAAACTTGAAGGTATCATTGTTAACGATTTAACAATGATAATTCAGGAGTGTTCTAGTGCAGTTAATGTCTTTATTAAGAACGCAATTTAATTCGGTAATTGAGCTGTTATCAAATGCTATTTGGTTACTGAGTGCCGAGTTTGTTGCTAAAGTCTCCAGAATTTTCACTATTGTTGTACTTGCCGCGCAATTATCGCCAATCTCTTATGGTACCGCTATGTTAGCGCTGGCCTTTCATGATGTCTTTGCATTAATATTACGAGCCGGTGTAGGTAGTCAAATTATTAACTGCAAACAAGCGCAAGTCGCTAGTTTTGCAAAAAGTGGTATCGTCATCCAATGGGCTATCTGTCTCACTATCGCTGTAGGTCAGTGGAGCTCTGCAGACTTTCTATCGTCACTTTATGACAATGATGACATTGCCTCATTACTCAAAATAATGGCTGTTATTTATCTGCTTTATCCTTGGGTGAGTGTAAAAATATTTTTGTTGCAGCGCGATAATAAAATGCGCTGGTTTAGTATCAGAAATGGTGTTTGTGTCATCATCGAAAATGTATCTATAGCGGTAGCGGCTTTGCTTGGAGCTGACATCTTTGCTGTTGCTTTGGGTAAAATCGCCTTTTCGCTATTTTGGTTGTTGTTATTTTCATTCGCACCGGTTCAATCATATGGCATTGGTTTTGATAAAACTGTAATCAAGCAGATGTTAAGAACATCAGGTAAGCTTTTTAATACAGAATTTTTACGAGGGATTCGAGTTCATGCCGATACTTTTATTGCCGGTAAGTTACTAACCCCCGAGCTTTTTGGTTTTTATAGTTTTGCAAAAAATGCTGGGGTAGGTTTAAGTCAGTCAATTAATCAAGTTTATATGGCTGCTTTATATCCTTATATTTGCAAGTTAGCTCGACAAGGGCAGCTATTAGCACAACAAAAGAAAATATTTGCTCTTTCATTATCTATTGGTTTTTTATTCGTTTTTCAGGCTTTAATCGCTCCTATTTATGTACCGATTCTGTTCGACGATAAATGGTCGTCTGCTGTACCTATCATCACAATATTATGCTTAGTGGCATTACCAAACTTAATTATTGATATTGCTTGTTGTTTTCAACGGGCAACAGAGCAATACCACCTTGAAACCTTTACTCGTTTAGTTTGCCTGTTAGTTTCTTTACTCACGCTCATTATTATGGTGCCAAAAGAGCCAATGGAATTTGCTGTTGTTATCTTTTTTAGCAGTCTATTTTGCTTGATCCCGCTTTACTTAATTAATGTTCTTAAACCCTTAAATTATAACCTACGTACTTTATTTAATAGGAAAAAATCACATGAAATCTAATGCAGTTCCAATAGTATCAGTTATTATTCCAATGTATAACGTTGGAAAATATATTGAACAAAGTATCAATAGCGTTCTTAAGCAAACCTATCATCATTTTGAAATTATTTTAGTGGATGATGGTTGTACTGATGATACCTTAAATAAAGTGAATCAATTTACAGACCCTAGAATTAGAATCATTCATCAAACTAATCGAGGTTTGTCTGGCGCAAGAAATACCGGTATAGATGCGGCTCGTGGTTTATATGTTGCTTTACTCGATGCTGACGATTATTGGGCTAAAGATAAATTAGCTAAGCATATTAAGCACCTATCAGCGAACCCTAAGGTAGGAGTAAGTTACTGTCCGTCATTGTTTATTAATGAAGAAGGCGTACTTTTGGGTGTTGGTCAATTTCCCAAGCTTAGCAATATAACTAAACAACATATTTTTTGTCGTAATCCTGTAGGTAATGGCTCATCGCCAGTGATTAGAAGAGCGTTATTAGCAGAAATTGGCTATTTTGGTGTTAAAAGAGATAAATATCGAAAAATGTATTTTGATGAAAGTTTGAGACAATCTGAAGATATCGAATTATGGACTCGCATAGCATTAACCACTACATGGAAATTTGCTGGTATTGCCAAACCTTTAACTTATTATCGTGTTAACGATACTGGCCTTTCAGCAGATGTTGATAAGCAGTATTCAAGCTGGCAACATGCCGTTATGCTAAACCAAGCTTCTGATCCAACTTTTTTCAAACAGTTTTATAGTTTAGCAAGGGCATACCAGCTTCGTTATTTAGCCAGACGGGCGATACAGTCTGAAAGTAAACTGACAGCTTTTAAGCTTATCCATCAAGCAATATTTTGTAATTACAGGATCCTTTTTCAAGAGCCTAGTCGCACGATAATGACCTTAGGCTGTGCTTGGTTAAAGTTTTTACCGAGCAAGCTATATCGACGAATTGAGAAGTTTGCCATGTTAAATTTTGGCAATAGTTCAATTAAACAATAAGGTTAAAATGTAATGAAGACCTATAATCTATATCAGTTCTTGTACTACTCATAATATTTATTTAGAGGCACTATGGCGCGTATTAATAAATCAGATGATAACTCAAAAGTTAATCAGCTATTAAGTGGCATGGATAAATCTGTTGCAGAAAGTTTCACTTATAAACAACGTAAAGCATTACAAAAAAGCATTAGTACTCAGGACTGGCGAAGTCACAATGTAGATTTTAGACCTACATTAGCATTGCCTTTTCTCCCTTGGAGTTTCTATATTGTTTTTCTAGTGGGTGTTAATAGAAGGGGGCTTACACACACTGAACGTTTTATTGCTTTTGCTATGTTTTTATTATTTATATTCGTCTTCGGTTTAGCCATGATTGGTTGTGTGTTTTTGTTAATTTATTTATTTAAATCATGGTTAGGAATAGATTTGTTTCCAAATGAATCTTTAGGTCTTTGGGACGCCCTCAAAAGTCTTTTCTAGCTATTTTCACGCAAAGTAAATGCTTTAACAGGCATAATGATAGATTTTTAAATAACATTGCTTACAGCTTGATAACGCTATCTGTTAGTTATCAAGCCATATGTATCACTTGCCAGAGACTCTTAGTTGATTAACCATGACTGAATAGTATCTCTGTCTGGGATAGAACCGCTATGCACATTAACATCATTAATTAAAACTGCTGGGGTAGTCATTACGCCATATTCCATAATAACTTCAGGGTCTGTTTCTTTTATTACCTGAATATTAATATTTAATTCTTTGGCTATTTTAGAAATTTTTTCAACAGTCTTTATACATTTAGTACAGCCAGTACCCAGTACTTTTATTTCTATCATAATATTTTCTCTTTAGTTAGGTGTTAAATAAAAGGGCTTAAAAAATTAAATGTCCAACCAATTAAAGTAAATGCAATAAGCAATAGAATAAAAAGTATCGTCAATAACCGCCACTGCATGACTTGCTTTAATAAGATAAATTCAGGAAAACTTGCAGCTACAGTACTCATACAAAAAGCCAGTGTGGTACCTACAGGAAGACCTTGTTTAAGTAAACTTTCCATGACAGGAATAACACCAGTCGCATTAGAATATAAAGGTATGCCAAGTAAAACTGCAGAAGGGACTGACCACCATTGCCCATCGCCTAAATGCGCTTGAATCCAACCGTCGGGAACAAAACCATGTAAAGCTGAGCCTAACCCTACACCTACGATGACCCATTTCCATACTCGTCCAAAAATTTCGCTGAGCTCTTCCTTTGCAAAAGTATGCCTTTGTTTTAACGATAATATTGCAGATTGTTTAGCTTTAACTCTTACCGTGTTTTGACCGCGTTGTAACGCTTTGGCGGCAAAAGATTGCAACCAACGTTCAGCTTTTATGGCATCAAGAAAAATACCGCCTAATATGCCAACAGACATCCCAACCACAATGTAAAGCAGGGTAAATTTCCATCCCAATAAACTAAGTAACAGCAATACTGCTACTTCATTTATCAGTGGTGATGTAATGAGAAATGACATCGTTATACCTACAGGGATCCCTGCTGATGTAAAACCCAAAAATACCGGAATACTCGAGCAAGAACAAAACGGCGTTATTGCGCCAAAACTTGAGCCAAGTAAATAACCAACCCCTGAATGTTTACCGGCTAAGTAATCACGAATACCTTCAACATTCATTGACGCTCTTAATAAAGCAATAGCGTAGATCATTATCAATAACAAAAAGAATATCTTAGTGGTGTCTTCGATAAAAAAATGAAGGGCATCGCCTAGTTTTGTTGTTCTAGATAAACCAAATATATCAACAACTAACCATGTGGCTAAATCGGTAAATATCTCAAACATAAGCTGTCCTATCGAGGTGGATAATAAGTAATAAAATAAGTTCGCTAAGGTAGTATAGATTTTGTAACACGGTTTTAAACAGCCTTGACGGTAAAATTTAAACCGATAAAAGACAATAATAAGCGATTGATATACTCATTATTATAATAGTACAGCGTTGTTATACTTTGACTTAAGTCAGGTTGTCGCTAATTACTGCCGATAAAAAGACGGTAGTATTAGTAGGTGAGTTCGTTGAGGATCGATATTTTCCCTTTGCGCTATTTTAGACGTTAGGCAAAGGGTATATCTAGCAATAAGTGACTTTAAACGCCGGGTGTTGCTTGAATCACTTTATTTCTAAGCCATTTGTTAGCGGGTTCAAAGTCGAGGTTTGTATGCCAATAAAGATGCATATCAATATCAGGTAGTGTTACAGGTAATGGGTATATAACCAAATCGAGCAATTGCGCGTACATTTTAGCGGTTGTTTCTGTTGCCGTGAGCAACATATCGTTACCAGCTATAACCCGACATGCTGAAAATGTATGTTGGCACCGCAAACCTATTTTACGTTGTAATCCAAGACGAGCTAATTCGAAATCCTCAATGCTTGGTCCTGTAGAACGCGACGACACTAAAATATGGTCCATCGCTAAGTAGCTTTCTAAATCTAGTATTGCGTTAATTTGTGGATTATTTTTACGTGCAACGACTACTAATTTATCTTTTTCTAATTGGGTGTGTAATATATTGTCGCTAACGGGTAATAGAGTATCTATGGCTAAATCAATGTCGCCGCTGGCGAGTTTATTTTCCAGTTCATGGCGATTAACTCGGCGGCTACTTTGTATATTTACCCAGGGCGCTTCTTTATGAATTCTCTGTATCAAAGGCGGCAAGTAAGAAGCTTCTAAGGCAACGTGCAACGAAATGGTAAAACTTTTGCGCGAGGTCATCGGTTGAAATTGTTTTGACTGTGCTAAACATATTTGTAATTGACGTAAAGCTTCACGAACATCTGCAACTACATTATTAGCCACTACAGTAGGCCGCATTTCATTGCCTTGTCGCACAAAAAGTGGATCGTCAAAATGTGCGCGTAATTTACTCAAAGAGTGACTCACTGCTGGCTGTGACAAATTCAGTGCTGATGCTGCTTTGGTAATATTGCCTTCGCAGTAAATGGCTTCGAAGACCACAAATAAATTTAAGTCGACTTTCATCGTTATATTTCAACCTAATTCGTAAAATAAGAAATTAATATTGCCATTCTATTCATAAAATGAATAGTTAATCATTAAGTTTATTATTTAATTTAATTAGGGTCATATATTTAATCAATCGTTATTATATTTCGGCTTCTTTATTTGTAAGATGAATAGTAGGTCATAATAACTATTCATTTGTTTAATTGTTGACTGGCAATTAATATCAATATATCGAAAAAAAAGATATTTAAAGAACCTCAATTAATGATGAAGATGATAATAAGCCCGCTATTAAAATCGCAACCTATTTCTGTGAAAGGGTAAACGCATGACGGCCATCTATCTTATACGTCACGGGCAAGCCTCTTTTGGTAAAGCCGACTACGACCTCTTGTCTGAAAAAGGCAGTGAACAATCGCGCTTATTGGGTAAGTATTGGCAAGCCATATCTGCACCAGAAAAGATTTACTCGGGTGATTTGCTGCGACACGGACAAACCCTAGAACATTTCTTACTGGGTTATGAAAGTGAACCATCACCTGTGATACTGCATTCAGGGTTTAATGAGTTTAATCATCAAGAATTGTTAACTTGCTATGATGCACAATGGAAAGATTTTTCAAAAATGGCTACGATAATGAGTAAACAGCCGAGCGCAAATAAAGCTTTTCAAAAAGAGTTTGCTAATGCACTGCTTCGGTGGACAGGTGGCAACCACGACAATGAGTATAAAGAAAGTTGGAGTCAATTTAAAAAACGTTGTATTAGCGCATTACAAGATGTCATTAAGCAAGAGCTAACGGCAAGAAAAACTATTACACAAAAGAATCAACATACAAACAATATTTGTATATTTACTTCAAGTGGCACCATAGCTGTCATTATTCAGCATGTTTTAGGCTTATCTGATGAAAAAACATTAATCATCAATCAACAGTCACGCAATACTGGTGTTACTAAATTACTCTTTTCAGAAAAGAATTTAAGCATTGATTATTTTAACAATTATAGTCATTTGACCCTAGCAGGTGAAGACTGGGTGACGTTTAGATAATCGATAATATATTAGCAATTAAGAAGGAGACTTAACATGAACAAGATTAACTTATTCGATCTAACAGGAAAAATCGCTTTGGTTACTGGCGCAAGTCGTGGCATTGGTGAACAAATAGCTAAATTACTGGCGCAAAGTGGCGCCCATGTCATTGTTTCTAGCCGTAAAGTTGAAGGTTGCCAAACTGTTGTTGACGATATTATTGCCGCAGGTGGCAGCGCTCAAGCTATACCTTGTCATATTGGCGAAATGGACCAAATCGAAAACATTTTTTCTTTGATTAAAGAACAACATGGCAAGCTTGATATTTTAGTTAATAACGCCGCGGCTAATCCCTATTTTGGCCATGTGTTAGATACTGATTTAAGTGCTTTTCAAAAAACAGTCGACGTCAATATTCGCGGATATTTTTTCATGTCTGTTATTGGGGCAAAGCTAATGAAAGAAAATAATGGTGGCGCTATTGTCAATGTGGCTTCTATTAACGGTGTTATTCCTGGTGACTTTCAGGGGATTTATTCCATTACCAAGGCCGCGGTTATCTCTATGACTAAGACCTTTGCCAAAGAGTGTGCTCAATTTAATATTCGAGTTAATGCTTTATTACCCGGCGGCACCGATACAAAATTTGCGTCAACATTAGTCAATAATCCCAAGATACTTGAACAAATGTTGCATCACGTGCCGATGAAGCGTATTGCGCAGCCTGAAGAAATGGCTGGCACTGTACTTTACTTGGTTTCAAATGCATCAAGTTACACGACAGGCACTGCGATTAACGTTGATGGTGGTTATTTAATTGGCTAGGCAATAAAGTTATTAACAAGGCTCTGGCAACCGTTGGCATTAATTTGTCTGCTGCAATATTTAATATTAATAAATTTCAGGAAACACAATGAGTAATAGTAATTCAGCCAAACTTTTTGAATCATTTTCATCAGGTGCACTCACGTTAAAAAATCGTACGGTTATGGCTCCGATGACTCGGACCTTTTCGCCTAACTATATTGCCAATAACGATGTTGCAAAATATTATCGACGCAGAGCAGAAGGTAATGTCGGTTTAATTATTACCGAAGGTACTTTTATTTCGCATAAAGCGGCTAATGGCTATGAGCGAGTTCCTGCTATTTTTGGTGAAGAAGCTTTAGCTGGCTGGAAACATGTTGTCGATGAGGTACATGCTGCTGGAGGTAAAATCGTGCCACAAATTTGGCATGTTGGTTCAGTGAGAAAAGAAGGTATTGGCCCAGATAAATCAGTACCTGCCTATAGTCCATCTGGCTTATATAAACCCGGTGCCCCCAATGGTATTGAAATGAGCCAAGCCGATATTGACGAAGTTGTTGCTTCTTTTGCGCAAGCTGCTCTCGAGGCTAAAAATATTGGCTTTGATGGCGTTGAAGTTCATGGTGCTCATGGTTACTTGGTTGATCAGTTCTTCTGGGAAGGCACAAATCAGCGTGATGATGGTTACGGAGGTTCATTAGAAAACCGTACCCGTTTTGGTGTTGAAATTGTCCAAGCAATTCGCGCCGCTGTTGGTGATGATTTTCCTATTATCTTTAGATTTTCTCAATGGAAGCAACAAGACTACAATGCAAAACTTTGCCAAACACCCGCAGAGTTAACGACTTTTTTAACACTATTAAGTGATGCTGGGGTCGATATATTTCATGCGAGCACCCGCCGTTTTTGGTTACCAGAATTTGAAGGCTCGACGCTGAATTTAGCCGGATGGACGAAAAAAATAACCCATAAACCGGTAATAACCGTGGGCAGTGTTGGGCTCGACAGTGACTTCACCGGTGAAGGTAGTATGGACCTGGGCGGTGCTTCTAACCCAACCGGAATTGATGGTTTATTAACGCGCCTAAATAATGATGAATTTGATTTGGTTGCTATTGGTCGAGCGTTATTAGTCGATCCAGAGTGGGTTAATAAAATACGAGATAAAAAAGAAGACCAAATAGCCCCGTTTAATAAAGAAGCGTTAATGAAGTTAAGTTAAATAAATTAAGTCAGTTGTCGGTTGATTAATCAACTTTCAACCGACAATGATTTTTGAATATCGTGACAAAAAAATTCTCACTGCACTCGTTAGTAAACGGGCGCTATTAAATTATAGGGATCTCTCATGGATTTTGAATACAGTGACAAAGTTAACGCATTAATAAATCGTGTAAATTTATTTATGGATAAATATGTTTATCCTGCTGAACAGAAAATGCATGAACAAGTTGCACAAGAGCCTTGGTCAACACCGCCGTTAATGGAAGAGCTAAAAGCGAAAGCAAAAGCAGAAGGGCTATGGAATTTATTCTTACCTTTGAGTTATGGCAAATATAGTGCGGGTTTAACTAACTTAGAATATGCACCTTTAGCTGAAATTATGGGTAAAGTGATGTGGGCGCCAGAAGTGTTTAATTGTGCGGCTCCTGACACAGGCAATATGGAAGTTCTCGCTAAATATGGCAGTGAAGCCCAGAAAAAACAGTGGTTAGAGCCGCTACTTGAAGGAAAAATCCGTTCCGCTTTTGCCATGACAGAGCCTGAAGTTGCTTCAAGTGATGCGACCAATATTGAATTACGTATCGAACGTGACGGTGATGAATATGTCATTAACGGTAAAAAGTTTTACATCAGTGGCGCGTGCCGTAAACAATGTGAAATTATGATCGTTATGGGTAAAACCGACCCCGACAATGAAAATCGTTATATTCAACAATCGCAAGTGCTAGTGCCAATGAGAACACCCGGTGTCACTATGGTTCGCCCAATGAAAGTGTTTGGCTATGATGATTCGCCAGAAGGACATGCTGAAATTATTTTTGAAAATGTTCGAGTGCCTATCGACAATATTATTGTTGCTGAAGGTAAAGGGTTTGAAATCGCGCAAGGGCGTTTAGGTCCTGGTCGTATTCATCATTGTATGCGTTCGATTGGCATTGCTCAACGTGCGTTAGATTTAATGTGTAAGCGTGTTAATGAACGTATTGTCTTTGGTCGTCCGATGATAAAACAACAATCAATACGCGAAGATATTGCTATTTCAGCTTGTCAAATTGAACAAGCGCGTTTGATGACGTTAAAAGCGGCGCAAAAAATGGACCTTGAAGGTAATAAAGCGGCGAAAGATATTATTGCCATGATAAAAATAGTTGCACCGAATATGTCGCTTGACGTTATTGACCGAGCTATTCAATGTCACGGCGCGGTAGGGGTTAGTCAGGATACTTTTTTAGCGCATGCATATGCGGC
Source organism: Colwellia sp. BRX8-4 (assembly GCF_014077345.1). Lineage (NCBI taxonomy): Bacteria > Pseudomonadati > Pseudomonadota > Gammaproteobacteria > Alteromonadales > Colwelliaceae > Colwellia > Colwellia sp. BRX8-4. Next base: position 61,931 of record NZ_JACGVS010000006.1, read on the forward strand.
TCAAAGAACCTTGCGTTTAGCAGATGGTCCTGATCAAGTTCACATGATGCAACTTGGACGAGATTTAGTAAAAAAATCGACATAACATTAAATGATTATTGAAATTAATCGTCTTAAATCTGAAAGAGAATAAATACATGGCAGCAAACGTACCTTTTGATGTTGAAAAACTCACCGCTTACCTAGCACTTCATCTTGATGGTTTTATCGGTCCCATTACGCTTGATAAATTTTCAGGCGGACAATCTAATCCGACCTATAAAGTGATAGCGCAGTCCGGAATATTTGTCTTGCGCAGCCAACCGCCAGGAAAACTCCTAAAATCAGCACATGCGGTTGACCGTGAATATAAAGTGCTAGCCGCGTTAAAATCTTCAGACGTTCCTGTCGCCGAGGTTTATCACCTTTGCGAAGATACTAGCATTATTGGCTCGATGTTTTATCTGATGGAATATTGTGATGGTAGCGTTTATTGGAGTGCCTCATTAGCAGAAGTCAAAACTAATGAATATCGCAGTAAAATGTATGACGCAATGAACAATGCTTTGGTTGCTTTACATCGCATCAATGTTGAAAGTGTTGGCTTAAGTGAGTACGGAAAAGCAGGTAATTATTTTCAACGTCAATATGATCGTTGGTCTGCGCAATACCGTGCCTCAGAACTCAAAAAAATAATAGCGATGGACAAGTTAAACCAATGGCTTGAAGTTAATTTACCCGCAGATGATGGCAAAGTTTGTTTAGTCCATGGCGACTTTCGCTTAGACAACATGATGTTTGCCAAAGACAAACCAGAAATTATAGCCATTCTTGACTGGGAGCTCTCAACCTTAGGACATCCGTTTTCTGATTTAGCCTATCAATGTATGGGATTACGTATGCCTCAAGGTATTGGCAGTATCGATGGCTTAAAAGGAGTAGATAGAGCCAGTCTAGGCATCCCAACGGAAGCAGAATATGTGGCAACCTATTGTCAGCGTATGGGCATTGAAAAGATAGATAACTGGACATTTTATCTCGCCTTTAGTTTTTTCAGGTTAGCCGCCATTGTTCAAGGTGTTGCCAAAAGAGCGTCACAGGGCAATGCGTCGAATGAAAATGCCAGTAAAATTGGTCAGTTTGTCGAACCTTTAGCACTGATGGCTCTTGAGATAATAGCGCAAGAAAAGGCCACCAAATAGTCGCTAGCTATTCAATTTAGCACCATGACAATAAACACGTTCAAATAATATTTTAAGGAAAAAAAATGGATCCATTATTAGATTTTACCGGAAAAGTTGCTGTTATTACGGGTGCTGCTCAGGGGTTTGGTATGTTATTAGCCCAAGAGTTAGCTCAGCGTGGTGCTAAGTTAGTGATCAGTGATATTAACGAAGCAGGTGTTAACAAGGTGGCCAATGATATTGCAGCTTCAGGCGCTGAGGTGTTCGGGCTTCAATGCGATGTTGCTAAAAATGCAGATTGTAAAGCTATGGTCGACTTAGCCATTGAAAAATTTGGTCGTGTTGACATTGGTGTTAATAATGCAGGTGTTGCTCATGATTTTCATGCGTTACACGAAATTGACGAAGCCCTGATGGATAGACAATTTGCCGTTAATGTTAAAGGTGTGCAGTTTGGCATGAGTCATCAAATTAAGCAGATGTTAACGCAACAAGGTGGCGCCATTTTAAACGTTAGCTCAATGGCAGGTCTTGGCGGTGCGGCAAAAGTTGCGGCTTACTCTATGGCAAAGCATGCCGTTATTGGTTTGACAAAAACGGGCGCTGTTGAATATGGTCGCCATAATATTCGTATCAATGCGATATGTCCTTTTTTTACCTTAACTAAAATGGTCACTGACATGGCCGATGAAAGTATGCAAAGTAAAATGAGTTTAGGTGCGCCAATGAAGCGTTTAGCCGAGCCTAAAGAAGTTGTTGCCGTGATGCTAATGATGCTGTCACCCGCGAACACTTATATGACCGGGCAATGTATCGCGATTGATGGCGGTGTATCAGCGCAGTAAACAATAATCTTGTGTTACTTTTTTAAATAGTTAATAAGAAGAGACCCGAATGGCCAGTGAATTAATGAATCAACGAGATATTGAATTTATGCTGTATGAATTCTTTGATAGTGAGTCTCTTTTAAAAAGAGAACGTTATCAAGATCATGACCGGCATACATTTAACGAAGTTATTGCTACGGCTAAAACTATAGCAGAAAAACATTTCTTACCTATTCGTCAAAAACTTGATACTCACCAACCGACGTTTGACGGTAAAAAGGTACATTTAATTCCTGAGCTCAAACCCGCTATTGATGCCGTTATTGCCTCGGGTTTATCTTCAGCGACCGCAGATTATGAAACCAGTGGTATGCAACTGCCGCCAATCATCGCCAGCATCGCTACTTCATATTTAACTGTCGCTGGTGGTGTCGGTTTAGGTTACAACATGTTAACCACCGCGAATGCTAATTTACTTAGCGCGCATGGCAGTGAAGACCTCATCGAAAAGTGGGTAAAACCAATGCGAGCGGGTCGTTTTATGGGCACAATGGCGATGACAGAGCCGGGCAGTGGTTCAGGCTTAGGTGATTTAATCACTAAAGCGACTAAGGCCGAAGACGGTAGCTATCGTATTAGTGGTAATAAAATTTATATATCGGGTGGTGATCATGATCTCAGTGAAAATATTGTTCACTTAGTGCTTGCGAGATTAACCGGCGCGCCAAAAGGGATAAGAGGTATTTCGCTTTTTGTTGTGCCAAAATTTTTGCTTAATGACGATGGCTCAATTGGCGATGACAATGAAGTCGCCTTATCCGGACTATTTCATAAAATGGGCGGGCGGGCTCAAACTTCCACTGCGTTGAGTTTTGGAGAAAAGAATGGTGCTGTTGGTTACTTAGTGGGGGAAGAAAACCAAGGGCTCAAATATATGTTTCATATGATGAATGAAGCACGCATTATGGTTGGAACCAGTGCCGCGGTTATCGGTATAGCAGGTTACTTGTACTCATTAGATTATGCTAAAAATCGGCCACAAGGTCGTTTACCCTCGAGTAAAGATCCACTGTCACCTATGGTTAATATTATCGAACATGCCGATGTACGAAGAATGCTTCTCGCACAAAAAGCTTACGCAGAGGGCGCATTTTCATTAGTACTTTATGGCACACAATTGAGTGACGATGAGAAAACAGCAGCTAGTGCTAAAGAAAAAGAGCACGCGCATCTCTTATTAGACTTTCTTACCCCTATTATTAAAACTTGGCCCTCTGAATATGGCACTAAAGCCAATGACCTAGCCATTCAAGTACTCGGTGGTCATGGCTATATTAATGAACACCCCGTGGAATTATTTTATCGTGATAATCGTTTAAACACTATTCATGAAGGTACAACGGGTATTCAGTCGTTGGACTTATTAACGCGAAAGGTGCCAATGAATAAGATGGCAGGATACTTAGCAACGTTAACTGAAATAAATATAACGATAGAACAAGCCAATAATTATCAAAGTTTAACTGAATTTAGCCAACAACTAACGGCAGCGGTAAAAAGTTTACAGCTAACTACCGAAGCACTATTAACCGCCATGACCAGCAAAAACATTGATTTAGCTTTAGCTAATTCGGTTAAATACCTCGAGTTGTTTGGACATGTGATCGTCGCTTGGTTATGGCTCAAACAAGGCCTTGTTGCCACGAAAGCGCTTGAAAATAAACCACACCAAAGTGATGAAAATTTCTATCAAGGAAAACTGCAAACCTTACAGTATTTCTACAGATTTGAATTACCGCAAATAGCGTTATGGTCAGCGCTGTTAATAGACAGTGATGACAGCACTTATCAGATGAAAGCTGAATGGTTTTAAAGAGTCATTAAAAATAGCAGTTAAATAAATAATAGAGACACCTTATGCCAACTATAATTAACAAAGAAGAATTAGCAAATTATATAGGTTTTCAAGCTAAACCAACACCTTGGCACTTAGTTACTCAGCAACAAATTGATCAATTTGCTGATTGTACACTCGATCATCAGTTTATCCATGTTGATGAAGAAAAGGCAAAAGCGACACCCTTTGGCGGTACTATTGCTCATGGTTTCTTATCGCTATCAATGCTCTCTCATTTTGCTGAAGACTTTAGCGTTATCATTGAAGGATTTTACATGGGCTTAAATGCCGGTTTTGACAAGGTGAGATTTTTGCAACCCGTTGCGGTCAATAGTCGTATTCGAGCACATGCAACAACGTTGGCGATTGAAGAAAAAAAACCAGGACAATATCGTTTGTCTACCCAAGTAAGTGTTGAAATTGAAGGCAGTGAAACACCTGCGCTAGTCGCACAGTGGATTTCAGTACAAATGGTAAATAACATGGCTAAAAAGTAATTTTAAAGTATTTTAAGGAAATATCATGACAATCAGTTTTATAGGAAAAGTCGCTATAGTTACCGGCGCAGGTAATGGATTAGGTCGCTCACATGCCTTAGCGCTTGCTGCGCGTGGCGCAAAAGTCGTTGTTAATGATTTAGGAGGTGCGCGCGATGGTAGCGGGGCGTCTTCACAAGCATCACAAGATGTTGTGCGTTTAATTGAAGAAAAGGGTGGAGAAGCCATCAGCCATGGCGCAAATGTTGCGAACTTTGATGAAGTACAAGACATGGTTAATCAAGCAATGGAAAAATGGGGCCGTGTTGATATATTAATCAACAATGCCGGTATTTTAAGAGATAAATCCTTTACTAAAATGACCTTAGCAGACTTTTCCTTGGTGATGGATGTTCATGTGATGGGCAGCGTTAATTGTACTAAAGCTGTTTGGGATATCATGCGTGAACAAAACTATGGCCGTATTGTGATGACAACCTCATCCAGTGGCATGTATGGTAATTTTGGCCAAGCTAACTACGGCGCAGCTAAAATGGCAGTTTTAGGGTTAATGAATACGCTATCGATTGAAGGATTTAAAAATAACATTAGGATTAACGCGCTTGCCCCAACTGCTGGCACACGTATGACTGAGGACCTAATGCCTGAAGAAATTGTAAAAGCATTTGCTCCTGAAGCGGTAACGGCTGGTTTGCTAACCCTTTGCGATGACGATGCGCCGACCCGCTTTATTTTATGTGCAGGTGCGGGCGGTTACTCAAGTGCAAGCATGTTTGAAACTCAAGGTTGTTTTATCCCACAGTCGTCACAAACACCAGAATCCGTGCGCGGACAGTGGTCACAGTTAACCGATGAAGCAGGCCAAGCAGCTTTATCTTCTGGATCAAAACAAGGTGAGAAATTTGTCAGCAAAGCTATGGCTTATATGAAGTCACAGCAGCAAAAGTAGATATGACAACTTGTTTGTCGTTCACATAATAATTAAAAAGGAATACTGATGAGAGAAGCCGTAATAGTATCTGCCGCACGTACCCCGATAGGAAAAGCATACCGAGGTGCCTTTAATGATTTATCGGCGCCAACCTTAGCGGCTACTGCGGTTAAAGCCGCCGTTGAAAGAGCAGGAATTGATGCCAATGAAATTGAAGACTGTATTTTTGGTGCCGCTCTAACGCAAGGTAATCAAGGGATGAACTTTGGTCGGCAAGTGGCAATGGCGGCTGAGTTGCCGGTTTCTGTACCTGGCATGACTGTCGATCGTCAATGTTCGTCAGGCTTAATGTCTATTGCTATTGCGGCAAATCATATTGTTTGTGATGGCGCACAAGTGGTGCTTGCAGGCGGTTGCGATTCCATTAGTTTGGTACAAAACGATAAAATGAATATGTATAGAGCTGTTGACCCAAGTGTTAAAGCCTATCGACCAGCTACTTATATGCCGATGCTTGATACGGCCGAAATCGTTGCCAATCGCTATAGTATTTCTCGAGCAGAGCAAGATGCCTATGCACTTAAATCTCAACAACGTACCGCCGCAGCGCAACAAGCGGGTAGGTTTGATGATGAAATTGTGCCAGTGACCTGTACTAAAATGATTATGGACAAGGCGACGGGTGATATCAGTAAAGAAACGGTCACTTTAACTAAAGACGAAGGTAACCGTCCATCAACAACGTTAGCGGCACTGTCAGCTTTAAAGGCGGTCAAAGATAACGGTGCTATTACGGGCGGTAATGCTTCGCAGTTATCCGATGGCGCTGCAGCCGTTGTTCTAATGGAAAGAGGTTTAGCTGAGCAGAGAGGCCTTAAGCCTTTAGGTGTCTATCGTGGCATGGTCGTTGCCGGTTGTGAACCCGATGAAATGGGTATTGGGCCGATTTATGCGATACCCAAATTGTTAGCGCGTAATAACTTAACGATTGACGATATCGGTTTATGGGAAATCAATGAAGCTTTTGCGGTACAAGTTTTATATTGTGCGACTAAATTAGGCATTCCTGAAGATCGTCTTAATGTAAATGGTGGTGCAATTTCTATTGGCCATCCTTATGGTATGAGTGGCACACGTATGGTGATGCACGCACTGATTGAGGGAAAACGTCGTGGAATTAAATATGTTGTGATCAGCATGTGTATTGGTGGTGGACAGGGCGCAGCGGGTCTGTTTGAAGTACTTTAAGCGTTTTAATTAAAACATTTACCGTGGCGTAACTATAATAATAATGCCACGTAAACAATTTGTGATTGGGGAGATAAATATAATGGAAAAAATTTGGCTTGAAAAGAGTTACCCACCTGGTGTTGATTTCGAAATAGACCCAGATAAATATAACTCATTAGCAGATTTATTTACTAAATATACCAAGTTATATCAAGGTAACACCGCTTTTATTAATATGGGAGCAAGCATTAGTTATCAAGAACTTGGTCAACAAGCTCATGACTTTGCGGCTTATTTACAACAAGATTTAGGATTAGTTAAAGGTGATAGATTCGCGATTATGATCCCCAATCTTCTTCAATACCCTATCGCATTATTTGGTGCCTTATTAGCTGGACTTACCGTGGTGAATGTTAACCCGTTATACACAGCACGTGAATTAGAGCATCAGTTAAAAGACTCAGGCACTAAAGCTATTCTCATCCTCGAGAATTTTGCCCATGTCCTTGAAAAAGTTATTGATAAAACCGATGTTAAGCACATTATTCTTACGGCTGTAGGTGACAGATTAGGGACAGTTAAAGGTTTACTTATTAACAGTGTCCTTAGGCATGTTAAAAAGCAGGTGCCTGCTTTTAATTTTCCAGGAGCAGTCAGGTTTAATCAAGCGATGACAAAAGGAGCTAAATTAACCTTTAAGCCTGTCAAGGTGGTTGGTTCAGATCTAGCTTTCTTACAATATACCGGTGGTACGACGGGTCCATCAAAAGGAGCCATGCTTACCCATCGCAATATGGTAGCTAACCTCGAACAGTCAAATGCGGCGACTAAAAATATATATGAAGTTGGCAAAGAAATTATGGTGACAGCCTTACCGCTTTATCATGTCTATGCGCTAACGTCTAATTGCTTATGTTTTATGCCTTTTGGTGGCACTAATATTTTAATTACCAATCCAAGAGATATGAAAGGCTTTGTTAAAGAGCTCGCTAAATACCCTTTTACTATCATCACGGGTGTTAATACTTTGTTTAATGCTTTGTTACATACCCCAGGGTTTGACCAACTTGATTTTAGCCCATTAAAACTTGGTTTTGGTGGCGGAATGTCAGTACAACGTCCGGTAGCCGAGCTTTGGGAAAAAGTCACTAAAACAAGATTGTTAGAAGGTTATGGTTTAACAGAGTGTGCGCCATTAGTGACGATGAGCCCTTTTAATCAACAAAGCTATAATGGCTCTATTGGTTTACCTGTTTCTTCGACCGATATACGCTTAATTGGCGATAATGGTGAGGAAGTTGCGCTAGGTGAGCCCGGTGAAATGTGGGTTAAAGGTCCTCAGGTGATGAAAGGTTATCATAACCGACCCGATGCAACAGATGAAGTGCTCAAAGATGGTTGGCTAGCTACTGGCGATATTGCCACCATGGATGAAAATGGCTTTTTTAAAATTGTTGACCGAAAAAAAGACATGATCAACGTCTCAGGCTTTAATGTTTTTCCTAATGAAATTGAAGAAGTACTCGTTATGCATGATGGTGTACTTGAAGCCGCTGCTATTGGTATTCCACACGATACAACGGGAGAAGCGGTTAAGGTTTTTATTGTCAGGAAAAATCCTAATTTAGCAGAGCAAGATATATTTGATCATTGTCATGAAATGCTAACAAACTATAAACGTCCTAAGTTGATAGAGTTCATCGATGAGTTGCCAAAAAGTAATGTCGGTAAAGTGTTACGAAAAGAGTTACGAAAAGACGTTGCATAAGTAGACAAAGTTGACTTTTTTCTAGAACTAAATCGATTGAGTATTTACGCCTACGGCTAGTGTTATGCTAGTCCTTAGGCGTTTTTTATTCTGCTAGAAAGTTAAAAACTCATTAACACGATAAGGATTTACCCTTGAATATATTAGAAAATAGCTGTCTTTTGTTGGGACGTGTACTGATGGGCCTTTACTTTATTATCCCTGCGATAAGTAAAATTAACAAATTTGAGGGCACCAGTGTCTACATGGAGCAGCACAATGTTCCTATGGTATCGTTATTATTAGTGTTAACCATTATTATTCAATTGATTGGTGGAGTGGCCATCATTGTTGGTTTCAAAGGTAAAGTGTCTGCGTTTATATTAGCGGGTCTAACCTTGTTAATAAGCCTATTTATGCATGATTTTTGGGGAATGACAGAAGGTGTGGCGCGGAGTCACGAATTACAAAACTTCTTTAAAAATATGGGCATAATAGCCGGTTTATTAATAATAACTGGCCTAGGAACAGGCAAGTTTAGTCTTGAGGATCGTAAAGTGACTGAGCCTGAAAGACGCTAATACAAGTAACCGTTATTGTAGCCAAGACAACACGCAAGGTAGCACCTAACGCTATCAAAATTACCACGTCATAAAACGACAACAAACAGCTGGAGAATATCTTATCATGACAAGCTCAAAACAATTATTTACTCATATTTCTGCAAGCGGAACACTTGAACTATCTTTAAAAGAGGTCGAGGTAGCGACACCTAAATCCCATGAAGTGATCGTTCGCATTGAAGCCGCTCCCATCAACCCATCTGATATGTGGCCGATGTTTGGACCTGCTAATTTAGCCGAGGCGGTATTAAGTGCAGATAAATTAACGCTCAGTGCACCTGTGCATAGCAGTATACTACCTCGAATTAAATCTCGTTTAGATCAAGTATTACCTATTGGTAATGAAGGCGCAGGTACTGTGGTTGCTGCCGGTGATAGTGACGCTGCTCAGTCGTTAATGGGGAAAACAGTCGCGGTTTTAACCGGAGGCGCCTATGCCCAATATTGTTGCGTACCCGCACAAGCTTGTATTGTTCACCATGAGGGGACTACAGCTAAGCATGCTGCTTCTTCTTTTGTAAATCCTTTAACTGCTTTAGGTATGGTAGAAACCATGCGTATGGAGGGGCACAGTGCATTAGTGCATACCGCTGCAGCGTCAAGTCTAGGACAAATGCTAAATAAAATATGTTTGGCACAAGACATTCCTTTGGTCAATATTGTTAGAAGTCAGCAACAAGCCGAGATACTTAAAGCAATTGGTGCTCAATATATTTGTGATTCATCGAGTAAAACCTTCAAGGCTGATTTGTATAAAGCGATTGATGAAACAGGAGCAACTTTAGCCTTTGACGCGATAGGTGGCGGAGAAATTGTCAGTGATATCCTGAACGCTATGGAGCAGTCTGGCAGTAAAGACGCTGTTGGCTTTAATACTTATGGTTCAGAGACAAATAAACAAGTTTATATTTATGGGGGGTTAGACTTCACCCCAAGTATCTTAAATCGCGCTTACGGAATGACATGGGGCATAGGCGGTTGGTTATTAATGAGCTTTTTAGGTAAGTTGCAACCACAACAAATCGCAAAATTACAAAAGCAAGTGGCCGATGAGATAAAAACCACTTTTGCTTGTGCGTTTACTGACGAATTAAGTTTTGAACAAGCGATGACCCCAACGATTGTTTTACAATACAATGCTAAGAAAACAGGCGAAAAATATCTGATTAATCCCAATAAAAAATAGTTCACCTCTGTTAGGAGACTGAACGCTTTGGGTTTAGTCTCCTCATTTGTGCTTTTCACTATCTTAAGCTTGGTGATATTTCTCGTTTTCGTTAACTCGAATTCATTTGGTGAATAATGAACCATAAGTACTATTCATTTGTTTAATTTATTTCTAACGTTTACCATGGCTTAGAGATTATAATGATTTATTATTGTCACCAAAAAGTGAACAACAAGATAATATGTTAGAAATATATGCTGGCGATTCAGCCATGAAGACGATTAAAGAAAATGGAATTTCACCTGACTTATTTAGCTCTTTTTTAGCGGCGAGTGGTGGACCTAAATGGTTTACTTTATATGGTTTAGATAAATACCTCTTTAGTGAATTTTTTAAAAATAGAGAACAAGCATTAAACCTTATTGGCTCAAGTGTTGGTGCTTTTAGAAATGCATGTTTTGCTCAAAAAGATCCCCTCGCTGCAATAGAACGTCTCGCAAAAAATTATCATGAAACTACTTACACGGCTAAAGCCAAGCCAGCAGAGGTTAGCGAAAAAGCATTCGAAATGATGGATGCTATTTTTGGAGTGTCAGGCGAGCAAGAAATTGTTGATAACCTTCATTTTAAAGCACATATCATCGTAGCTAAATGTAACGGTTTTGTTGCTTATGAAAATAAATTTATTCAGGGACTTGGCCTAGCAAAAAGCTATGTTAATAATCGCATCAGCCGCCCACGCTTAAATAGCCAATATGAGCGTTATATTTTTCAGTCGAGCCATAGTAACCTTGAGCTTAGCGATCCTGATAACATACCCACATCCCGTCTACCTTTTTCAACAGGTAATATTCGTAACGCGTTACTCGCTTCAGGTTCAATACCCTTAGTGATGCGGGGTATTAGCGATATTGAAAACAGTCCAAAAGGTATGTATCGAGATGGTGGTATTGTTGATTATCATTTTGATTTTGAGATTAAAAATCCAGGATTAACACTTTACCCCCATTTTAGCTCATCACTTAAGGCGGGTTGGTTTGATAAAAGTTTAACAAGAAAAGTAAGATTAAAAAACTACGACAATACGGTGTTGATTTGTCCTTCTGCTAAATTTATTGACGCATTACCTCATCATAAAATTCCTGACAGAAACGACTTCATTGCCATGAACCGCAAACAGCGAATGTGGTATTGGCAAAAAGTGATGAATGACAGCGAAAAATTAGCGGAGTCATTTGATCAGATTTATAAAAATCAACAGTTAAACCACATAAAGAGTATAAATCAGTTATTGGCATAGTCTCTTAATAAAGAGTCGTCAATTACATACTATAAACGCATAGAGATAATAATGATTACAACGTATAAAGCGATAAATTTAATTGCACGTCCTTCTGGTGGTCCAATAGGACCTGATTTGTTTGACGTTGTAGAAAAGAATATTCCTGAAGTGGCAAAAAACCAATTTCTTGTGAAACAATCACATATGTCATTAGATCCGGCAATGTTCGGTTGGATGAGTGCAGATACAGAAAGTTATATTCCACCCGTTGCCCTTGGCGATGTTATGCGCAGTTCAGGTATCGGTGAAATCGTTGAAAGTAATCATGCTAACTTCAACGTTGGTGATCGCGTTATGGGCATGATGGGTTGGCAAGAATACTACTTAAGTGATGGTACGGGTTTAAATAAAGTAACAGCACCCTTACCAGATGAAGCTATCTTATCGGTTTTTGCCTTGCCGGGGTTAACCGCAACACAAGGATTATACAGCATAGGTAAGCCTCAAAAAGGGGAAACACTTGTTGTTTCTGGAGCGGCTGGTTCGGTTGGTTCAATTGTTGGGCAACTTGCTAAAGCCGACGGACTTACTGTCATTGGTGTTGTAGGTAGTGATGAAAAAGCCGATTGGGTGGTAAATGAATTAGGCTTTGATGGCGCGATAAATTATAAAACTGATGATATAGCGACTACATTAGCGCAATTAACGCCAAAGGGTATTGACGTCTATTTTGAAAATACCGGTGGACCCATCCAACACCATGTTATTGCCCGGATGAATGCTCATGGTCGAATTGTCGTTTGTGGAATGATTGCTGATTACCCAAAAGCAGAACCAGACTTAGCACCTAGTTGGATCCCTATCATTAAGAAACGCTTAACAATACAGGGCTTTACTATGCCAGATCATTTTGGCGAAGTCCCAGCCCTATTAGAAAAGCTAACACCCTATGTAATGCAAGGTAAAATTAAGTATCGTGCTCATATCTTAGATGGTTTTGATGAAGCGATGACTGGCTTGAACTTATTTTTTACCGGTGAAAATAAAGGCAAACTTATCGTTAAACTCTGATGGTCAGCTTAATGTTACGCGGTTATAGGTGTTTTTTTATCAATAAAACTCAAATTTACTTTACGATACTTAATTAAAATGGAAATGAATATGTCCCAGAAACTTGTTAATAACCTGATGTGCTCCTTAGTGTTTGCATGTTTAACATCCTTGTCTGCTAGCGCAGACACATCCGTTAAGACACCAGACCCTGATCAAAGTGTCGCTGACGCTGTTACAGCAATAACAGAGGTTAATGTCGATGAGAACAGCTTCAGCTGCATAAGAGATATGACACCAGTCAGGCATTTTTATGTTGATAATCTTTTAGGAGATATAACAAGCACTTTAGCCGCAGCCAATGCACCAGAGGGCGCTAAGTACCCCGTGGGTTCGGTTGTGCAGCTTGTACCAACAGAAGCCATGGTTAAACGTGAATCGGGTACTTTTCCCGCGACGGGTGACTGGGAGTTTTTTGAACTAGAAGTTAATGAACAAGGGTCAAAAATCGGTAAGCGTGGTTTTGTCGATGTTGTTAATCGTTTTGGCGGCAACTGTTTTGCTTGTCATGCTCCGGCTCGAGAGCCTTGGGATTTCATTTGTGAATCAGATCATGGCTGTGAAACTATACCTATAGATCATAAAATGACGGGCGCGCTGCAACGTTCAGATCCCCGTTGCGGTGATGCTATTCCTCAAGATGGTGATTGGATGGCATTGTTTAAGCTTAAAAGTATGGTCAGTATTGGCCTTACAAAACAGTGGTTTGAAGAAAAATTTTAACGTCAATAATTAATATGTTTTAAGCCACAAGTAAGCCGCTAACCAAGAAGGTTTTCATTTTTTTAATGGGTCCAATTAGGAGATAACTATGAGTGATATCAAAACGCACTACCGTAACTGTAATATTTGTGAAGCGATGTGCGGCTTAGAAATTAAGTATCAAGATAAGCATATTTTATCGATTAAAGGCGACCCAAAAGACCCTTTCAGTAAAGGTTATAATTGTCCTAAAGCAACGGCGTTAGAAGATTTTTATAATGATGAAGACCGTTTAAAAACACCGATTAGACGGACAGCTAATGGCTGGGAAGATATTTCATGGGATCAAGCTTTTACCGAGATAGCCGAAAAACTTAAAGGCACTCAAAAAGAACATGGCCGTGACGCTTTGGCGGTTTACTTAGGAAACCCTAACGCGCACAACTTAGGTAATGCGCTTTTTCTAAAACCATTTATGAAAGCGTTAGGGACGATAAACCGTTTTAGTTCTGCTTCAACCGATCAAATGCCACATCATGTTGCCGCTAATTTTATGTTTGGTGCGGGTATGTTAATCCCTGTGCCCGATATAGACCGCACTGATTTTATGTTGATTATTGGCGGTAACCCTGTGGTCTCTAATGGTAGTATGATGACAGCACCCAATGTTATCGGCCGAATGAAAGCTATTCAAAAACGAGGAGGTAAAATTGTTGTTGTTGATCCTCGCCGTACCCGAACCGCTAAAATTGCCGATCAACATTTGTTTATTAGACCAGAAAAAGACGCGCTCTTGTTATTGGCGATGATCCACTGTGTTTTTACAACCAATAGCGTTAATCTTCGCCATCTAGCAGATATGGTTGATGGACTAGATGCGTTGGAAAATATCGCTAATGATTATTCACCCGAATCTGTGGCTAAGCATGTCGGCATACAGGCAAGTGACATTAGAACGTTAACCAATGATATGACAACTGCAGACTCAGCGGTGTGTTACAGCCGTATGGGAGCATCTACTCAAACGTTCGGTGGTTTATGCCAATGGCTAACCAATGTGCTTAATATTATAACCGGCAATTTTGACCGTGCAGGCGGTGCTATGTTTCCACAGCCCGCTTTTGATTTATTAAGAAATCATAAGAAGGGTTATAAAAGCTCATTTGGGCAATATAAGAGTCGTGTCAGAAAGTTACCTTTTTTCAATGGTGAGTTTCCGGTTGCAACATTAGCTGAAGAGATATTAACCCCCGGTGAAGGTCAAATAAAAAGCTTAATTACTGTTGCAGGTAACCCTGTGCTTTCATCACCGAGTGGACATAAATTAGCTGAAGCGTTTTCAGGATTAGATTATATGGTCGCCATCGACATTTATCTTAATGAAACCACTAAACACGCTAATATTATTTTACCGGCAACAACCGGTCTTGAAAATTCGCATTTTGATATTTTCTTCAATTCATTTTCAGTAAGAAATACCGTCAAATATTCTAAGCCATTGTTTGAACCAGCAGACTATCAACGCACCGATTGGCAAATACTGAAGGAGCTAGCGGCACGAATGACAGATACAGACCTTGATGAATACACACCAGAAATGATCTTAGATATGGAGTTGCAAAAGGGTCCTTATGGTAAACAAGGTATGAGCTTAGAAAAATTAATCGACAATCCTCATGGTATCGATATTGGACCGTTAATGCCGTGTATCGAAGCGCGGATAAAAACCGAGCAAGGTAGCGTAAACTTAGTGCCGCAACTCTATATTAATGATTTACCGCGTTTGCAAAATGTTATTATTCATCCTGCTCGTGATATCAATTATCCGTTCGATTTAATTGGTCGCCGTTTAGTGAAAAGTCATAATACCTGGACACAGAATTCCGAGCGCTTAATTAAAGGCAAAAATCCTTGTACCTTAGAGGTTCATCCAGATGATGCTAAGGTATTAGGCATTAGCAATGGTCAATCTGTTATGGTGAGCTCAATGGTAGGTGAAGTGAAAATAGAGGTAGTGATCACCGACGATATTCAACGTGGGGTGGTCAGTATGCCGCAAGGCTGGGGACATAATCAACAAGGCACCCAGATGTCGGTTGCAGCCAAGCAACCAGGTGTTAGTATTAATGATTTAACCGATGCAAGTCGAGTAGATACTTTAACCGGTAATGCTGCTTTAAATGGTACACCGGTCGCAATTAACGTTGCGTAGATGTTAGTCGAATTAGACTATAATTAAGCCCTAAAATAGGTAAAAACATGTTTAACAGTACAGAGAGTTATATTGCATCAGACGAACTTCGCTTAGCGGTAAACGCAGCGATCACCCTAGAAAAGCCACTATTGATTAAAGGTGAGCCAGGAACGGGTAAAACGCAATTAGCTGAAGAATTAGCAAAGTCGCTTAATTGTAAGCTATATCAATGGCATATTAAATCAACAACTAAAGCACAACAAGGCTTATACGAATACGATGCCGTATCAAGATTACGAGATAGCCAGCTAGGCGACGAACGTGTGCATGATATTGCTAACTACATCGTTAAAGGTAAACTTTGGCAGGCGTTTGAAGAAGAGCAACGTCCGATATTATTAATTGATGAAATAGATAAAGCCGATATAGAGTTCCCTAATGATTTACTGCAAGAGCTTGATAAGATGGAGTTCTATGTTTATGAAACGCAACAAGTTATTAAAGCAAAACAACGTCCAATCATTATTATAACGTCTAATAATGAAAAAGAGCTACCCGACGCATTCTTACGTCGTTGTTTCTTTCATTACATCAAGTTTCCAACAAAAATAGAAATGGAGCAGATTATTGCTGTTCACCACCCTGATGTAAAAAAAGAGTTATTAGCGCATACCTTAGAAGTGTTTTTTGAACTGAGAGACTTACAAGGTATTAAGAAAAAGCCTTCAACATCAGAGTTAATCGATTGGTTGAAACTACTGGTCGCAGACGATGTTGCTCAAGAGGTGTTAATCGATAAGCAGTCCGGTATTATTCCTTTATTTGGTGCGCTATTAAAAAATGAACAAGATGTTTCACTACTTGAAAAACTCGCCTTTATTAGTCGCAGAAACAGGTAGTTGTTGTGTTTATAGATTTATTTATAACGTTAAGAAAACATAAAGTTCCTTGTAGTTTGCGTGAGTTATTAGACTTAATTGCGCTATTAAAAAAGGGGGTTGTTTTTGCTAATGTGGAAGAGTTTTATCACCTAGCTAAAATTGTTATGGTTAAAGATGAAATTCATTATGATAAATTCGATAGTGCATTTGCTGAATATTTTGAAGGTATCCAAGCAATTGATATATTTGATAAAATATTACCTGAGGATTGGCTAAGAAAAGAATTTGAAAAACACCTAAGCCAAGAAGAAAAAGACAAGTTAAAGGCATTAGGTGGTTTAGACGAGCTAATGAAAGCGTTGAAAGAACGCCTTGAAGAACAAAAGAAACGCCATGCTGGCGGCAATAAATGGGTGGGTACTGGTGGTACATCTCCTTTTGGCGCTTATGGTTATAACCCCGAAGGTATTAGGGTAGGCCAAGATAAAAATCGTAATAATAGTGCGGTTAAAGTGTGGGATAAACGAGAATTTAAAAACTTTGATCAAGACAGAGAATTAGGCACTAGAAATATAAAGTTAGCGCTAAAAAAACTCAGAAAATTTGCCCGTACCGGTGCTAGTGAAAAGCTTGATATTAACACCACTATTACCTCAACGGCGAAAAATGGCGGTATGCTTGATGTACATATGGAGCCTGAACGTCATAATGCGGTAAAAGTATTGATGTTTTTTGATATCGGCGGTTCTATGGACGATTACATACATACGTGTGAAGAACTTTTTTCAGCGGCACATACCGAGTTTAAACACCTTGAATTTTTCTATTTTCATAATTGTGTTTATGAAAGATTATGGAAAGACAATAGCCGACGCCGTACTGATACTATTGATTTAGAAGAAATTATTAGAACATTTGGTTCGGACTACAAAGTTATATTTGTCGGTGATGCCACTATGGGGCCTTATGAGGTAACAGCACCTGGCGGCAGTGTTGAACACTGGAATGAAAAACCAGGTACCTTTCATATGCACAAGATTCTTGGTCATTTTAATAAGGTCGCTTGGTTAAACCCACAGCCAGAGACTCATTGGGATTATCATCACTCAATCTCAATTATTAGGCAGTTAATAACGGATAGAATGTACCCTTTAACGGTCGATGGCATAGGTCGAGCGATAAAAGCGCTCAGCTAAATATCCCACTAGTAAATTAAAACCAAGGACGGTTGCAGCTTTACCTGTCTGTATGAATGAAGGGCTAATAAAAGCCGTTTTATAGCACCTTCTCTTTTATTACATTACTTACCAATCTTTTATAATGTTAGTAATTATAGACGCGGTTGCTTCTGGTTGTTCAAGCGGAAACATATGTCCGCCATTAGCTAATTTAGTCAGTGGTATGTTATTCATTTTAGCAAATCGATTAAAGTAACTTACCGGCAATACGTCTGTTTTATCACCATAAATCAATGCAGATGGCACCGTCAGTTTATTTTTATATGTTGTTAAATTGCAAGGTAGGTGTCTAAATATATCGGCTTCAACGTCAGGTGAAAACATTAACTCCCATCTTTTATTTTTTAATGTCACGGCACTGTCTACGTAATCTTGTAAACAACGAGCATCAAAGTTTTTAAAAAGTTTCTTTTGAGCAAAATTATTAACTAATTGTGTTTCAGACGGCCAATGTTTCTGTCTGTTTTTAGCTCGACCCGCTGGAGATATTTTATCAATAAAAGGTGTTTTTTTAGCGAGTTTCAAAAACCAAGATAATGGCCCAGAAAATACTGGAGGGTCTAACATGACGACACCACGAAAAAGTTCAGGATGCTGACAAGCGGCCATAAAAGAAATGACACCACCAAAAGAATGGCCAACACAAATGACCTTTTGGTCTTGCTTTTTAATGAAGTTAACCAGCTCATTGACCAAAAATTGCCAATTATTATGAATGGGGTAACAATCATCGTGACCATATTGTTCTAAAGCAATGGTTGAATAATCGTTTGAAAACAATGACAGAAAAGTACGGTAACTTCCTGCTGGAAAACCATTGGCATGGACAAAGTTAATTACAGGTTTTGACATATACGTTTATAAACACCTATGATAAAAATTATATAAAAGATTATTACCCTTGAATTTATTATTAAAGGGTTAAGACTAAACTGAAGAGCTTTTAAAGGTAGCGATTAAAAAAATCAACGACACTATTTTCAGCCTTTTCAGGGTTGAGTTGCCATAGTTTAGTGTGCTCGCCACCTTCAGCTTGCCAAAATTGCTTCGGCTCATTGGCGGCACTAAATAAACGTTGTCCGTGTTTAAAGTCTACGGTTTTATCGGCTGTGCCATGCATAATGTAAACAGGTCGAGGCGAGATGTTCGCGATGTATTTCTCGGGATTAATTTCATCAATTTCTAAATCGCCGCGCCAAGCAAAAAATTTTGCTACCATTGGCATTAATGGATAACGAGGAAGACCGTAGAGTACTTTTGCCTGTTCAGCGAGTACGTCCATCGAATTAGCATAGCTACCACTAAAGACGCCCGCTTTTATACGAGAGTCTTTTGCCATAACTATGATGCTAGTTGCTGCGCCCATAGAAAATCCCATCACACCAATCGAGTTAATATTTTTCTCATCAACTAAATAATTTAAAGCAGCTGTGACGTCTTTCTTCTCGTGATAGCCCATGGTTGAAATAATAGCAGGGTCTTGACGGGGATGACGCTGATCAATAGCTAAAACATTATAACCGGCAGCAACAATTGCTTTAGCGTAGCGCATACCTTCAGTTCGGTTTGCTGTTCTACCATGTACTAATAATATCGCTTTATGGGTGTCATTATCTGCAGGCATATACCAAGCCGGCAGTGTTAGCCCATCATCTGTGTTAAAAAAAACTTCTTCAAAACTGAGGCCTTGTTCACTTGGCTCTCCACAAAAGACAAAACGGGCTTGTGTACACTCAGTAATTGGCAGTATTAATATTTTTGAAGAAAAATACCATGCACCACTAAAGTAAACACACAGAAATAATAAAACAGAAAACAGGGTGAATTTTTTTATCATAAGTTAACGGCCTAATATACTGTGAGCGATCTTGTTGTGTAGCGCTAAGATCATACTTTAGTGAGTCATGGTAGATTTACTATAGGCTCAAGGTCATCGTTGAATCTATTGCTATCGCCGCATCTAATGCCGTTAGTATGTCTTTTCTTTCTCTTAGTTTAGTGCCATGGTGTGCTGTCATATTTAGGGTTAACAATTGGGTAGCTGCAGCTTTTGCCGTTGCCATTAATTGGTCGGGTTCAACTAATGTGTCAAGAAATCCAGCTAATACAGCTGTTTCTGGATCAAACAATTCAGCGTTTATTACCGAACGCGTTAAATAGTTAATCGGTACTCGGTTTCTAGCGAGTTCAAGGCCAGCTTGATGCATGGTCATACCAATAGCCACTTCATTGAGTCCAATTTTAAATGAACCTAGAGTGCCGATACGATAATCGCAACTGAGTAATAAAAATGCGCCCTTGGCAATTGCATGGCCGGTACAGGCGCCAACAATAGGAAAGGGGAAAGATAACATACGGCGAGTAAGCGTTGAGCCTGCTGTCACTAGTGATACGGCAGAGTCAGAACTTTCTTTCATCGTTTTTAAATCATAGCCACCTGAAAATATTCCCGGTTGACTTGTTAAAATAACGGCCGCTTTTGCTGCTTCTGCTTGATCTAAAGCGCTGTTTATTTCTATTATTACTTGATGAGAAATAGCGTTAACCTTGCCATTTTTTAAGGTGATCGTTGCAATGTTTTCATTGAGTTCAAAATCTATTAATTCCATGTTCTTTCCTATAGTTGTTAAAATTGATATCACTGGCTGTTAGCCAAATTGAGCCGCTTTTTGATATGCGGGTCTTTTTCTGATATTGACGAGATAGTCTTTAGTTTTGTCTTTGCTTTCTAACAAACCAATACTTTCTGCAATTTCGAGTATCACTGCCATCATAATATCAGCAGCACTAAAAGAATCACCAGCAAAATAACGTCTTACGGTTAAAGTATTTTCGATATATGAGAAATCGAGATGATTTTCTTTAGCAATATAACCGTCAAGAGGCTGAGTGCCTTCACGAGTTTCCATTGACATCAGCAAGGTCGTTATCACAGGTAAACTTAAGGACCCTTCTGCGAAGTGTAACCACTCTAAATAATGGTAATATTCATTAGAATCAATGCTTGGCCTTAAATTACTTGCTGTTGCATGGTTAAGAATATATTCCATAACCGCGCCAGACTCACACAAAGTAACCTCACCATCGACGATAATAGGTGCTTTTGCTAGCGGATGAATTAATTTTAAACTTTCAGGCGCTAAATTTGTGAGTGGGTCACGTTGATGTTTAACAATGTTATAAGGCATATTAAGCTCTTCTAACAACCAGATAACACGTTTAGAACGTGATTTGTTAAGATGATGTACAGTAATCATGTTTACATTTTTCCTTAAAATTCATTGTTATCAACTTAATGAATAGGCGTTGCTTGGTAGTAAGGTTAAATTTTTACCTTTTTTATAGGTACGTTAGCTTACCATATATTGAGTTAAGGCTTTTTTGTGTTAAATGATATTTGAACGTAACAACCTAAGCAGAATATCGACGGTATATTCAAGCGTTAATAACATAAAATGTGTCAAACTAGAGCCAATAATAGGTAATAACAGTCAAGGATTAATTAGACCAATGGAAAAGGTTAGTCCCATGCCCATCATAATTTAAAATATACCAATAGGTACACCTTTTGTCTTATAAATGTAACTAATTCAGTAATATCCATGCCGACTCTCAGTATTCTTTATTATCTGCTGGGTAAATATTTTGTATTAGTTTTCAATATGATTATTCAACATTGTCTTGAACAAAACATGATTGCTAATAACGACTCATTAATTGTTATTGTGAGTCTTTATTTAAAGAAGCTAACCGCATTGGTAATATCTTCACGATCAGTAAGAGTTTTATTTATCGGCGCATTTATATCAGCGTAACCAAATGACATACCAAACAAAATACCTCTTTGCTCTGGTAAGTTTAAGGATTTTTTGATTGGATCTGGGAACTGCCCCAATGCCCCTTGCATACAATTTGATATACCGTGCTCAGCCATAATTAGCGAAAGAGTTTGCGCATAAATACCCAAATCAACCGCACCCATAATATCGAGATATTTATCCATAGTAAAAAATACTACATGGGGAGCATCAAAAAAACTCCAATTGCGGATCATCGCTTTTTGACGACCCAGTTTGTCTTCGCGAGTAACACCAATAGCACTGTAAAGTGCATTAGCTGAACCAAATTGGCGATCTCTATGGATACCCTCGTATTTAGGTAGCCAGTTAAAGTCTGGGTTTGGTGGTTTGCCACTCATAACTGCTGAGAGTAAATCATTTTTAAGGGATTCTTTTTTAGCGCCAGACACCACGCAAGCTTGCCAAGGTTGTACGTTGCAATTTGAAGGGGCGCGTTGTGCTTGTGTAAAAATAGCTTCTAATAATGCTTGTTCGACGGGTGTTTCCAAATAAGCACGCACTGAATTACGCTTTTCTAAGAGGGTGGTTAAAGACATTGAGACTCCTTTATAATTTTAAAATAGTCTCATATTAAGGGTAATTATAGATGAGACTTAGCTTTGTGCGATTAAATTTGTGGTAACGTTTAATCCACTATTAACCAATATAAATCGCTTAAAAAAGTGATCTATACTTGTTACAAGAGGGTATAAATAGCCACTGTAATAAGGTTAACAGAGATTAAAGCGCATTTTCTGATGGTAGAGCGGTTATATTAATAAAACCAATGAATAATTATTATCACGCTCTATTCTAAAATCATATAGTAAGTGGCTATTTTCACTGGGTATGTCAGAAGCGCATTAACTTTTATTATATGGATACTGAATAGTTAGGGATAAATTAAATTCATTTGACTAATTTATCTCATATCGATAATATCAGTGGTATGACCACTTGGTTAAAGCAATGTTGAATAGTGAAGTCAACGGTTAATAATAAATTTTTGGAGTCAATAGAATGCCTGAATATAAAGCCCCAGTTCGTGATATTAAGTTTGTAATGCAAGAATTATTAGACTGCGACAAACACTATAAACAATTAGGTTACGATGATGCTAGTGAAGATATGGTTGACGCTATTATCTCAGAAGCAGCCAAGTTTACTGAACAAGTTATTGCACCCTTAAATCAAATCGGTGACGAGCAAGGTTGTACGTGGACAGACGGTGTAGTAACTACGCCAGATGGTTTTAAAGATGCTTATCAACAATACGTTGAGGGTGGCTGGCCAACATTATCTCAGAGTGAAGAGTTTGGTGGGCAAGGATTACCTTACTCTCTTAATGCGTCTATTAGTGAAATGATGTCGTCTGCTAATCATAGTTTTGCTATGTATCCTGGTCTAAGTCATGGGGCACAAGCAACAATTGAAGCTCATGGCACCAGTGAACAAAAACAACAGTATATGCCTAAATTAGTTGAAGGTAGCTGGACAGGCACTATGTGTTTAACTGAATCACATTGTGGTACTGATCTTGGCATGTTGCGCACCAAAGCTATATTAAACGATGATGGTAGCTATGCGATTACCGGCACAAAGATATTTATCTCAGCCGGAGAGCATGACTTATCAGAGAATATTGTACATATTGTTATCGCACGCCTACCAGGTGCTCCTGAAGGTAGTAAAGGTATCTCTTTGTTTATTGTTCCTAAGTTTAATGTCAATGATGATGGCACAAAAGCAGACCGAAATGCTGTGAGTTGTGGTTCAATTGAACATAAAATGGGTATCAATGCTAACGCCACTTGTGTTATCAACTTTGATAGCGCTAAAGGGTTTTTAATTGGACAGGAGAACCGTGGCCTACACTGCATGTTTACTTTTATGAATGCTGCTCGTTTAGGTGTAGCAATGGAAGGTTCTGCAGCAGCTGAAGCGGCATTTCAAGGTTCATTAGCTTATGCAAAAGATCGTTTGCAAATGCGTTCTATCAGCGGCGTAAAAAATCCAGATGGACCAGCTGATCCTATTATTGTGCACCCTGATGTTCGTCGTATGCTACTTACGCAAAAGTCTATTTCTGAGGGTGGTAGAGCACTAATTGGCTATTTGTCGCAATTAGTTGATATAACCCACGCATCAGATGACGCTGATGTTAAAGCCGATGCAGAAAACAAATTAGCCTTACTAACACCTATTGCAAAAGCATTTTTAACAGAGTTAGGTTTCGAATGTACAAGTCATGGTGTTCAAGTTTTTGGTGGACATGGTTTTATAAAAGAATGGGGCATGGAACAGCTTCTGCGTGACACTAAAATTAGTTGTATTTATGAAGGCACAACGGGTATTCAAGCGTTAGATTTATTAGCCCGTAAAATTTTGGGTAGTAAAGGTCAAATTTTGAAGCCGTTTATGACAGATATCGCTATTTTTTCGAAAGACAATGCCGATAATCCAGCCATGAGTGAATATGTTAGTACGCTAAACTCATACGCTAAACAGTGGCAAATGATCACGGGTGATATTGGTCAAAAGGCGATGAAGAACGCGGATGAGATTGGTGGTGCTTCGGTTGATTACTTGATGTTTGCCGGTTATGTAACATTAGGCTACTTCTGGGCAAAAATGGCCTCTGTAGCGCAAAGTAAACTAAAAGACGCTGGTGAAGATGAAGCGTTTTATCAAGCTAAAATTAAAACAGCAGCATTTTACTTTCATCGTATACTTCCTAGAGCTCAAGGACATGCAGCTTGTATTGAAGGTGGTGTAGACTCGATGATGGCTCTAGCCAGTGAAGACTTTGCATTTTAAATAAGCACTAGCTTTACCAATAATTTTTGAAAATTAATTATTGGGTAAACAGATAAATATCTACCCTCTTTACACGGCTAAGATATTTATAACGGGCTGTTAACTAATGCCTAATATTAAGATTTAAACCTTAATATTAGGCATTTTTTATTTTACAGTAACGTAAAATAACCCATTCACGAATGGCGCCTCGCCAAATGACTGCTTAGGCAATTAACGAGAGTTAATTTAACTACTTGGCTGCACAAATAAGTTGGGGTGCTAGGCTTCGTCATTCAAGTTGACTTGACGGTATACATTATCGCTGAATATTTATGATGCGTTTTAATTATTTTTGTTTTATATCATCTTAATGGTATTTAGCCATTTCCAGCTAGAGATAATTATTTGATCTTATCTAATATTAGTATAAATTAATTACTAGTTACAATGAGGGCATCATTGAGATGTACCGATAACATATTGTTATAAAGATTAAGGAATTGGCGATGCCAACAAATAAACATAAACGAAAAGCTTCATCACATACTAAATCCCATAAAGGGAAAAATACCGAATCTACGGGTCTAATTATTTCACACCCTCAGGTCTTTATTTATGTTGGTTTATTCTGTGTTGTGTTGGGGGTATATCTATTAGCCTTTGAATCTCAAGATAACGCATTATTTGGCTTAGCGATGCTTTCTCTTGTCGCGGGTGTAGTGACAACTTTTTATGCAAATTTTACACTATCAAAGAAAAAAGCTCAGCTTAAGTGAAGCTTTAAAGTGGCGTAAATATTCATCTGAAACTTATTCTATGGTTCTAATTGGGCCAACAGATTGGTTTTATTTGAAAAAAGAAGTGTATTCTGATTTTAAAGTAATAGGGATTTTATTGCCAATAAGAATATAGGTTAAATTTATCAAACCCAGCCTAAGCAATATAATCTAGGCTTAAACCGGTGTAATAATAGCGCATATGAGATTTTGGACGATTATCTGCATTGTACTCCTACTGAGTGCTTGTACCCATAACAACTGGCGAACCGCGAGCAGAGAGCCTGCTGGTATTGCAACGTTACCCAATGACGATAGTAGGGCTGTTGTAGAGTTTTATGCCGCAGATGCTTTTAGTTGGCGTGGTTGGTTTGCTGTTCACCCTTGGCTTGCAATCAAAGAAGAAAAAGCAGCAGAGTATAGTGTTTATGAAGTTACTGGTTGGCAAGTAAATCAAGGGTTATCAGCAATAAGACAGTACCAAACATTAACACCAGATAGGTATTGGTATGGCTCAAAGCCGGTATTATTACTTTCTATTAAAGGTGATAAAGCGGTTAAACTAATTCCTAAGATTAAGGCCGCAATTGCCCGCTATCCTTGGGTCAATGAATATAGTATCTTCCCAGGCCCTAATAGTAATACTTTTGTCGCCTGGATAGGTTTACAAGTCCCTGAGCTCGAACTTGAGCTGCCATTTACTGCTATTGGCAGTGGGTATGCAAACTAACTGCTATTTAACCAAAAAATTCAGCGAGAATCGATATTAAGTTATTGTTAAGCAAGTTAAATTATTGGATTTATTAACTTTAAAAAATATTCTTTATTGGTTGATATATTATCAATTTTAATCGGGTAATGGAGTATCTGATTGAAATAATTGGCAAATTGTGAAATTTGCAGTACTAATCTTCGAGCGTCATTGATAAACATTTTACAAACTTGATTATCTTTAAGCTCTTCTCTTTTTATTTGGAATGGCTGCTGTGATGATTCTGACACCCATAATGTGCTCCTAAGTTTAGCTTGAATAAAATTCATTTCTGGGTTGTTAGTATTTAAGGTGTTTGTCCATTTAATGACTTTTGATAATTGGTCATATAAATGGTTTCCGTAGGCTTGTCGATGGGTATCTGTTTGTATACTTTCTTGCATTATTGCTAATAGGGGCCTTTGTAAGTGATAAGAATAAATAGCCTGCGTTTTTTGACTGGTCCTAAAGTCAAATCCTTCGGCTAATAAATAGAGTTCTCCGATGGCCGTGTTAATATTTTTACTTTTTCTAGTGATCTGAGAATATTGATTCGCTATTTGTGAGATTTGAGCGTACTCATGAATTTGTGTTAACTTTTTTGGGTAACCAGAGCCATCCAATTTCTCTTCATGTTGTTCTATCGATTCTAAGACTAACTTACTCTCTAAGCCCGCAAGTCTCACTATTTCTTTACTCAAGATAGGGTGAACTAACTTTGCATCTTTCATTGTATTGTTAAGTCTTGCGTAACCAATATTTTCAAAGAACAAAACAGAGATAAGTTCCGTTAATTCGGTTGGAGAATAGTTGTTTGCTTTACCGATATGGGTGCCAAATACCAAATTGATTAAAGTATTTTGGTATGCAGAGGGGTTGAGGTGTGAAAATATACTGAGGTGATCAATAATTTTCTTTGGAATTGAGCCGCCTTTTATAAAGTCGCCAATGGTTACCAGTGTTTCATTTAGCTGAAAGTTATTTATTACAGGATTTGTTTTAGCTAAGTCTAGGATCGGCGCTAATATATCTTCATTACTGGTATCTTCTGTAAGAGAAATTACATCTTCATGGCCAATGATCCCCTCTTGTTGTAAGTTAGTTAATTTTAAACGGATTTTTTCCGTAATTTCAGTACCTGCTTTTAAAAAAACTCTTTTTCCTTGTGGGTCGGTAATATCTTGACTGATGCCGCATTCCATTCCTGAATTTAAAATATGAGTCGAAAACTGTTTGGATGTTTCTTTAATAAGTTGATTAGTTACTTGCACATTCGTTCCTTGAATTAACTGTCTACTGGCAGTTCTATGCGTTAACTGTAGGAATGATTTTAGCTATTAGCAAAGTGTCTTACTATTTTATCTGATTTGACCTTACGCTATCTGCCGGTAACGTTTTCACTTTCTAACTAATCACATCTACTGTCGACAAAAGTTTAAATCATTTATTAAAACGAATGCTCACACTAATATATTCAAAGTGCTAATATAGACCATTCATTATTTTATTAGATTATCAAGAAAATGTTAGTTTTACTTCCTAAGATAGGATGTAGTTGAACCTAGCTCAAATAACTTACTCTGGTGGTGACTCATCACTGTTCGAGTCAATATCCAATGATATTGTTGAAAAGGGCTATAGTATTCGTCCTTATGCTCTGCCTGAAGAATTAACCCATCTGTTATTAAATCATATTATTGAGTTACCTACTGAAAAATTCAAACGTGCTGGAATAGGTCGTGCCAAAGATCATATGATTAATGATTTTATACGGACAGATGAAATAAGCTGGATAACCAGTAACAACCAAGCCAGTTGTGCTTGGATAACGTGGGCCGAGTCACTGCAAGCTTATCTTAATCGCCGGTTGTTTCTCGGATTATTTTCTTTTGAAAGTCATTTTGCTCATTATGCTAAAGGCGACTTTTATAAGAAGCACAAAGATGCTTTTAAAGGTGAGGGTAATCGGGTGCTATCTGTTGTTGTCTACCTTAATCAGCATTGGTCCGCTGATGATGGAGGCGAGTTAGTGATTTATGATAAGAAAATACCAACCTCCGCTGTCGTTGATAACAGTAAAATTAAAGTATTGCCCAGCTTTGGTACGATAGTTGTTTTTTTAAGCGAAGAGTTTCCGCATGAAGTATTACCTGCTAAGCGCGATAGATTCTCAATAGCAGGGTGGTTCCGCTTAAACAACAGCATTGACAATAATATAGATCCGCCAAATTAATGAGAAATCAATGAGTATTTATAAGAGCGTAGGCATTGTCTAAATTACCTATAAAATTGCATGTCATCAGTGAATTAGATGAAATTAATCAGCTAATTATCCCATTAAAAGCACTTGCTGATAGAGAGCGAGCCGCTATTTATGGTCTAACGGGCATGGTTTATACTCCTCATATAGATGATTACATGCAGGTAAGTATAAAAAAAGCGGCGATATTAGCTTGTTTAAAAGAACAAGGTATATTGGCCTTATCAAAGGTCGAACTCATTAGTACGGCATTAGATAGCTTACATAAAAGAGCAAGAAATAACGCAATTGTTGAGTATGATGGCAAACGATACCAGCGTCGGTTTTCGCCATTAAAATTAAGTAAGTCAGGTAAAGTTGTCAGTAAATGGGCGAGGTATTGGTTTTTACAATCACCTAATGGCAAAGTGGATACTGAGTGGGAGTATCAGGTACGCGAAATTTGGCCTACTTATTTTTTAATTAGAACTATCGACCTCTAGCGAAAAGGAGCAAGCAATAAATGCGCGCTCCCTATCATGTCTGTTGATTATATCCACATAGGCACTAAAGTATAATGGCGGTTGTGCCGATAACGACAGAGCAATAAAACAACTAACCAACATGGCAACATTTATTTAGTCTTATTTATGAATATGCACTAGGATTAAACCATCAACGTTAATAGTTTATGAATTGAATACCTTCCAATGTGTTTAGCTTCAAAATACGAGGTACCACGATTAATGAGTAGTGTCATCAGTCCTCACTTACAAAAGTTTGAAAAACAAATCTTAAGTTTGGTCCCCTATGCCAGCAATGATAGATTGGAATATTTAGTTAAAAAACTCCTACCTGATGAAAACTCTGGTCAACACCTTGCTGTTAAAAATGAAATCAAAAAACTTGCCCAACAAGCTAATAAACCAATAGATTTACGGCTGATCTTTGCTGATTGTCAAATAGTTACACACAATAAAATTAATCATTATTTGGATATAACGGGTAAAAAGCTATTCAATGAAAAACTTGTTGAATATCAAAATCTTTATACAACAGCACTTTACTATGAAGTTTATGAAGATGCTCAAAAGAGAGCAGCTAATAAAGATAAAGGTGTCAGCAAATATAATATTGAAAACGAAAACGAAAACGAAAATGAAAGTGAATTTTCAGAATTTAAAATAGATAAAACCGAACCTAAACCCTTAGTAAATAAAAATAGAATAATTAACGAACTTAAAAAACTTAACTCTGCTTGTAAAGTCTTTATCAACCCTATTATGGGTATGACCGCGCAAGGGAAAAAAGAGGTAGGTATTACGGCTAACATTGAGAAGATGAATAATCAAAAAGTTGTTATTCAGACCTCTCACGAAATAGCAGGTGTTATAGCAAATAAAGTGTACCTGTGGCTATATGACCATCATACCGAAATAGATTTCACTGAAGAGCTTGAACTCGGATTTGTTATTATTGATAGTCAAAAATCTTCTGCAAATAAGTTTGAATACTTATTGAAATTTTCAAGTCCATTAACAGATCAGCAAATGCGGGTTTTGTTCGCTCATTACCTAAGACAAAAAAAATTGGCTATTATTGGTCCTACAGAACGATTTATCACCCCTTTGTTTGATTCTGTTACCTCTAAAGGTTACGAGCAACTGTATCTAAATAAAACTCACGACATTCCGTTACTATGTTATAAAAATAATAATGCATGGCATGCGAAAGTTGCGATGAAAACATCGGGTAATGATGAGTTTTGGCGGTTTTTTAGTGATACAGATGAAAATTTTCACTTACCCGTACTACTGGGTAACGAAGATATACAAAAGGCGTTAAATGAGAGGAATACGGTTGATAAATATGCTTTTATATTAAAATCTAAATATAAAGATACCTTCATTTATTCCCTTATTTGGTATGACGATTTTGTTAATAATAGAAGCGTCAAAGCTGTTTTTAATAATTATTTCAAAAATAGCCTTTTTAGAGTAGTCAAAATATCCTCATCGTTTATTAATTCTGTAGAAGATGCTTATGTTCCGTCTGCCTTACCTTGTCATGTTCATCCTAAGATGGCTGTGTTAAATAGGGCTATCCCGAAAGCGGCGCTAGATATGATCAGTAATTGCGATCATATGATCACCTTATCAGATATTACTAGCTTGTATGAAACAATACATCGGCCGGTCAGCGAAGACATCATTGAATTAGAAAATTTATTACCAAAACGTTTTCAACTGAGTGCAGTTGACTCACTTGATGAAACCGAAATTGTAACGGCAGAAAATGATGATTCTAGAGGTGAAGACCGCTTTGTATTATCTTTTAAAATGGCAATTACACGCAGTAATAATGTTGTTACTCATATCCCCGGTATAACTAAAAATATCTCTATACAAGGTTTGTTAGTTAGCCTAGTAAAAGAAACTAAATTTAAAGCCGGTGAAGAAATTGAAATTGAATTAACCGTACCTTTTTCTGAACAAGATAGAACACTACAAAAACAGAAATATATTGTGTTAGGTTATGACAGCCATGGGGCTGTTCGATTATTAATGAATACAATTGAAAGTAAACATTTAGCTTGCAGGGCGATAAGAAAGTATATTTATCAACATGTTGATACCCTTGAAGCCTGCGGAAAACGCGGTAGTCGTATTTATGGTCTGCAGAAAGCGATGAGGAATATATATGCACACAATCATTTCTCTATTCCATTCTACTTAAAAGCAACTAAGCACCAACAATATATTAATGCGGCGAGCTTTAGTGGTAACTCTGCACTTAAGCACCTTGTCTATAAAAATGAAAATAGTGAAGAAATTATTCTTAATCTATTGAGTAATCAAAAGTTTAGAGATTCTTGCTTATCAATTATTGCGGTACTTGCTTATAAAGAATTACCTGCTCGTGCATTTTATATTCTTGTTTTACCTAAAGATAAAAATGATAAAGAAGAGTATTCCTTTTGGTATCGTGACTTATCGGTATTGAAAAAATCTGCCCAATTGAAAGAATATACCCAGAAAGTATCTAATCACGGTAAACCGGCAATTTTAAAAGTTGAATTGAAAAAAAGTGATAAAGTGCAAAACATGTATTACCGTGACGAAATCAGTTATTTAAAAAGTCTAGATAAAGACTTAGCGGATGATCTGGAAACTCAGTTAGAAAGTACTATCGGCATCGGAGAAGTGACCGATTTAACTGATATTGCTATTAAGATGATTGCTAATGCCACATAAATGACAACAGACCCATTAACTTTTGTCGAATGGCCGACAGAAAAAATATTAATACAACACTTTTGAGTTCACCTAACTGATAAGGTGAACTTATTAATGGTTAATTTTATCGATTGTTTAGACTTGCAGAGCTGGTTCACTCGGGTGTAAGTTTGACGTTATGTCACTTAAAAGGTTATGGTCTCTGCATAGCGAATAACATGCTGTAATATTTAACGAATGTGTCTTTAAATATGGGCACCTAATTAAGCCTCTGAGGTAGAAAAGTGAATATAGAAAAATTAAATATCCCAACTAAATCAATAATAACAGTGGCGATTGCTGTTACCCTATTTTTCAGCTCTGTTTACACCGTCAATGAAGGGCACATCGGCATTGTCAAACGCTTCAGTGAAGCCAAAGAGCAGGTTAACCCTGGTTTACACTTTAAAGTGCCTTTTATTGATAGCGTTGAAGAGATAGAAGTCAGAACACGAAAAAATGAAGAAAAAATGGCATCAAGTACTAAAGAGCAAATGCCAGTAACTGTTATTGTTTCAGTTAACTGGACGGTAGACAAGACAGCTGCGCTAGAACTTTTTCGCCAATACGGTGGTTTAAAGCAATTTGAAAATAGAATTCTTGATCCTCGTTTTAGATCTGCTACAAAAGATGTTATCCCACAGTATGATGCAGAAAAATTAATACAAGATAGAGCAAGTGCCATTCAAGCGATTGAAGCAAGCTTTATCGAAGAAATGAAAGACTTTCCTGTTACTGTTGATAACATTCAAATTGAAAACATTCAATTACCGGCTAAGTACTTAACCTCTATTGAGACTAAGCAAACAGAAAAAAATCTAGCTGATGCGGAGAAACATAAACTCGCACGTCAAAATTTAGAAGCGCAACGTGACGTAAATACGGCAAAAGCAAAAGCAGATGGTATTAAGCTCGTTGCTATAGCAGAAGCTGAATCTATTCGAATTAAAGGCTTAGCTGAAGCTGAAGCGATTACGGCTAAAGCTAAAGCACTAGGTAACAACCCTTTAATTGTTAAGCTAACAGAAGCTCAAAACTGGGATGGTAAGCTTCCAGCAACAATTTTAGGTAGTAGTAATATGCCAATATTAGATATGAGAGCAAAATAAGTCTACTAGCATCATAATATAAGCCGCTTAATTGCGGTTTTTTTATCTTGGAATAATGAAACTTTGATCGTCGAACAAGATGTTAATCATTACCTTAGTTATTCTATCTCTGTCATGAGTATATTATATGAGTTAAATGCCATAGAAAGTTTATGTCATGTCACGCTCTATGAACAACAAGCTTCTTGTTAAAATTGTCAGTAAACTGAATGAATATAGTTTATTAACCATTTAAACAGTATGAAAAACCAAAGAAAATTTGCTGTCTCAATTGATCTAGAATTGTAGATAAAGGCGTATTAGAATAATAATTGTTAAATCGGCAAGGTCATTATGGATTCATTAACACAAGCTGTCTTGGGCGGCGCTGTCGGCTATGCGGTATTAGGTAATAAAGTTGGTCCTAAAGCAGCTATTTATGGTGCCGTTTTAGGAACATTGCCTGACTTAGATGTATTCTTACCCTATAGCGGTGATGTTGAAGCTTTTACCTACCATCGAGGATTTAGCCACTCGTTATTAGTACATTTGCTCATTAGCCCTTTAATTGCCTGGTTAATAACCAAATGTCATCAAGCTACAGCCATTTATAAGAAACACTGGTTTGTGTTGGTATTTTTGTGCTTGTCTACTCATGGGATTTTGGACAGCTTCACTGTTTACGGTACGCAATTGCTGTGGCCTATTACTGAATATCCCTTTGCGGTCTCTAATTTGTTTATCATTGACCCCATGTATACCTTACCGCTATTGTTTGCGTTTATTGTTATTTTTCTGCCCAGAGTTAAACCGGCAAGTGCTTTAAAAATCAATAATTTTGCATTGGCGATAAGCACACTTTATATCTGTTGGTCTTTGGTGGCAAAGCTTTACATAGACGATAAAGTCACAACAGCGTTAAACGATCGACAGATAAAAACACATCATTATTTGAGTACACCTGCGCCTTTTTCTACGCTACTTTGGCGGGTATTGGTTATGTCTGATGGTCAATATTACGAGGGCTATGTCTCTGTGTTTGACTCAGTATCTGAGGTAAGTCTAGAAGCATATCATTCGTCAGACTATCTGCTTACTAATATCAAAGATGAATGGGATGTGCAACGATTACAATGGTTCACGAAAGGCTTTTATTCAGTAAAACAAGCAGAGCAGTATATTGTTTTATCCGATTTACGTATGGGAGTGGAGTGTAGTTATGTGTTTAACTTTATTGTTGGCGAGCAAACGAGCATGGGGATTGTTAAGAGTCATACTGAAAAGGTAAGTGCTAGGCCTGATTTTAGTCTGCTTGGAGGTGTTTGGCAGCGGATATGGGATCCATCAGTTTCTTTGTCACCTCTTAAAGAAAACGGTGTTTGTGTTAACAGTAAAAATTTATTTTCTAAGAAAGCTTAATAAGATGAGTACACTTCATGTGTATGGTGAGCTCGTTACTTATCCCAGACGTTAGCTTATTAGCGGTTATCTCTAATTAAAGCGAATAATGAAGAATATCATTAAATTTTAAAAGGATAGACAGCAAATAATGTTAAATTTAATATGATGATTTTTTTGTACTAAATAAATATGTATTAGAAAATATTTTAGTTATAGAGCGACTAAATATTATTTAACAATGAAATATGGATTTTGTATCGGAGAATGTTTTTAAATAAGGAAGTGAAGACTTTCAGTACAGACACTCTTTATACTTGAGTTAAAGTTTGTTGTGAGAGCCCATATCTTTCGAGAGGGAACTGACGACCTGCTTTTTATACTTAAGCGTAAGTTGGTTGCGGGAGCCCATATCTAATTGAAAGGGAACTGACGACCTGATTTTATACTTATATCTTAAGTTGGTTGCGGGAGCCAGATTTGAACTGACGACCTTCGGGTTATGAGCCCGACGAGCTACCAGACTGCTCCATCCCGCGTCCGAATGTCCTAATACCTTCTTAGGAAAGCCAAGTTGTTTTAATTCAAACTTAAGAATCTGATTTTATACTTATATCTTAAGTTGGTTGTGAGAGCCCATATCTTTCGAGAGGGAACTGACGACCTGCTTTTTATACTTAAGCGTAAGTTGGTTGCGGGAGCCAGATTTGAACTGACGACCTTCGGGTTATGAGCCCGACGAGCTACCAGACTGCTCCATCCCGCGTCCGAATGTCCTAATAACTTCTTAGGAAAGCCAAGTTGTTTTAATTCAAACTTAAGAATTAACTCTTTATACTTGAGTTAAAGTTGATTGTCGGAGCCCATATCTGATTGAAAGGGAACTGACGACCTGCTTTTTATACTTAAGCGTAAGTTGGTTGCGGGAGCCAGATTTGAACTGACGACCTTCGGGTTATGAGCCCGACGAGCTACCAGACTGCTCCATCCCGCGTCCGAATGGTTTAAGTATTCCCATTAAAGGTTACACATAAACAAGCCATAACTGTTTTAATTCTTGTCATTAACGAATGCATTTCAAAAGCCTCAGCCCTTGAAAGCGATGCGTATCTTAAGGATAGTTACATCACATTGCAAGGCGTTTCTTTAACATTTTTACATCTATTAAAAAAAGGCAGTTAATTGCCCTAATTGTAGTCTAAATGGTGGTTTTGTGACCTTTAAGGTCTGTTAATACGGTTATTAAAAATATTTTAAAATATATATCAGTGAATATTGGTGTTTTATGCACGTCTCTATATAAGTAGTTAGCGTCTTTGTTTATAATTGCGGGCATAAATCGGTCTGGAAAACACTCATGCAGCAATTTTTAGCATTAACATCTCCTGGTATAGAAATTTTATTAGCTCAAGAGCTAAAAGATTTAAAAGCATCACAAGTCGTGCAAAAGCCTGAAGGCGTATATTTTACGGCAACAATTGAAGAGGCCTATAAAATCTGTCTCTATTGTCGCTTATCAACACGAATTTTATTAAAACTTGCTGAAGGTGATGCTGAAAATAAAGATAAACTTTTTGCAACCGCGCAAAGTGTTAATTGGTCTGAACAATTTTCGAGTAACCATACCTTTGCTATCGACTTTGTCGGGTCAAGTGATGAAATCAGAAATACCCAGTTTGGTGCGCTTACGATTAAAGATGCGCTAGTTGATCATTTTCGTGATCAAGGTATGGATAGACCTTCTGTTGACAAAAGTACGCCAGACATCAGTTTTCAAGCGCGTTTGTTAAGAGAAAAGGTTGTTATTTATCTTGATTTCTCTGGTCGTAGTTTATTTAAGCGTGGCTATCGCGAGCACTCGGGTGCTGCGCCATTAAAAGAGCATCTAGCGGCGGCTATTATTACTCGTTCAGGCTGGTTAGATGATACCACTAAACCGCTTGTTGATCCTATGTGTGGTTCTGGCACGATTTTAATTGAAGCTATAATGATGGCCGCAGGTTACGCGCCGGGTATCGACAGAGTAAAATGGGGATTTGATTGTTGGCTTGGTCATCAATTATACCCGTGGCAAGCACAATTAACTCAAGCTAAACAAAAATCACATCTTGGTCTTGAAGAATTAAAAGCGAAAGTTTTTGGTATTGATATTGATAGCCGAGTAATAAATACCGCACAAGTAAATGCTCGTAATGCCGGTGTACAAAAGTTTATTGAATTTTCATGTAAAGATATCAATAATTTAAATAATGGTTTTGGCCACAATGGTACTTTTTTACTTAACCCTCCTTATGGGGAGCGTATTGGTGAATTACCAGAACTTGTTGAAAATTTTGTTTTATTAGGTCGAAAACTAAAAGCACAATTTGTGGACTGGCGTATTGCTATTTTAACAGCGAATGTTGAATTGCTTTCGATGATGAAGCTAGCAAGCCACAAACGCTATAAATTTAAGAATGGTCCATTAGATTGTCAACTTGCTCTTTATAACGTCGATGAAAAACAAGCTTCAGGGCAAAACAATGATGCAGAATTCGAAGATAAAGATTCGGATTTTG
Organism: Colwellia sp. BRX8-4; assembly: GCF_014077345.1. Lineage (NCBI taxonomy): Bacteria > Pseudomonadati > Pseudomonadota > Gammaproteobacteria > Alteromonadales > Colwelliaceae > Colwellia > Colwellia sp. BRX8-4. The sequence goes on from NZ_JACGVS010000006.1 coordinate 98,144, forward strand.
GTAATCGCTTATTAAAAAATAAGAAAAATTTAAAAAGCTGGCTGAAAAAAGAAAATATTGAATGTTATCGTTTATACGATGCAGATATTCCAGAATATAATGTCGCGGTTGATGTTTATGGTGAGTATTTGGTTATTCAAGAGTATTCAGCACCTAAAATTATCGAAGAAAGTAAAGTAGCAAAACGTTTGCAAGAAGTTATCTATTTTGCTCCTAAGGTACTCGGTGTTCCTACCGATAAGGTGATATTAAAAACCCGTGCCAAGCAAAAGGGCAGTGACCAATATCAACGTGTTGATCAAAGTAAACAGTCGATGATTATCAACGAACATGGTGCAAAATTAAAAATTAATTTATGGGACTACCTTGATACAGGCTTATTTTTAGATCACCGTAAAACCAGGCAAATTGTTGCACAGAAAGCTAAAAACAAATCATTGCTTAATTTATTTGCATATACCGGTTCTGTTTCATTGCAAGCCGCACTGCATGGCGCAACAAGTATTACTACTGTTGATATGTCGAATACTTACTTGAACTGGGCACAAGAAAACTTTGCCTTGAATAAATTGTCAGGTCATAAATACCAATTTGTACAAGCCGATTGTTTAACTTGGTTAAAAGAGCATAGGGGCACTTATGATGTTGTTTTTGTTGATCCGCCAACGTTCTCAAATTCTAAGCGCATGGAAGACAGTTTTGATGTGCAAAGCGATCACGTGGCGTTAATTACTGATGCAATGAAATGTGTTGCTGAAAACGGTGAGCTTATTTTCACTAATAATAAGCGAAACTTCAAAATGGACTTTGACGCTGTCGCTGCTTTAAATTTTGAGGTGAAGTCAATTTCAGAGTTAACCCGCGATAAAGATTTTCAGCGTAATAAGCATATCCATAACAGTTGGTTAATTACCCGTAAAAAAGTTACGGCATAATGAGTGTTTTATTTCACTTATATAGTAGTGCCGGTTGCCACCTTTGTGAGCAAGCTGCAGAGTTAATTGTTGATATAATACCCGATCACCAAATTAAGGTGGTTGATATTATTGATGATGACACCAGTAGTGAAAATAATTTAGTAAATTTATACGGTGTTCATATTCCCGTATTAGAGCGCTTGAGTGATAACACATTATTATTCTGGCCTTTCGAACAATCACAAGTAGTAGAGTTGATATAAACCATGGAATTAATCCGAATAGCTCAAGGCGAATTAGCCTTCGGTGAAGACAGTATTTTAGATAAGACAGACTTAACGGTAAAAACGGGCGAACGCGTCTGTTTAGTCGGTAAAAATGGCGCAGGTAAGTCTTCATTAATGAAAGTGTTGATGGGTAAACAGAACCTAGACGATGGTCAGATCTTGATGTCGAGCAACATTAAGTTAGCGATGTTAGAGCAAGATCCACCTGAGTCATCTGAAATGAGCGTTTTTGATTATGTTGCTCAAGGTGTTGCTGAAAATGCAGAATTGATTAAGCAATATCACCATATAATTCATATTATTGGTGAAGACCCTTCAGAGAAGAATCTTAATAAATTATCGAACGTTCAACAACAACTTGACCAAGCAAATGCTTGGCAAGATGAACAACGTATCGATAAAGTATTAACCACGCTAGCGTTAGAAGCAGACAAAATGATTTGCGATCTCTCTGGTGGTTGGTTACGTAAACTGGCATTAGCGAAAGCATTAGTCAGCGAGCCTGACGTACTATTACTTGATGAGCCTACTAACCATTTAGATATTAGTAGTGTGTTGTGGTTAGAGCAATTTCTAAAAGACTTTAAAGGCACTATCATATTTATTAGTCATGATAGAGCATTTATTCGTGGTTTAGGGACCCGTATTTTAGACTTAGACCGTGGTCAGCTTGTTAGCTATCCTGGTAACTATGATCTTTATATCGAACAAAAAGCTCACGACTTAGAAGTTGAGTCCACACAAAATGCGCTTTTTGATAAGCGTCTAGCTGAAGAAGAAGTATGGATAAGACAAGGGGTTAAGGCTCGCAGAACTCGTAACGAAGGCAGAGTTCGTTCACTTGAAAAGTTACGAGTCGAACGCCAAGAACGACGTGAAGTTAAGAAGCAGGGCGATATTAATATATCAACCGGTGATCGCTCAGGTAAGTTAGTCTTTGAGTGTGAAAACTTGCATATGGCGTTTGGTGATAAAACCATTTTTAATGGTTTAGATTTACTTATAACGCGAGGCGACCGTTTAGCCCTTATTGGTGCCAACGGCACGGGTAAGTCAACGTTAATCAAATTAATCATGGAACAACAACAACCCACCTCAGGAAAGATGCGTGTTGGTGTTAATTTAGATGTGGCTTATTTTGATCAACATCGCGATGCTTTAGACTTGAGTATGACCGTTCAGGACACCGTTGCCGAAGGTAAGCAAGAAGTCACTGTTAATGGGGTAACACGCCATGTATTGGGATATTTGCAAGATTTCTTATTCAGCCCTAAACGTGCTAGAACTCCGGTACGTGCGCTTTCAGGTGGTGAAAAAAATCGCTTGTTATTAGCACGTCTATTTTTAAGACCCAGCAACTTACTTATTCTCGATGAGCCAACTAACGATCTAGATATAGAAACTTTAGAATTATTAGAAGAAGTCGTTGCAAATTATGCAGGAACCGTTATTTTAGTAAGCCATGATCGCGATTTTGTTAATAATTGTGTAAATAGTTGTCTTTACTTTGATGGGAGTGGTGAAATAACAAATATTGTTGGCGGTTATGATGATGTTGATAGTTATTTAGCATACAAAGCTGAACAGCGTAAGCAGTTAGCTGAAGGTATAAAAGCCCCTGTTAATTCAGTGAGTGAGAGTAAATCTGCAGTTAATGTGCCTACTAAAAAAAAATTATCGTTCAAAGATAATCGTGAATTAGAAGCGCTACCTGGACAGGTCGATGAACTTGAAGCATTAATAAATTCATTGCAAGAACAAGTCAACGACGCTAACTTTTTTGCTCAAGATAGTGATAAAACAAAAAATATATTGAACCAGCTTGAAGAAAGTGAGTCAAAACTCGAAATCGCTTTCGCAAGATGGCAAGAGCTAGATGAATTATAACAAGAAATGAGAGTTAAGTAGTATATGAACAAATTTGTAAAATCTGTATTAGTTTTAGGAATTAGCAGTGCGTTAAGTTTATCAATGGCACAGGCAGCTAAATATGAAGTTATCGATAAAGGTGGCATTGATATAGTTAAATATAGTTATGCTCAGCAAGAAAACAACCAAAATCAAATGGCTATTTCTGGCTCAGATATTTATAATTTTCCCGTTCAATTTCAGTACTTTGATACTAATGATTTTGATAGTATTGTTAGATTTGCCAATTTACAATATGAAGATGTTGATGGCTTAGTCGATATTGAAAACGAAAACGACTTAAGGTTAGGCAATCCAACCGCTAATGATTTAGCTTGGGCTGTCCTGTATTTGACTAGTCAAAACAGCAGTAGCTCAGCTAGGTTTTATCAAAAAATTGGTAATATCTTGGCTATGCGTAACTTAACAGGTAAAGCGGGTGATACTGAAAGCTTTGCTGTATTTGACCAATATTTCCCAGATACCACAACATTGACGCGTTCAACGGTTGATTATGTAAACGGTATTACTAATGATGGCTGGATTTATGGTAACGGCTCAGCTCCATATACTGCATTGCCATTTACGGGCACTGATAATAACCCTGTTGTCTATTGGGTTCGTGATTTTACCTCAAGAGCCTTTTATTCTCCTGATGCAGGCAATACCATTATTGAATTAAAGCCACCGACTGAAGGTGACGATGTTGCCGAGAATCTTCGCTTAGGCGGTGATTCTGCAATTTTAGACATGAGTGAATCTTTATTTGCTGTCGGTTATGCCAGTACGAGTATCGATCAAGAAGCGCTTGATTTTATTTTTGATGAAACGGGTGGCTGTGCAGACCCTGCTATTTTAGCAAATGCTCCGTTCGAAATTTGTATTCAAAATGCAGTGTCGAGTATGTATAACACTGAAGCAATAAAATGGACGCTAAGTTTAGAAGGGGTGACAAAGACTGAGACTTTAGGGCATTTAGTTACACCAAATGTTGATGATACAAGAGAATTTCTTAACTACGCACAGGCTATTAATAATGATGGTGTTGCTGTTGGTTTTGCTCATGGTTGGGTGGATGAGAACGAAACCGAACCAAGCAGAAGTGAACGTCGAAATTTATATGCGGTAGTTTATAAAAATGGTCAAGTGAAAGACTTTACTGATGATCATAGTAAGTTTTTTGATTCTCGTACTTACGGTATTAATAATGCTGGTATTGCTATCGGCCATACTAAAACTGTGGTTAATGGTAATACGCGTACAAAATTCTTTCATGTAGATACCAATGATTTTGATAGTGGTATGCAAATGATAATGCCTGATGACTTTTTCAAGGGCTCATCAAGTACTGCACGTGCTATTAACGAAAATGGTATTATTGTTGGTGAAGGTGAAGTTGAAACACATAACGATCAGCAGTCTCCTCGTCGTAGACATGCTTTTATGTATGAGATTGCCAGTAAGACCTTTACCGATCTCAATGACTTTTTAACTTGTGACTCACAGTACACAATTATCGAAGCGCGAGACATTAACGATAAAAATGAAATATCTGCTTCAGCACTTGTTAAAGCACCTCGCCGTGACGCAAAAGGTGAATTGATGTTTGATTTAGATACTGGCGAGCAGCTTTTAGAAGATGTTGTTCGTGCTGTTACATTGAGACCGTTAGCGGGTGAGATAGATGACTGTTCAGCGGTTGAGGAAAAAATAGAAAGAGAAGGCGCTGGTTTAGGCTTTATCAGTTTATTCGCTCTATTAACCTTTGGCTTTACTCGACGAGTGTTTAAAAAAAGCTAACGATGAGCTTTTAAATATATGATTAGGTCTAGGTTAATTATTAACCTAGACCTTTTTTATGCGACATTGTTATTTATTTCATTTACCTCAAGCAAAAATTATTCAAATGCATATTTCTGAAAAAGAAAGAGACGCGGTTTATAAAACTATCTTTTCACGTCGAGATGTTAGAAGCGATTTTATTAACAAACCCATCCCAGAAGATGTTTTAAAGCGAGTATTAACCGCCGCTCATCATGCTCCCAGTGTTGGTTTCATGCAGCCGTGGGACTTTATTGTTATTAATGATAAAGAAACAAAACAAAAAATTAAGCATGGATTTGAGCAAGCAAATTCGGTCTCTGAAAAAATGTTTACAGATGATAAACAACAAAGCTATCAAAAGTTAAAACTTGAAGGTATTTTGGAAGCGCCGATAGGTATATGTGTCACATGTGATAGAGAAAGAAATGGCCCAGTTGTCTTAGGAAAAACGATCAAAGCTGAAATGGATTTATACAGCGCGGTTTGCGCTGTACAAAACTTATGGCTTGCCGCAAGAGCAGAAAATTTAGGCGTTGGCTGGGTAAGTATTATCGAAGACGACAAGCTTAGAGATGCTTTGAATATTCCCACAAAAATTGAAATCATTGCTTATTTATGCGTTGGTTATGTCACACATTTCAAAGACAAACCTGAATTAGAAAGTGCAGGGTGGTTGCCGAGACGTTCAGTTGATAACGCGATACACTATAATAAGTGGACACCAGAAGTAAACTAACAGACACAACGGAGCATATCATGGCAGAAGAAACTATTTTTTCAAAAATAATCAGACAAGAAATACCAACACCTTTACTCTATCAAGATGAACTCGTGACAGCATTTAGAGACATAACACCACAAGCGAGTACCCATGTCCTCATTATTCCAAATAAATTAATTCCGACGGTTAATGATGTTACTGACGATGACGAGCTCACTCTAGGGCGCATGATCACTGTCGCTAAAAAAATAGCCAAAGAAGAGGGCATTGCTGAAAATGGCTACCGCCTTATTATTAATTGTAATGATCATGGCGGCCAAGAGGTTTATCACATCCACATGCACTTAGTCGGCGGGCAACGTTTAGGTAAAATGATAGCGCTTTAAAGCTTTGTATTTATATTGAATACAAATGAGTTGAGTCGCTGAAATGCTACGGTCAATGGTAATGCGTGAATGGCAAAGCTACTTCATAATTATTATAAGATTTTTTATTGGTTATACTGCGTGAATTGGAAAGAATTATTAGAAAATAAGAACCGACTTTTTTGGTTAGTGCATAGCACAAGTTGGTTTGGATTTGCTTTAGTGCATTATTTAGGATCATTATTACATGATCCTCGTGATATTTTTGTCGTGATAATTTTTCTCAATGCTTATGCGGGTTGGCTGTTCACTGTGCCTTTGCGCTACCTATATCGTAGAGTTTGGAATTTTAGTCCGGCAAAAATAGCCGTTGTGGTCATAGTCGCCTCTTATTTGGTTGGCGTTCTTTGGCAAGTTGTTAAAAACATTAACCATTGGGAAATATACAAGCACGGTTATCGCCCTGATTTTTGGCTGTACTACACCACTAACAGTGTTTATTCATTTTTTATTATTTTGAGCTGGAGTGGTTTATACTTTGGTACAAAATATTATCAAATGCTGCAAAAAGAAAAACAAAATGTTTTAGAGGCTAACAGCGTCGCTCACCAGGCTCAGCTTAAAATGCTGCGTTATCAGCTCAACCCTCATTTTTTGTTTAATACTCTTAATGCAATCTCTACCCTTATTTTGGTTAATGAAAATAAAATAGCCAATGGTATGGTGACTAAATTAAGTGAGTTTCTTCGTTATTCTCTTGATAAAGATCCGATGAAAAAAGTCACCTTAAATAGTGAGTTGCATGCACTAAAACTTTACCTAGATATAGAAAAAGTTAGATTTGAAGACCGATTATGTGTAGAGTTTATCGCAGCGGATGATTGTAAAAATGCCTTAGTACCCAGTATGATATTACAACCTATTGCTGAAAACTCTATTAAGTATGCTATTGCTTCTCAAGAGAGTGGCGGTACCATTAAAGTTACGGTGACCCGCTTTGCCAATGACTTATTATTAGAACTTGCCGATGATGGTCCTGGCGCTGAAATTAAAAATGGTAATCTTTATCGTGAGAATGGTGTTGGCCTCGCAAATAGCCGAGAAAGATTAGCCGCATTGTACGGTAGTGATTTTTCTTTAGTTGTTGCCAATAATACGCCAAAAGGTGTTAAAGTGAGCATTAGAATGCCCTATGAACTAGAGATAAATACATGACAAAGCTTCTGTCAACAATCATAGTTGATGATGAACCTTTAGCAAGGAAAGGCCTTGCCGTAAGATTAGCGGATCATAAAGACGTTGATATTATTGCGCAATGCCATAATGGTCGTGAAGCACTTGAAGCTGTGCGAGCCTATGAACCTGATTTAATGTTTCTTGATATTCAAATGCCAGGCCTAAATGGTTTTGAAGTCGTGCAAGCTATTATTGAAAGAGGATTAAAACTACCCATTGTTATTTTTGTCACCGCCTTTGATCAATATGCCTTACAAGCCTTTGAAGTTCACGCACAAGACTATCTGTTAAAGCCTGCTGATGAAAATCGCCTAGCCGAATCTATGGACAAGGTTAGGCAGAGCCTGATCAGCTCAGAAAATGCTGCTCATAAATCTAAACTTATTCAGCTAGTTAGTGATGTTACCGGTAATGATTGTGATAAAATTTTAGCTGAGCTCGCAAATAATCAACCGGTAAGTTTATCCTCTTACTCTGATATCTTGGCTATAAAAGATGCAGGCGAAGTGAGTAGAGTACCAGTTAAAGACATTTTATGGATTGACGCTGCGGGAGACTATATGTGTGTTCATACCCATAGTGCTACACATATATTACGTAAAACCATGAAGCAGCTTGAAGAAATATTAGACCCAAAGCAATTTGTGCGCAGTCATCGCTCAACCATAGTTAATAAAAATTATGTAGATAAGTTTTGTAGCCAACTTAATGGCGAATATTACTTAGTGATGAGTAATGGCAAAGAATTAAAAGTGAGTCGAAGTTACAAAGAAAAAGTTAAACAAGCTGTTGGTATTTAAAGCGTCAAAATTAGTATTTCCAATTGAATTATTTGCTTAACGTCTCTCTTATTAATCAGCGCAGGTTTTTTTAATCCACCTTCTCATTGAACGCTATTCCTTAAGCAGCCTTGTTTTTAATGGCTTTAGTCTTTTGGGTTAACTTTATTATTGTTACTTCACTTGGCATAGTTATTCTTCAAATGTCAGAGGATAAAATTTTAAAATCCCTTTATTGACCTTGGACTTTAGTGCAGTTTTCTTATGATTTTTTTACTCAACAGATAATTAAAGTTCAACTGGGATAAATAACAGTTGGCTTTTATGGCTTTATCGCTTACTTTAAATATCAGTTACTTGCCTATTTATCGGGCGCTATATATCAATTAATGGAGATTACTATGTCTACACCAGTACGAGCATCTGACACACCTTTTGCAGTCGACGTTGAAGAAGGTAAAAAATATTCTTGGTGTTCTTGTGGGGAAAGCCAAAAACAACCCTTTTGTGATGGCTCTCATAAAGGCTCAGAATTCTCACCATTAAGATATACCGCAACAGAGTCAAAAAAAGTATTTTTTTGTGGCTGTAAACAAACGGCATCTCAGCCAATGTGTGATGGTAGCCATAAAAAAGCCCTAAGCTAAAATTTTTTATCTGCGACTAGGCAAAGACAAACGCTGTTTTGTTTGACCCTAGTTTTATCAGTATCGTCGACAAACCAATTAACAAAGATATTAACCAATTCCCTTCCTTATAATAATGTCTTGGTCAATGACCATGCAAATTGCCACCCCCTCTTAGATTATAATATTTTACTTATAACTTGCTTGGGTTACATTAGCCTGATGCAGGTGTTTTAATTCTTTATCTAGTATATCCATCGCTTCTTTTTCGTGTATATAGCCGGAGTCGATTAACATGGGTAATCGACCCGAGTGATCAAGGTGTGCATGAGTGATCACCACAGCATCTAACTCACTAACATCAAAAGGGAAGGGGTCATGGTTGTGTTTTTCATGGTGATGAGAACCTTGAAACATACCACATTCAATCAGTATATTTTTGTTATTACCCTGTACCAAATAGCAAGAGCCAGTGACTTCTCTAGTGGCTCCAAAAAATTTAATGTTCATGTTAACTCCCATACCTTTTAATGTGGATAATATTGATATCTGGTTTGTTGATAAGGTTTTAATGAATAGTTAGGTTGTAAAAAGGATACTAAATCAATGAGTTCAGTCACAGTCATTACATCATTAAAGACTTTCATCTTTGATTCACCCTGAGGTGTTCTAAACTGTGGTGAATGTAAATTTGAAAATTTATGGGATGGATTAATAATAGAGGTAACCAATTCAGCATAAGTGACTATTTTAGTTTTTTTACCACCCAGGGAAATTGAAAGGGTTTGCTGCTTTGTAATACTATCATCCTTAACACCATCGAGTGTGTGGCAGGCTAAACATTGATATTTTAAGAAAGCTATTTTACCTGCTTCAATATTCCCTGTAGGTAGACTAAATCCTCTTGGTGAGTCAATTCCGTTATCACAACTGAACAGTGTTAATGACATAACGACAAGTAAACTCAATAGAAAGTATTTCATTATTATTCCTTAATCATTTTTAGGTTGAATTATTAGCCAGCTAGTTAACACTCTGCGCTATATGAAGATAATAGAGAATCAATTCTTGCCCATTAATAATGACAAATGAAATAAAAATTTCTAATCATATCAAGGGTCATTCATTAAATAGCAGAATAAATTAAACAGATACCTAAGCAAAGGTAGAGGTAGTAGCTTCTACTAATCGATTGATTTTTAGTCTAGTTACTGTTGATAAAGAGCGCTAGTTTATCTGAATCAAGGTTGATACAGATCAATCAGCTTGTCGTTAGTTAAGATCTCATTGATAAGCAGAGAGTAAATTTTGACGTTGTTTATCATAGGTTAAGCAATGCAATTTATGACTTTAGATCACTTCATTAAATAATGTGTGGCAACGCACAGACGCTTTGTGGATATCAATTTATGATGACTTATGGATAAACATGCACTTTATCGATAGAGGAATTATTAAAATTTTCCTTCTTGTTTTAATCAAATACTGCAGTTCATTGCCTGTTAACATTATAAGGTTTTTAGCCAGTGTGGCTGCACACAGGAGCAACAAATGAAACGTATTTATTTTCTAGCCCCCGATGTTAAGGTTACATGTGAATTGGTAAACTTGTTTCGTGCTGATGGCATTAACGACAGTCAAATGCATCTAATAGCAAACGATAAAATCGATTTAAGCGAACTCCCCAAAGCGGATGCATTGGATGATTCAGACTTGTACCCAGCGATCAAACGGGGTGTTATTGCTGGTGGAACTACTGGATTATTGGCAGGTCTGGCGGTTATAACCCTTCCGGCTACGGGTTTAGCCCTTGGTGGTGCCGCTATTTTAGGTTTTACCGTTGCGGGTGCGAGTTTTGGTGCTTGGGTCTCAGGTATGGTAGGCGCTGGTTTAAGTGATCAGGAGAAGGTTGCATGCGAAACTGCAATTAGTAATGGCGAAGTGCTGATGATGTTGGATGTTCCAGCTGATCACCAGATTGAGGTATATCACGATAAAGTAGCCAGTGTTTGTCCGCTGGTTGAGATTCGTCAAACAGAAATTACTGTCCCACCGCTTTAGCCCTCCTTTTAAATAGAGACCTTACCTGCACAAGTGCGTCAGTAATTATCTACTACTGGCCACATCAAGGGTTAACGTAAGCACTTATAAAAAAAAATCACCATTTGAATTTTTTCAGATTCAATGGAAAGTTATCTCATAAATCCAAGCTGTGAAAACCTTATTTCGACACTCAACTTCAATCAAAATTCAATATTTGTGATGATGTTCTATCTATCACAGGCTGTATTAACTGAAATGATTTATGACGACTACGTGTGGTATCGAACAGAAAACTAATATTATTTATCGTAGAATTTTCTGATGATCCTGACTAGGAAATTACAAAGTGTGTCTATCCAAAAACAAATAATATAATACGATTTATTTAATTAAAGCTATATTTTACAGTTTGATAGGATGGGGCAGTCATTAATTATAAAGTTAAAACCTATTTTTCGAAGGTTAGTTAATAAAGAGAGGAGCCTATGACGCCAGATAATAACAACGCTAAAAAGCCCAAATCAGAGCTACCTGATCTAAGCAAAGTAGTCGGTAAATTTTTTCAAAAGTATCAAGAATTACTGCCAACGAGTAGTGGCAAAAAACCTGGATGGATTATCCTTGCAGTTATATTGCTCACTGGTGGTATTTATACCGCGGTATACACAGTTCCTAGCGATTCTGTAGCCGTTGTACTGAGATTTGGTAAGTTTGAAGCTATTTTCCCCGCGGGTTTACATTTCAAATTACCTTTAGGTATAGAGCAAGTGAACATAGTGCCAACAAAGCGGCAGTTGAAGCAAGAGTTTGGCTTTTCAACGCCTGGTGCTAAAGACCCTGACCAAAATATCTCCATAAACAACTCGTTCAATGATTCTTTAAACAATATAGGCCGTAGTGCTCGTGAGCGTGACTTAGCCGTAGTAAGTAATCAAGTGGGTGAAACGCAAATGGTGACGGGGGATTTGAACACTGCACTGGTGGAATGGGTTATTCAGTATCGAATTGCTGATCCCAAAAATTACTTATTTGAAGTACGTGATCCAGCAGGTACGTTACGCTATGTTTCTGAATCAGTGATGCGTGAAGTGGTAGGTGATAGAACCGTTGACGAAGTGATCACTATTGGCCGCCAAGAAATTGAAGTTGAAGCACTTAAAAAAATGCAGGCTTTGGCAACTAAATATGTAATGGGCATTAGTATCGACCAAGTTCAATTAAAGAATATTAATCCGCCAAAGCCCGTTCAAGCGTCATTTAATGAGGTAAATCAGGCTCAACAAGAAAAGGAAAAGCTGATTAATGAAGCGCGCCGAGATTACAATCGTATTATCCCATTGGCAGAAGGCGAGCGAGATCAACGTATTCGCGAAGCAGATGGCTATAGAATAAAACGAATTAATGAAGCAGAAGGTGATGTATTACGTTTTAATGCACTATATGACCAGTTTAAATTGGCGCCAGAGGTAACGCGCAGACGCATTTACGTGGAGACCATGCAAAAAGTAATGCCAACCATAAGCAACAAAATTATCATCGATAGTGGCACAGTAGATGTTTTGCCTTTGCTAAATTTAACATCTATTGAAGGGAGAAAACCATGAAACGTTATTTAAGCTTATTCACGAGTATTTTGCTATTCGTTATTATTACCTTACTTTATGGCGCCTTTTACACCGTAAATGAAGTCGAACAAGTCATTATTACCCAATTTGGTCGTCCCGTGGGGGAGCCGGTTGTTGATGCAGGTATTAAGTTTAAATTACCTTATATACAACAGGTTAACTCGATTGATAAACGTGTATTGGAATGGGAAGGTACACCTTCAGATATGCCGACAAAGGACAAGTTATATATTTCTGTTAGCTTATATGCCCGCTGGCAAATAACCGACCCATTGCCGTATTTTTTACGTCTGGGTGATGAGCGTAGTGCGCAGTCGAGATTAGATGATATTTTTGGTAGTGAGACACGAAATGCGGTAGCAACACATAAGCTAATTGAAATTATTCGGACCACGAAAGGCCGTCAACCTCTGCGTGACCCATTGTTAACTGATGCAGAAAAAGCATTAGATATGGGCAGTTTAGTGCCTATCCATAAAGGTAGGAAACTTGTCGAACAAGACATATTTAACGCCGCGGCAGAAAAGGTTAAGGTGTTTGGTATTGAACTATTAGATATTCGTTTTAAGCGCATTAATTATAATGAAAGTGTACGACCTAAAATTTATGAGCGCATGATCAGTGAACGTCGCCAAATTGCCGAAAGGTTCTTATCTGAAGGCAAAGGTGAGGCAGCTAGAATATTAGGCAACCGCGAACGTGATTTAAATAAAATTCAATCAGAAGCTTATCGTCAAGTTGTAGAAATTCGCGGTAAAGCCGATGCTAAAGCCGCTGGAATTTATTCTACCGCACATAGCCAAAGCCAAGAATCTATTGAATTTTATGCTTTTACACGAACCTTGCAAGCCTATGAGCTTGCTATTGGCGAAGATACGACATTAGTACTGTCGACTAACAGTGACTTATTTAAATATTTACACAATGCCAACCCCCCAAAAAATATCATCGAAAAGTAAGCGCTACATTGATATTTTAAATAGCATCAATACGAATAAGTCTACATATAAAAACTGCTTTACTGGTACTCCTAATTTGCATCGTTAGATGCTAGGAGTAGCGGTGACTATCATAAAGAATAATTAACGGAGTGTTATCATGGGATCTCATCATACGAATCAAAATAAACACGCTACCGTGAACTTCTCTGCTTTGAAAACCGCAATAGGAAATGGCGAAGCGTTATTAATAAAAAACTTACTAGCAAATCAATCCATGCAAGATCTTGAAAAAAAATACCTCATTAATTTAGCCTATATAAACAACAACCCCAGTATTATAGAACTACTCGAAGGTATTCCTGTTAAGGAATAGGCCATTAGTATCGTTAATATTGACTAGGGTTCAGGCATTTACATTTAAAATCTACAGTTGAATGTTAACCTCTACAACAATGAATAATAAACAGGTCAACAATATGACCTGTTTATACATTATGCTAAAAAATTTACCCTTCAAAATTAATTAAGAAGGGTAACAACATTAGTCTGTCGACGCTAAATTTCGTAGCACATAATGTAATATGCCACCATGTTGGTAGTATTTGAATTCGTTGGGTGTATCAATACGAATTTTTACTTCAAAGGAACGTTCATTACCCTCTTCATTTTTAACAGATACTGTCACCGTTTTCTGCCCAATACTCACGGCAGGAATACTGAATTGCTCTTCACCTGTTAGTTTTAGTGACTCGGCATTATCATCTGGCATAAATTGCAATGGTAATATCCCCATGCCGACTAAATTAGAGCGATGAATACGTTCGTAACTCTGTGCAATAACCGCTTTAACGCCCAATAAAGCTGGCCCTTTGGCGGCCCAATCACGAGAACTGCCCGTACCATACTCTTTTCCAGCTAAAACAATCGAAGCAATGTTTTGTTGTTGATATTGCATCGCCGCATCAAAAACACTCATTTTTTCACCCGATGGCATCAGTGTCGTCCAACAGCCCTCAGTGCCGGGTGCTAATAAATTTCGTAAACGAACATTGGCAAAAGTACCGCGCATCATCACTTCATGATTACCGCGTCTAGAGCCATAAGAATTAAAGTCTTTGGGTGAGACGCCTTCACTTTTTAAATACTCAGCCGCGGGGCTATCTAGCGCAATCGAACCGGCAGGAGATATATGGTCAGTAGTGACACTATCACCCAGTTTTAATAAACATCGAGCATTTTTAATTGGGTTAATAGTTGGTATTTTTGCGCTAATATTATTAAAAAATGGTGGCAATTTAACGTAGGTAGAAGCTGGCCAATCATATTTTTGGCTTTGTACTATATCCAGCGCTTGCCAGTCTTTATTACCGCTATAAACATCTTCATATCGGGAAATAAACATTGAACTGTCGATAACTTTTTCGATAACTTGTTTAATTTCCTGACTATCTGGCCAGATGTCATGTAAATAAACCGGTTTACCTGTAGGGTCATCACCTAGTGAGCCCGTGGTAATATCTATCTTCATATTACCTGCTAAAGCATAAGCAACGACCAAAGGAGGAGAGGCTAAATAATTAGCTTGGACTTCTGGGTGAATACGACCTTCAAAGTTACGGTTACCTGATAAAACAGAGGTAACAGATAAATCACCTTGATGAATAGCGTCGCTAATTTCGGTAGGTAAAGGGCCGGAGTTACCAATACAGGTAGTACAACCGTATCCGACTAACTGAAAACCAAGGGCATCTAAATCTTCATTTAAGCCAGATTTAAGCAGATAATCAGTGACCACTTGTGAACCAGGTGCAAAACTGGTTTTTACCCAAGGTTTAACCGTTAATCCTCGCAGCCGGGCATTTCTGGCTAATAGTCCAGCGGCAATTAATACCGATGGATTTGAGGTGTTAGTGCAACTGGTAATTGCCGCTATAACGACGGATCCGTGTTTTAATACAAAGTCTTCATCAGCATACTGACAGGGAACGCCTGAATCTTCATTACTAGCAGGTAATAGTACCGAAGGTTGTCCGCCTTCACTTTCAAAGCCACTTTCACTATCGCTCGAGACTGCTTGTTTTATACCGTGTTGTAAAGCTAACCAGTCACGATACGCCAGACCGGCACGGTCAAGTGAAATTCTGTCTTGAGGACGTTTAGGACCAGCAATAGAAGGCACTACTTCATCTAGTTTTAATGATAATCGGCTATGATAAACAGCATGCTGTTGAGATTGCGTTCCCCACATATCCATCGTTTTTAAATAGGACTCTACGCGTTCAATGTGGTCACTGTCACGCCCGGTTAATTGCAGATAATCGGTAGTTTGATGATCGATGGGGAAAATTCCACACGTTGCCCCATATTCTGGCGCCATATTGGCTATGGTCGCTCGGTCGGCCAAGGTCAGCTCATTCACCCCAGAACCAAAGAACTCGACAAACTTACCTACCACACCTGCAGCACGTAATTGTTCTGTTACCGTTAAGACTAAGTCAGTCGCTGTAGTTCCTGCAGGTAATTTCCCCGTTAATTCAAAACCAACAATCTCAGGTATTAACATGGTCACGGGTTGTCCCAGCATCGCCGCTTCAGCTTCGATACCGCCGACTCCCCAACCTAACACACCTAAGCCATTAATCATGGTGGTATGTGAATCGGTGCCAACCAAGGTATCAGGGTAAAGTAAATTATTCTCGTCGGGCTTTTTGAATACTACGCGGGCTAAATATTCGAGATTTACCTGATGTACAATACCACGGCCCGGTGGTACCACTTTAAAATTATCAAAACTTTGCTGACCCCAACGTAAAAACTGATAACGTTCGCGATTACGCTGAAACTCAATTGCGGTGTTTTTTTCCATCGCATCAGCTTGACCAAACACATCGACCATAACTGAATGGTCGATGACCAATTCGACTGGATTTAATGGGTTTATTTTTTCGGCTTTTCCACCCATTTTGACTATCGCATCTCGCATAGCCGCTAAATCAACTACGGCGGGTACCCCAGTAAAGTCTTGCAAAATTACGCGAGCAGGTACAAAGGCAATTTCAGTATCCTGCCAGTTGTCTACATCCCAATTGGCTAAGGTTTCAATATCCCCTTGTTGGACAAAATCACTATCTGCATGTCGTAATAAGTTTTCTAAAAGGATTTTAGCGGCAAAAGGCAAACGTGAAAGGTCATACTTATCCGCTAAACCATCAAAACTGTGGTAGTGGCAAATTTCACCATTAATTTCAAGTTGCTTTAAACGTTGTATAGAGTTGGCCATTGTCGTTATCTCCATTAAAAGTATTTATCTGATTGGTATACGCATTATGATAAACGTAGTTAATATACCCTAGCATACATGGACGAAAACATAATGTGGCAGCCAAAATAAAGGGCTGGTAACATGTATAGTTATATAACAATCAGTAGGGTGTTTATTACAAATGAGACTCGAGTCAAATAATTTATCATGATAGGTCGATTTGATAAGACAGGATAAATTAGTGATACGACCCTCGATAAAAACCTATTATGGAAAGGTAAGTCTTGCTGCAACCGATAGATAATTAACGATATTATATTAATTACCGACTTAATTGATTGGCTCGTTCACAGCAGGTTCGTTACCATCATAATATTCAAAGCAATATATTTATTGCTTAAATCAATGCTTATTGCTCTTTATAACGCACTGCCAATACATCACATTTTGCGCCGTGTAAAATGGCATTTGCGGTAGAGCCTAATAATAAGCGTAAACCATGTACGCCATGGCTACCGGTTATAATTAAATCGACATTTTCGTGTTCTGCGAAAGCCAATATTTCTTCGCTAATATATCCGACCGATATACACAAGTGTTGTTCGGTGATATTTAGCCTTTTAGCTAATGGTTGAAGTATCTCTTTGGCTTGTTCTTTTAGTTTTTCTGTATTACCAAAACTGCCAACTGGGTCTGGACTCGGAACAACACCGAGTGCTCCACCATAATTAGGTATCGGTTCTACCACATGAATAATACTGAGTTTAGCGTCGGTGAACTGTTGTAATTGAGCGACTTTATCTTCAATATAGTTTTTTGAATCATGAAGTTCTGTGGCAAATAAAATATGTTTATACATAACGTTTTCCTCTATTAAATGATAAGGGTTTTATTGGTGGCTGGCAAAGCATTAACTTGTTGTTTTACCTGTTTTAAAGGGTGCTACTTCTTTTACTGAAGTAAAACTTTTATGGTCTTGTCCATTCCATTAATGAATAAAATTTTATAACGCTAAGCTCTAAATACTACCTTGTACTTTACGTAAAGATATATCTGTACGCTGTCACACATAACCTAATAATTATCGTACTATTTTTTATGCGAAAGCCACTAGAGCAGTAGGCTATTTCTTCGTTAGACTTTACCGTAGTGGAAAGTTTAAGTTTTTGTCTTTAAATGTTATTGTTGTTTGTTATGTTGTTATATCTGAATGTAAGCGCATCTACTTTAGGTGGTCTAAATGTCGATTAGTGCGATATATACTTTAATTACCTAAAATAAAAATGATCATCTAAAAAGAGTGTTGTGTACGGTATCGAACCGAACAGCGAGATTGTTTTTGTTAAGGTATAATAATATCTAGTAGCTTGATTTAATTCTTAAGAAGGGACGACTCACGATGCAAAAAATAATCGACACTCAAATTACCCCCTTACAAAATCACTTACTAGCTGTCTTGCCTGATGAAGTAAAAGAACGACTTTTTCCTTTTGTTGAATTAGTAAAGCTAGAGTTAGGCGAGGTTATGTACGAAGCCGGTGATAAGCTCGCTAATGTATACTTTCCCGTTGACTCTATTGTTTCTTTATTATACGTAATGGAGAGTGGCGCTTCGGCAGAAATTTCTGTGGTAGGTAACGAAGGCGTTGTTGGTATTGCGTTGTTTATGGGCGGAGAAAGTACGTCTAGCCGAGCTGTGGTTCAAAGTGCAGGTTATGCTTATCGGCTTAAAGGAAAACGCTTAACCGAAGAATTTCATCGACATGGAAAATTGTTAGGTGTAATGCTTCGTTATACCCAATCCCTTATTACTCAAATGTCACAGACTGCAGTATGTAATCGCCACCATACGATTGATCAGCAATTATGCCGTTTTCTTTTACTGTCGCTTGACCGTTTACCGGATAATACCCTAACGATGACACAGGAACTTATTGCTAATATGCTAGGGGTACGCCGAGAAGGTGTAACCGAAGCTGCGGGAAAACTGCAGAAGTTGGGTGTCATTGATTATCATCGCGGTCATATTACCGTGTTAAATAGGCAGAAACTTGAAAGCTTAAGTTGTGAATGCTATGCGGTTGTAAAAAAAGAAACCGACCGATTGCTCCCTCATGAAAACGAAAAAGTTTATTATCAATCAAAAAACGTTATTAATCTTTAATCAAGGTTATTTGTTTTAGTGAGTAATACTGTCTTTTATCTTTATAAGTTGATGATTTTTATCAGTATTAAGGCTCGGTCTTTAATCGATTTATGATATTTAGCACAATATCAGCTATTGCGCTAAATAAGGCTGTCACGCCATTGACTTTTATCAAAAATTTTCCTGCAATATCCGCATCAAAACGTTAAGACTTTAGCGCTGGCATTGAAGAAAACCTCCCGACATTATAGACACCGCTATTGCTTAGTGAACTAATCATTTTAAATATGTAAGTTATAAAGTCATCATATAAGTGAGTAATGTTTGCCAGCGCACAGATCCTCTATTTTATATCGCTTACACTTGACTATTGCTGCTATAAATTAAATTTTAATTATTTAAGGCAATATCATTTTTCTGTATCAGAGAGCAAACATATGCGATCAAAAGAAAAGCAAGAAGTCACCAATGAGTTGTTAGATGGGCTACCAAATAAACTCAGAAAAACTATTCTAGCGCAATGCGAGCAGGTTCATTTAACCTCCGGTGATATATTGCATGAGCGCGGGCAAGGCATTGACTACATATTTTATCCTTTAACAGGGTATATTTCACTGGTCACTACAGGTACGAGACACCCACCGCTTGAATTGTGTATTATTGGTAATGAAGGTATGTTGGGTATTTCCAATATTTCAGGGGTACAATCGGCTCCTGATAGAGCTGTTGTTCAGGGGTCTGGAACAGCGCTGCGCTTATCTGTTAAGCAATTTCAGTATCAACTGAAAAACTTTCCATTACTGTTAAAAAGATTGAATGATTACCTTTATATTTTGTTTGTGCAAGGTTCACAATCATTAGTCTGCATGCGATTTCATCCCATAGTATCTCGTCTTGCTCGTTGGTTACTCATGACTGATGATAGGGCACATTCTACTCATTTAAACCTAACACATCAATTTCTTGCTGATATGCTTGGTGTCCGAAGAAGCGGGATAACAGTAGCCGCTTGCTTATTAAAAGATAAAAAGTTAATTAGCTATACACGAGGTACCATTCAGATACTTAATCGTAAGGGCTTAGAGCGGGAAGCTTGTGAGTGTTATCAGCTGATGAAAGGTAATTATACCAATAGGTTAAACTAGACCACTTTAGCTATTTGTTTGTTTTAAATAAGCATTAGTAAAGTCATTTATTATAACCTCAAACAGTATTTTACACTATTTTTAGTCTGTTAATCAGCGCTAAGACCACCTTAAAAACCCTCTGTTTCAACTTGCCAGCATTAGTTTTAAGCCGTTTAGGATAAAACACACTCTTTAGACAGTACGCTAACGTACAGAGCGACCTCCCTTGTCACCGTATAATATTTTTAGATTTAGCTTAATAAATCAAATATAACTGTTTTTATGTTAACTATCTTAGCCGTCTCTAAAAACAGATAACACCGTTGAATACATTTAATCGGAGAAAATTAGCATGCAAAGTGAAAAGCATTTACAGAGAGATATCTCACATATTCAAAAGCTCATTAATATAGGTGATGTAGCAATGCTTGTTTCTAGGTCCGCTGATGGAATAATGAAAAGTCGACCGATGGAAACCGTTGAAGTTAGTGCTGAAGGAGAACTCTTCTTTTTTACAACGCTATCTTCAGAGTTGATTGGTGAATTGACTGAAAACAGCTTCGTCAATCTTAGTTTTATCAAAGAAGATAACAATTTTATTTCGGTATCTGGGATCACTCAGATAATTAAAAGTGAAGCTATGTTGATTAAATTATGGGAGTCACGTTATGAAACGTGGATTCAAGATGGATTGGATAACCCAGACATTGCTTTATTGAAAGTAAGTTTAGTGCGAGCAGAGCATTGGAAGCATAACACGATGTTGAACAGCATCAGACAACTATTTACTCCGGGAGTTTCAGCAGTAAATAATGTTCATGAATCAATTGAGCCTGATGAAAGTCGTTAACAGTGAGTAAATATAATAGATAAATTCATAACGCTTTGAGCGTTGTGCTTAATTAAAGTAAATATCGATGAACTTATTTGAAATTGAAAGGGGAATACATGTCTACAATCAAAAAACGTAAAGTTGTCGACCACATTGTAGAGACACTTTACAAATATGGTGTCCGCCATGTCTTTGGTATTCCAGGTGATGCGATTAATGATTTGATGGATGCTATACGCCGCAATGGAAAGATAGAATTCATACAGGTTCGTCATGAAGAAAGTGGGGCGTTTGCCGCATCAGCCCAAGCAAAATTAACCGGTAAGCTTGCCGTTTGTGTCGGTACTGCTGGAGGTGGAGCCATACATTTACTCAATGGCTTGTACGACGCTAAGCTCGACCATGCACCTGTCCTAGCGATAACGGGGCAGTTACGGCGTTCTGAAATAGGTAATAACTCACATCAAGAAATCAATTCATCCGCTCTTTTTTCTGATGTCGCTGTGTTTAATCAAACCTTGTTTGCTGCTGATCGTGTCCCTGAGATCATCCAGCAAGCGTGTAATAGTGCGATTACTGAAAGCGGAGTTGCTCATATTGCCCTACCTGTAGATGTGGCCACGGAGCAAATAGAAGCAGGTATTACTTGTCATCCAATCGCGGGCACTGAAAAGGGCAGTACAAAACCTTTAGCATCATCATTAAACAATACACTTAGCCTAATTCAGCAAGCTAATAAAATTGTAGTTCTTGCGGGCGTAGGGGCTATTCCAGCGCGTCAACAGCTACTTACTTTGTTGAAAAAATGCAATGCACCACTTATTAGAACATTAAAAGCAAAAGTATTACTGCCAGATGAGCATGAATATTCCTTAGGAGGACTTGGCTTACTTGGTACGCGACAATCAATTGAGGCAATAAATAATTGTGATTTACTTATTATGCTCGGTACTGATTTTCCCTACAAAGAATATTACCCTGGAAAAGCGAAAGTCATTCAAGTGGACAAGGATATTCGACACATAGGTCGACGTTGCCCTGTCGATGTATCGATAGTTGGAGAGGTAAGTGAGGTGCTAGAGCAATTAATTATTGATTTACCCCAAAAAGATGACAAAAATTTTCTTGATGAATGTCGTCACCAGAAAATGAAATGGTCAAGAGAACAAGGCGAAAAAGAAAGCTCGCAAGCCACGCCAATAAAACCGCAGCTTCTAGCACGAACAATCGGCGAGCTTGCCAACAAAGATGCGATTTTTCTTTGTGATACTGGCACGGTGACTGCGTGGGCCGCACGTCATTTACCCGTAACTGAACACCAACTATTTACCCTTTCAGGTAACTTGGCCACGATGGCATTTAGCATGGCTGGCGCGATAGGCGCACAATTAAAATTTCCTGACCGGCAGGTAATAGTACTTATCGGGGATGGTGGTTTTAGTATGTTAATGCAAGAATTTATTACCGTGGTCAATCGTAAATTACCGATAAAGGTTATTATTTTTAACAATGCCAAATTGGGACTAATTCAACTGGAACAAGAAAGCAGTGGTTACCCCAATTATAAAACGGCATTAAAAAATCCAGATTTTGCTGAATTTGCTCGATTATGTGGTGGTGAGGGTTGGACTATAGAACGCCCTGAAATGCTAGTCGACGCATTGAAAGAGGCATTTACTAGTACTGAGCCCTGTGTGCTTGATGTCCATGTCGATCCAAATGAATTGGTTATGCCGCCCAAACTTGAACTGTCACAAGCAGTAAATTATTCGATTGCTAAAGCTAAAGAGTTTTTAAATTAAAAGGACAGACTTTGTTACGTATCTTGTCGGCGATGATTGAAAAAGAGCTAACAAAGCATTCGTAGCATAAATTAAATTGTAATCACTTAAGAGATTACAAAAGACTATTTAATAATTTTTTAAGGATAACTATATGCTTTTCAATGGTTCGTTTAATACAGACTGTCCTCTTCGTCAAAAAATTCGTGAGTTTTACCGTATCGATGAAAAAATCGCGGTAGATCATATCTTACCATTGGCAGAAGTAAATGTTGGTGCCAGAAGTCGAGCGTGGGAAAGAGCGCGTAAAATGGCTGTTCAAATTCGTAAAGTCGAGTCAGGTAATGGTGCAATAGACGCCTTATTAAAAGAATACACCCTATCAAGTGAAGAAGGTGTGGTCTTAATGTGTTTGGCCGAAGCCTTGTTACGAGTACCAGACAAACATACTCAAGATGCTTTAATTCGTGACAAAATTTCTCAAGGGCAATGGAACAGTCATTTAGGCAGCAGCGATTCATTGTTCGTTAATGCCTCGTCATGGGGCTTGTTAATTACCGGCACTATGGTTAATTATGCCGATAAACGCAAAAAGGAAAGCTTTGGTTTATTGAAAAAGATTGTTGGTCGTTTAGGTGAACCTGTTATTCGTAAATCAATGAACTACGCCATGAAAATTATGGGTAAGCAGTTTGTGATGGGCGATACAATCATTGCCGCAACTGAGCGTGCTGCCGATAAAGAGCAGCAAGGCTATGTCTATTCATTTGACATGCTCGGTGAAGGTGCCCGTACGATGAATGATGCTGATAAGTATTTTAAAGCTTATCAAGAGGCAATAGAGGCGATTGGGAATGTAGCGCGTGCTACGGGTAAAGATGATCCTCGTAAAGTTCCTGGTATTTCAGTGAAACTTTCTGCTATTCACCCTCGTTATGAATTTAATCACAAAGAACGCGTTATGGCTGAAATTGTGCCAAAACTTAAGGCGCTTTGTTTACAAGCTAAAAGCTACAATATTGGTTTAACCGTTGATGCCGAAGAGTCTGAACGCTTAGATATATCACTTGATATTATTGAAGCGGTTTTTAGTGATAGTGATTTAGCAAATTGGACTGGCTTTGGTATGGCATTACAAGCTTATCAAAAGCGGGCTATTTTTGTCGTTGATTGGTTACGTGAATTAACGGTGCGAGTTGACCGAAAAATGATGGTCCGCCTAGTAAAAGGGGCTTATTGGGATACTGAAATTAAAAAGGCTCAAAAAGAGGGTCATCAGCATTTCACTGTATTTACACGAAAATCTTCTACTGATGTTTCTTTCCGCGCTTGTGCAAAAAAATTATTAGCTTATAGAGATACCATTTATCCACAGTTTGCTACGCATAATGCATACACTGTTGCCGCCATTCTTGAACTCGTTGATGGCAATAAAGAGGGTTTTGAATTTCAATGTTTACATGGCATGGGGAACTCTTTGTATGATCAAATAGTTTCTAGTGAAAATATTCAATGTCGCATCTACGCCCCAGTTGGTCATCATGAAGAGCTATTAGCTTATTTAGTGCGGCGTTTGCTAGAAAATGGTGCTAACTCTTCTTTTGTTAATGCCATTGTTGATGAGACTCAACCTGTTGAATCTTTACTGAGAGATCCCGTTGAAAAAACGCAGCGTTTAAAAGATAAATATAACACCCAAATCACCAAACCCATAGCTTTATACCATGATGAAAAAGGTCTCGGTCGTGATAACTCTAAAGGCGTCGATTTAGCTGATATTAATACAATCACACCCTTGAAGTCGTTTTTAGGTAGCTGGTTTACTGATCATCTACTCTCTGAAAGTAACGTTCCAAAAGGGGCTTTTGCCGTTAATAATCCTGCCAACCAAACTGAAATAATAGGCTTTTATCGTCATCACAACGAAGATGAAATGCTGGCAATGATAACGTTGGCTAAAACAGCATTTTCATCATGGTCACAAACACCAGTATCTGAACGCGCAGCGTTATTGTGCCGGGTTGCCGATATTCTTGAACATCATATGGACGAGCTTATCGCCTTATGTATTAAAGAAGCGGGTAAAACAGCTCAAGATGGCATCGATGAAGTACGTGAAGCGGTTGATTTTTGTCGTTATTATGCTGAAAAAGCTATTAATCTTGCGGAAGACGAACGTTTCGAAGCTCGTGGTGTAGTGCTCTGTATCAGCCCATGGAATTTTCCTTTAGCGATATTTTTAGGGCAGATCGCTGCAGCCATTGTGACGGGTAATACTGTATTGGCAAAACCCGCTGAACAAACCAGTTTGATTGCGCTGCGCACCATTGAACTGATGAAATCTGTTGGACTACCTGAAGGCGTTGTACAAGAGGTTATTGCCCGTGGTAGTAAAGTGGGTAGTGTAATTATTCCGGATGATCGTATTAAAACCGTTATTTTTACTGGCTCTAGTGACACAGCGACAATAATTTCACAAACCTTGGCTGATAGAGGTGGCGATCAGGTGCCTTTCATCGCTGAAACGGGTGGACAAAATTGTATGATAGTTGACTCAACTGCCTTGCCTGAGCAAGTTGTTGACGATGTTATTTCTTCAGGATTTCAATCGGCAGGTCAACGCTGTTCTGCGCTTCGGGTATTATTTTTACAAGAAGACATTGCTGATAATGTTATTACTATGCTTAAGGGTGCCTTAGCAGAATTACATGTCGGTAATCCAGCGTACTTAAGCACTGATGTAGGGCCTGTTATAGATAAAAAAGCACTCGGCGTTCTAAATGCGCACAGCGATTATATGAAAACACATGGTCAGTTATTATACCAATGTGAAATATCTGCCGAGGTAGAAAATAATGAGCATTTCTTTTTTGCCCCGCGTCTTTATGAAATTGAAGATATTAGCGTGTTAGAAAAAGAAGTCTTTGGTCCTTGTGTGCACATTGTACGTTTTAAAAGTAATGAGATAGAAGGGGTTATCGATAAAATTAATGGTACAGGTTTTGGTTTAACCATGGGTATTCATACACGTATTGAACACCGTGCCTTTGATTTAGCTAAGCGGTCACGTGCCGGTAATGTTTATATCAACCGTAATATAATTGGCGCCATTGTTGGTGTACAACCTTTTGGTGGTCGAGGTCTTTCTGGTACTGGGCCAAAAGCAGGGGGTCCCAATTATTTAACGCGCTTAGTGAAAGAAAAATCTACCCCTGATGCGGCGAAACTTAATGTATCGCCCTCACAAGAGGAAGTGTTAGAGGGAGATGAAAAAGCTAAAAAAGAGGCAGTTTTACTTATGGATAAGGCCGATGTCGCTGAAAAGTGCTGGCGTTTAACTGAGTTAAATACGCGTATTTCTTGCGTGCGTCAATTGTTAGCCAAAATTGCTGATGTTGATATTGTTGATGATTTATTTGATGACCTAAATCTTACGTTAACAGCGGCTCGTGAACAATTAATACGTATTGAAAAACACCTTAAAAAACCACTAACTCTACCTGGGCCAACAGGTGAGTCTAATATGTTGTATTTAGAAAACCGCGGTAATATTATTTGCTTTGCGGATAAAAATGTCAGCTTTCAGTTTTTGTTGATGTCTATTATAACGGCGTTGGCGACGGGTAATACCGTTATTACGGTTGTCTCTGATTTATTTTATCAGGAAGCTTTAGCCTTTAGAGATAAGTTTGTTGCAACAGGCGAAGATGAAAATGTTTTTCAAGTTGCTAAGTTATGTCATTTATCAGCGCTGTTGGCGCATCCTGCTTTGTCAGGTGTTGTTGTTGATAGTCATTGCGACCGAAAACATTATATCAGTGAGAAGTTAGCTGAACGTCAAGGTGCAATATTACCGGTGATCAGTTCAGAATATTTGGATAATTTAATTCAGCGTCTATTAACAGAAAAATCAGTTAGCATTGATACTACCGCTGCTGGTGGTAACACATCGCTTATGACTTTAGAGGAAGAATATTAGTTAATAATCCATTGTTAGCCGTTAGATATTGTTATAAATCTACAATAACTATCGGCAGGCAACCTAAAGCCAATAGAGTTATCCCCCGTATACTCATCAGCCAAACGTTTTTGGTTCGATATCGCACAGAGCCTAAATCGATAAAGTCGTACACTATGTTTTTGATGGGGCGGCAAAAATCGCCTCCCTATACTGATTTTTTTAATGAAAAAAGGAAAAGTAATTATGAGCACCATTGATATTGGTATTGATGAAAAAGATAGAAGCAAAATCGCTGAAGGATTAAAAAAATTACTAGCAGACTCTTATACGCTTTATTTACAAACACATAACTTTCACTGGAATGTTACGGGGTTGAGGTTTAGAGAGTTACACTTAATGTTTGAGGATCAATATACAGAATTAGCAATTGCTGTAGACGACATTGCAGAACGTATTAGAACGCTTGATGTTGCCGCGCCAGGCACTTATAAAGAATTTTCCAGATTAAGCTCAATCCACGAGGTGGATGGTGTTCCTAATGCCACAGAAATGATTGCAGTATTAACTGTTGGGCATGAAACACTTATAAAGACCGCACGTGACGTTTTAAAAGTGGCTCATCAATTAGACGATGAATCAACGGTATCTCTTGTCTCTGACCGAATGCGAATTCATGAAAAAACATCGTGGATGCTAAGAGCTTCAAATAAGTAGCTTGAGTAATTACCTTTCAATGTTTTGAAATTAAATTCGTTATATATTTCAACGTTATTCACCTATTTTATTTAAAAGGATCACCAGAATGGGCACTTTTTCTCGCTTTGCAATGGCTATTGTTTTACTGCTTGTTTTGCTTGGTGGCGTATTCAGCTACAAGTTCTATCAACTAGAGCAAATAAAGGCGAAGTTCTCGCAGCCACGACCACCTGCGGTTGTTGAAGCCACACAGGTTGTTATGGCTACCTGGCAAACGAGCATTCAATCAATTGGCAGTATTAGGGCTATAAATGGTGTTCGGATCGCTAATGAGATGCCAGGCGTTATAACTGAGGTCTTATTCGAATCGGGTCAGCGTGTTGAAAAAGGTGATATCCTTATTCGCCTGAATAGCGAAATAGAGCAAGCCATACTTAAAAAAAGTAGGGCTGAGGAACAGCTTGCATCGAAGGAGTTTCAACATAACGTCGATCTGATTTCCAAACGAGCTGTTTCACAGTTAGCCTATGATAAAGCTAAGGCTGCGGAAGATTCTGCCAGAGCAAGAGTGCAAGAGGCAGAGGCTCAGCTTGGCAAAAAAGTCATTACAGCACCTTTCAATGGTGTTCTCGGGCTCCGTTTAGCCGACATTGGCCAATATCTATTCGTAGGTACGCCTATCGTTGAAATCAATATGCTTAACCCAATTCTTGTTGAATATACACTTTCTGAAAAAGAGCTGCGAAGTGTTGACATAGGAGACCCTGTTGAAGTCACTGTTGCGGCAAAAGGTTCCGAGGTATTTAAGGGGTCCGTTACCGCTATCAACAGTTCGGTCACACCTGAAACACGCACCGTTAAATTACGTGCTCAGCTTCTTAATTTACAACAAGGACTCAAACCTGGAATGTTTGCTACTGTCAGAACCTTCGCAGAAGGTCCTCGAGAGGTGGTAGCGATTCCAAACACGTCAATATCATTCAACACCTACGGTAACTTTGCCTATGTATTAACAGAAAATTCAGCGGGTCAACTGGTTACTGAGCGCCGAACATTAGAAACAGGTTTTAAACGAGGAAGTATGACAGAAGTTAAGCAAGGACTTGAAGCTGGAGAGCGTATTGTTGCCTCAGGCCTCTTGCGCCTCAGGGCTGGCCAGCAAGTAAAAATCAAGCAGAACGACTCCTCACGCGACCCTGCTTCTGTTAGCACAGGAGTAAAATAGCCATGCGTTTTACAGACATATTCATAAAACGGCCCGTTTTATCCACGGTAGTAAGTTTGCTGATATTACTGGTTGGTGTGCGGTCCATCATGGAAATGGAGATCCGCGAATATCCTTTGCTAGAAAGCACTAAAGTCACGGTTACGACTGCATATCCAGGTGCTAGCAGCGAACTAATTCAGGGGTTTATCACCCAACCTTTGCAACAGGTCATCGCCGAAGCTAAAGGCATCGACTTCTTAAGCTCTTCGAGCACGCAGGGGTTTTCAACAATCGAAGCACAGATGGAACTTAATTACGATGCTAATGACGCGTTAGCCGAGATCCAATCTAAAGTCGCTAGTAAGCGGAACGCATTACCTGTAAACGCTCAAGACCCTGTTATTAATTCGACAACAGGTGAAGGTCGCGCGCTTATGTACATTGCTTTCTTCAGTGAGACTATGCGGGTACCAGAAATCACCGATTATCTTGCTCGTGAAGTACAGCCAAAACTACAGGCACTATCGGGTGTGGGTAAAGCTGAACTTTTAGGACGGCGTTTTGCTCTGAGAGTTTGGTTAGACCCCCAAAGACTTGCTGCGGTTAATCTTACCTCGACCGAGATTGTTCAGACCCTGCGCGAAAACAATTATCTCTCTGGTGTTGGACAAACAAAAGGAGAGTTAATAAAGATTAGTCTTACCAGTAACACTGACGTTTCTAACACTGAACAGTTCAAGAATCTTGTTATCAAATCAACTGAAGACACGATTATTCGTCTCAAGGATGTTGCGAGGGTGGAACTTGGATCGCAAACCTACGAAAACATTGCGTTATACAAAGGAAAACCATCGACATACGTGGCTATTAGCCTCTCTCCTGGCTCAAATCCGCTGTCTGTGGCAGAACGGGTAAAAGAACTTCTACCTGAGATTAAATCTCAACTACCGTCTGGTTTGCTGGTTGAACTGCCTTATGATGCATCAGAATTTATCGACGATTCAATTAATGAGGTCATTAAAACGCTGATCGAGGCAATAGGTATTGTGCTTGTTATTGTGTTTTTGTGTCTTGGTTCCCTTCGCGCTGCCATCATTCCATCACTAGCGGTACCACTCTCACTGATTGGTGGTGCCTTTATAATGCTTGTACTGGGTTTCTCACTCAATTTACTGACATTACTTTCACTTGTTTTGGCCATTGGTTTAGTCGTCGACGATGCGATTATTATTGTCGAAAATATCCATCGTCACATCGTTAATGGTAAGTCAAAGAAGGAGGCTGCGATCATTGGCGCCCGTGAAATGGCAAGTCCAATTATTGCGATGACAATCACGCTGGTTGCTGTTTATGCACCTATTGGCTTTATGGGAGGGCTAGTTGGCTCGCTATTTACTGAGTTTGCTTTCACGCTTGCAGGTGCGGTCGTTATTTCAGGGATCATCGCCTTGACCTTATCGCCTATGCTAGCTAGCAAGGTACTGAAACCTCATGGAGAGTCGTCGCGTTTTGAAAGTACTGTAGAAGACTTGTTTGAAAAGCTAGCCAACCTTTATCAGCGCTCATTGACTATCGTTGTTAAGGCGGTGTCACCTGTGATCATGTTTGCATTGGTTGTTCTCGTGTCGATTTTTTTTATGGTCATGTTAAGTGAGAAAGAGCTGGCACCTACTGAAGATCGTGGCATTATCCTATTTCAGGGCAAAGGACCACAGACAGCTACCCTTGAATACTTGCAAAAGTATGGCGCTGAAATGCAGACAGCGTTTGAGCAGGTGCCAGGCTACGACGAGACATTTATGCTGGTGGGTATGACAAGCTCAGATGCTGTATTTGGTGGTTTCAAAATGAAACCTTGGAGCGAACGTGATATATCGCAGTTCGACATAATGCCTCAACTACAGGCATCTGTGGCAAATATTACTGGTTTAAAAACAGCATTATTTCCGATCCCCTCCTTGCCTGGTTCCAGTGGTGGTTTACCTTTTCAGTTTGTAGTGACTTCAGGGAGTGATTTTAATCAGCTTAACCAGGTGGCAGATGAATTGGTTGTTGCCGCCATGCAAAGTGGCAACTTTACCTTCGTGCAAAAATCAATCGATATCGACAAGCCAGTTACTCGGGTAAAGGTTGACAGAGATCGCGCTGCAGATTTAGGTTTGTCGATGGAAGAAATCGGTCAAGAGCTCAGTAGTATGCTTGGTGGTGGCTATATTAATCGTTTTAATATGGAAGGGCGCTCTTACGAAGTTATTCCTCAGGTTGAGCGTTATGCTAGAGATAGTGAACTGGCAATAAACGATTATTACATCCGCGCTGATTCTGGCGAGTTGGTTCCACTTGGCTCGGTCGTTAATTTCGAACATGATGTTGAACCCTCGTCAAGGACACAATTTAATCAGCTAAATTCGATAACAATTGAAGGTATTCCCGTGCCATCAGTACCCATGGGAGATGCTGTTGGTTTCATGAAAGCCAAGGCTGCTGATATCTTGCCACGCGGCTTTAGCTACGATTTTAAGGGCGAGTCTAGACAATTCGAAAATTCTGGTAGCGCACTAATCGTTACCTTCTTTATATCGTTACTCGTTATCTACCTTGTGCTGGCAGCGCAATTTGAGAGTTGGCGCGATCCACTTATTATACTGGTGTCTGTACCTATGTCTATTGCCGGCGCTATGGCTTTTATTATGCTTGGTTTTGCTTCAATGAATATTTATACGCAAGTGGGCCTGATCACTCTGATTGGTGTAGTCGCAAAAAATGGTATTCTCATCGTGGAATTCGCGAATACTCTACAACAGAGAGGGCGCGACAAACGCGACGCGGTCATTGAAGCGGCTGCGATTCGCTTGAGACCCATTATTATGACGTCGCTGGCACTTATTGTGGCTATGATCCCGCTGTTAATTGCAGTTGGTCCAGGCGCACAGTCGCGCTTTGCGATTGGTATTACTATTGTTGCAGGGCTTGGTATTGGTACTATATTAACACTGTACGTGTTGCCAGCGTTCTACATTGTGCTAGCAAAGAAAATTAAGACGTCAAATCAGGAAACATAAGGACCTCCAACGATAAAGCTATCATCATCTAAGAGTGAACTTTCTTTTTAAGAAAGTTCACGTTGATTGAATCTACCATGATTTATATCTATATCGAGTAGAACAAGGGTATGTACCTGCTACCAATCAAAATGCATGTTTCAGGTGCTTGATTGATAACAGGTATAAATATTATCTCCATGTTTTGGATTGAAAATATCACTGATAAGTGTGTTGACGTACATACGAAAAATAACTGACCGAGTATGATATAAGCCATGACTTTCGAAAATTAAAGCTTAATTAATATAGAAGGGTAGGACAATGTTACGAAGTCTCAATGAACTTATGCGTTTTCAATTACAAGGTATCGACAAAAAAATAGGTCTTTGTAAGGATTTCCTCTTTGACGATAAATTATGGGTAATACGTTACATAGTTCCTGATACTAAAAAGTGGCTCTGTGGAGAACGAAAAATATTAATCAGCACCATCTCACTGCAAAAACCTCAGTGGGAACATTACAAATTCCCTGTTGATTTAACTCAACAAAAAATTAAAAATAGTCCTCCACTTGACGAACACCAGCAAATATCTCATCAATATGAAACTGAATTATTTCAATTCTACGGTTATGCTTACTATTGGATGAACGAAGGATTATGGAGAACTTCTCCTAGTCCCAAACCCTTAGTTGATACAAAGTTATCTAAGGATAATACTCAAGTAAAATCAGAAGATTGGCATTTACATTCAACCAATGATGTTAAGAAATTTGAGATCTATGCGAAAGATCAAAAAATTGGCCATATTAAAGACTTTATTTTAAATGACGATAATTGGACTATTTCGTATATCGTCATAGATACGCGTAATTGGGCACCCGGTGGTCGCAAGGTTTTGATTAGTCATAAATGTATTGAGGCAGTCAATTGGACTGACTGTTATATAACCGTTAATGTAAACGCTGAGAAAATAATGGAAAATCCACCATTCGATCAAGAGCGGTTTATTGACCCAGAAGATGAAAACGAGCTCCGTAAGTATTATTAAAAGTTATTAAAAGTTATTAAACTTTGTTAAGGGTTACCGTTAGCCAAGGTAAATAAGCGTTGGCTAACAAAAATGGATAATATATTACGATACCTTCTCCATTCTTAAACTCTAACGTAGTAATAGGTTAAGTTGCGCGACTATTTCAGACCATAAAGCTGTTTCGTGTCGCTTAACATCGCTGGCTATAGGCGCATTGTTATCAATAAAATTAGATAATCAATAAAATAGAGACTAGCCTTTCTTGTTCCTTGCATCTGGCACTCTTTAAATTGTGATGTTAAGTTTTAATTAATTCATTCGTTTATTGGGCTTTCTTCAATGAGTTTTATTATAGTAGGATTGTTATTTAATTTCGCTAAGTCAATAAGATAGCTTTTTTCAATTGCATGTATTGGCTGCTTTGCTAATAATTCTTTTACTGATTGTGTTTCTCCATTTGCTATGCAAGTTTTTAAAGCCGCAAAGGTCGCGATACTGCGTTCGTTTTCATTGCTCATATTAAATCCCAATAGTTCAGTTTTGTTAAATTAGTTAAGTTATAGGTTACGGCTATTATTTTGCACGGAATGTGAAAATAAATATGTACGCCATCACACAAAACTTAACGGTTTTCTTATCTACAAAGCTACTACCCCCTGTATTGCTATATTCTCAGTAGTCTAGGTTATATTTAAATGTGTATATTAGCGGTATATGTAACATCTCTCCCTTTAGGCTTTTTATAATGCTAAAAATTGATTTTTGTTCTGCTACATCAATTAAGTATGTGCGCTAGCGCACATCTAGCAGGCTGATATTTTGTTACTTTGAGTTGTAAAAATAAATCCTACATGACTAAATTATTCATAAGCAGAAAATTCAAGTGGCGTTGTTTAATTTATAAGTTAATCGTTAGGTTCTTCGAAAATAGGCTCACAAAAATTTAGAATAGGAAGGAAAGTTATGCGTTATCACCAGTTAAGTGAAGTATTTGAACACCTAATAACATTGAATACCGCAACGCTAGCGTTTTATGAGAGAAGTCTTAAAGTGACAGAGCAAGAGCGCGCTAGAATGTTTTTACATTATTTAACAGACAAGCAAAAAGTCAGAAACCAATATTTAATCACCTCATTGATAGAGGCGCCTATTAAAACATTTGAAATGTGGTTCGATGACGATATTGACGAACAATTATTAGTTTATATAGAAACACTAGCGTTAGCTCCTAATGCAAACAGTGAAACAATAACCACTGTAATGCTAGAGGTAAATGAGAAGATAGAAATGTGGTTAAGATCCATTTTACCCTTGATAATTAACAATTACAGTAAAGAGTATCTTCTGGATTTGATCAATAATTTACATCAAAAAAATCAGCAAATAATGCATGGCCTTCAAAGGATGAATGATGTGTGACCCTACCTTTGTTATCCTTTATATCGACGATGTAATGATTCTTTCAAAGCCGTAACAAGTTAAATTGGCCTATTGCTTTACCCATCACGATGACTGTTCTTCAACTAATCTATGAATAACAAAACATGAGGTATTTAAATGAAACGGACAAAAAATGCCAATCCGGGTTTATTACTTGCCTTGACGCCTGTCGTATTAACTCTACTTATTCTTGGGACACAAATATTTTACTTTGGCGTTTTTGAGCCACACATTCCTCTTGCCATTGGTTTAGCCATTACCAGTATTGTTGGCATTAAGTTAGGGCTGAAATGGAAAGATATTGAAAGAGGAATTTTTCACGTTATTCACGTCGCTTTACCTTCAGTGTCTGTTTTAATAACGGTTGGGATGATTATTGGGGTCTGGATTGCTAGCGGTACAGTACCCAGCATTATTTATTATGGTTTAAAGGTCCTTTCGCCTGAAATCTTTCTGGCTGCTGGTATGGTCATTTGTGCTGTTGTTTCACTTTCTCTTGGCACTAGTTGGGCGAGTGTCGGTACGGTTGGTTTAGCCTTAATGGGCATTGGCGAAGGTTTTAACATTCCTGCATATTGGACAGCTGGCGCTGTAGTTTCTGGTGCTTTTTTTGGTGATAAAATTTCACCACTTTCCGACACAACTAATTTGGCCCCTGCAGTGACTGGAACCGATGTTTTTTCTCATATAAAAAATATGATGGCAACGACCATCCCAGCTATGCTCATCGCTCTTATCATCTATTTGTTGGTGGGGTTTTTCGTCATCGACACTCAAAGCATTTCATTTGAAAAAATTGACGCTATAACTAACACCCTAGACGAAAACTTTTATATTTCAGGATGGGTATTATTACCTGCTTTGGTTGTCATGGGTTTAGCGATAAAAAAATATCCCCCTATGCCATCATTATTCGCTGGCGTTGTTGCCGGTGGTGCAACGGCAATGGTTGTTCAGGGGCAGAGTCTGCAATCAATTTTTGATTTTGCCAATAATGGCTACTCAATAAGTACGGGGATTGAAGAAATTGACAGTCTGTTAAATAGGGGGGGCATACAATCGATGATGTGGACTATTTCCTTGATATTAATTGCACTAGGCTTTGGCGGTGCGCTCGAAAAAACAGGTTGTTTGAAGTCAATTATTAATGCTATTAAGAGTAAGGTGAGTAGTTTTGCAGGTATTCAAACAGCGGCGATTGGTACTGCCTTTGCGACTAACCTAGTTGCTGGTGACCCTTACTTATCGATTGCTTTACCGGGACGAATGTACTCACCTGTTTACCGTGGCATGGGTTATTCAACCTTAAATCTATCACGTGGAATCGAAGAAGGTGGAACATTAATGTCTCCCCTTATTCCATGGAATGCGGGTGGTGCATTTGTAATTTCAGCGCTAGGTCTTGGTATTGCTGATGGCAATATAGAAAACCTTTTGTATATCCCCCTTGCTTTTGCCTGTTGGATGGCACCACTTATTGGGATCTTCTATGCTTTTACTGGATTATTCTCACCCAAAGCAACCGAAGAAGAAAGAGAGCATTGGGAATCTTCTGGTGAAGCAATAGCTGAATTTAATGCTAACGGTACACCAAAAGTTGAAGATACTGCGAAAGATGATGTAGATAACAATTCAGTCACGAAAAAGTCATAGTGTTGTTGATATGATTTATTACACCATTGAATTTAGTTTGACGTAAAGTAACTTTCTATCAAGAATTATCCTTTACCTTCTTATAAAAATAGCTCAAGATAGTTTCGTTAAATACACTAACAATACATAAGTCATTGATTTTACTGGTATGAAAACACTAGTGATCAGATGTCAAATACATGGAGATTGGTAACTAAACTTATGAATTATAAAGAAATAAATAGCATTCTGTTTGTCTGCATGGGCAATATTTGTCGTTCGCCAAGTGCTGAGGCGGTCTTTCGTCATAAAGTTAAAGAAAAGGGTATTTCTTTAACGATAGATTCTGCGGGTACAACGGGCTCTCATGCGCGTGAAAAGCCCGATCATCGTGCGCAAAAGATAGGTACTGAACGTGGCTACTCATTTGACAAAATTAAAGCACGTAAAGTTATTGTTGAAGATTTCACCAAATTTGATTTAGTCTTAGCGATGGACGAGCAAAATGTTAAAGAGCTTAAAAAGTTAGCACCAGAGCATTTACATGAAAAGATTCAATTATTTTTAGAATATGCAGATAATTTTGAAGAACGAGAAGTACCTGATCCATATTATGGTGGGGCGAGGGGATTTAAGTTTGTCTTAGATTTAGTTGAAGATGCTAGCGACGGCTTATTAAAAAAGCTGGCTTAATCGTCAATGATTGAATGTTAGGTTTAAGGATCTAAAACTAAAGCAATAAAAAAGCCCTGTGAATATTATTCACAGGGCTTTTAGCTTTATAGGGTCTTAATTATCTAGCACGGAAAATAATACGGCCTTTAGATAAATCATACGGTGTCAATTCAACCGTTACTTTATCACCCGTTAATATGCGAATGTAGTTCTTACGCATTTTTCCTGAAATATGTGCCGTAACAACATGACCATTTTCTAGTTCAACGCGGAACATAGTATTTGGTAAGGTATCAAGAACCGTACCTTGCATTTCAATATTTTCTTCTTTCGCCATTGGGCGCTAAACCTCTAAAGTTGTGCATAAACAAAAATCTGGGCAGATGATGCCGAAAACAGGCCGGAATGTAAAGCTATAGTGTTATTTATTTACTGTTTGCCATCTGTTTTCTATCAATACTTGATGTGGGTAATAACGATCCTTGTAGTTCATCTTTTTGCAGTCATCAATTTGGTAACCCAGATAAAGAAAGTTCTTCTGCCTATCTTTTGCTAAATACACTTGCTGCAAAATAGAAAACACGCCTAAGCCGTGCTTATTATAATCCGGATGATAAAAGGTATATACGGCTGATAGAGCATCTTTTAGTACATCGGTTACTGCAACACTAATAAGTTGATTATCATGCCAAATTTCAAGGTAGAGCTGCTCTGTGACATTACAACGGATAAAACTATTGTATTGATCGTTTGTCGCGGGGAACATTGAGCCATCGGTATGTAAAGTATTGATGTAATTTTCGTACAGCGGGTAATAAATAGCTTTTTTTTCAGTTGAAATGTTAATAGTAAATAGGTTATTTTTCTTTATATTTCGTTTTTGACTTTTAGATAACAAAAATTCCTTAACTAAGACCCGCAGAGATTTGCATGCAGAGCAAAGTTCACAATGAGGTCGGTATATCTGATCACCACTGCGTCTAAAGCCTTGTGACATTAACCAACCATAATGTTCACTGTTATGTAAACGTTCATCGGTTGCAATCAGTAAACGTTCTTCTTGGTTGGGCAAGTAGTTACAAGGAAACGAACCGGTAATGCCTAACTGAAAATTTGTGCTCATACTAAGGCTCTTCTGTCAGTTGGCGGGGTAGCCAAAAATCCGGTGGAAATGAAACCGTTAATGCTTTTGCTTTCAATGTCATAAACTGCGAGCGTGAAACCTCAATACAGCCCATGTCTTCTAAAAAAGGGTTGAGCATTTGGCAGTCAATTAATGGAATGTTTTGGCCTTTTAATAAAGCATTTAAATAAACTAATGCGATTTTAGAGCCATTGCTTTTTCGATAAAACATTGATTCTCCAGAAAAGCTGCCATTAATTGCCACGCCATATAAACCGCCGGCCAATTCACCATCCATCCACACTTCTATCGAATGTGCGACACCATTG
This sequence comes from Colwellia sp. BRX8-4, assembly GCF_014077345.1. Taxonomy (NCBI): domain Bacteria; kingdom Pseudomonadati; phylum Pseudomonadota; class Gammaproteobacteria; order Alteromonadales; family Colwelliaceae; genus Colwellia; species Colwellia sp. BRX8-4. The sequence continues at coordinate 135,703 of NZ_JACGVS010000006.1, forward strand.
TCATGCATTTGTTGATAAGCCGCTAACATATCATCAACTATCCAAGTATCTTCCTTACGAAAGGGAGCGTCGGCACAATAATGAATAACACGGTCAAAGGCTTGATTTAAGGTTACGGTGAAGTTCTGTTGTTTTAATACTTTTCGCAAGGTGCGATTAATACGTAATTGGTCGGTTAGGATAATACCACGCGGATCTGGGCTCCACCACATAATGGCTTCGCCAGCACTGTACCAAGGAAAGACACCACTTCGATAGGCCGACTTTAATCGCGCTACAGATAAATCACCACCAAAAGCAAGTAAGCCATTAGGTTCAATCAACGCATGCTTTAAGGGTGGAAATGCCAGATCATCGACATCGAGTAATGCGACAATCTGGTTTTTAATGACTAAGAGCCTTTAGCGTCTAAGTAACGTTCTGCATCAAGGGCTGCCATACAACCAGCTCCAGCAGAGGTAATTGCTTGACGATAAATATGGTCAGCTACATCACCCGCGGCAAAAACACCTTCAACACTGGTCTGTGTTGCATTACCGTTAGTGCCACTTTGTATCGTTAAGTAGCCATCTTTCATCGCTAATTGGTCGTTGAAAATATCAGTGTTTGGCTTATGACCAATCGCAATAAAACAACCCATAACGTCAATATCTTTAGTCGTGTCAGATTGCGTTTCTTTTAAACGTACACCAGTAACACCCATTTTATCGCCTAACACTTCATCTAAGGTTTGATTTAAGTGTAAGGTAATATTGCCGTTTTTAACTTTTTCGTATAAACGGTCAGTTAAAATCTTTTCAGAGCGAAAAGTTTCACGACGATGCACTAAGTGAACTTCAGAGGCAATGTTTGATAAATATAACGCTTCTTCAACAGCGGTATTACCACCGCCAACAACAGCAACTTTTTGGTTGCGGTAAAAGAAACCATCACAGGTAGCACAGGCTGAAACGCCTTTACCCATAAATGCTTCTTCTGAAGGTAAACCTAGGTATTGTGCAGAAGCACCCGTACAAATGATAAGTGCATCACAAGTATAGCTCATGCTATCGCCTTTTAAGGTAAAAGGGCGTTTCGAAAAGTCAACTTCATTGATATGGTCAAAAATAATCTCGGTATCAAACTTTTCTGCATGCTTTTGCATACGATCCATTAATGCTGGACCCGTAAGGTCATCGGCATCACCAGGCCAGTTTTCAACTTCAGTGGTCGTTGTTAATTGACCCCCTTGCTGCATGCCAGTGATCATCACTGGTTTTAAATTTGCGCGTGCGGCATAAACTGCAGCAGTGTAACCAGCTGGACCTGATCCTAAAATGAGTAACGGGCAATGTCTTGCTTCGCTCATGAATGACTCCAAAGATTGATAAAAAGTATAATTATAAGGTATTAGTTGGGAGTTTAAGCAAAGAACTCAAGAGGGTAAATTAATTTTTTGATAAAAATTTCTATGAGTGCAATATTAAATGTACAGTGATGGCATATAAACCCTTATACACCACCACTCATCGCTATTTTACGCCAAGCTCTTTTAATCTTTCTAATAAGTAGCTTTTTTGAGTATGTCGTTCAGACAAGACGACTTCGTCTCGTGGATGAAGAAACAACGGCAATGATATTCTAGACTTTTTACTGGCCTTACCTGAAGGATTAATAACCCGATGGCTGGTAGATGGGAAATATCCACCTGAGGCTTCTTGCAACATATCACCAATATTAATAATTAAACTGCCAAAATCACTCGGAACGTCAATCCAAGACCCGTCTTGCTTTTGTACTTGCAGACCGGGTTCATTTGCTGCCGGTAATATGGTTAATAAATTAATATCTTCGTGAGCAGCGGCTCTGACTGCACCCGGTTCTTCATCTCCACTTAGGGGAGGGTAATGCAAAATTCGTAATAAGGTATTCGGCGTGTCTTTAATCATATTAGAAAGTTTTTCTGAATATTTTGATGATACATTTTCTGGGCTGTATTTTTCTACCCAATCAAGAAGCTCAGCAGCAAGATCAGAAGCATTCTTATAATAAGTAAGAATTTCTTCTTTTAGTTGCTCGGGGATCCTGCCCCAAGGATAAACATGAAAATATTCTTTTATATCTTTTTTAGCATGGCCTTTAGCCGTTTCTGATATTTCGGTTGAAAAGTAGCCATCTTGTTTCTTTGGATCAAAGCTTAATTCACGCTTTTCTTCAGTGCTAAAGTATTCATACCAATTTTTATAAATTGATTCAACAAGCTCTTGCTGAATTGGATGATTTATTAACACACCGAAACCAGTTTCTCTTAAGCTTTGAACAAATAATTTTCCAGCATCTTTATCTTGATAATCGATTACTTGAATTTGCATGATTGATTTCCTCTATATTATTTTTTTCATGTTTATTTGAATATAACATAACCTAACCAAATGGTCAGCTTTTAGATTTATTCTAAAAAAAACCTCTATTAAAAATATAACAGAGGTTTATTGTTTTTATGTAGAACTCACAAAGTATTATTTTCAGTCGTTATAAAGTCGCTATAGCCACTTCAGGTGGTATGTAGTCGTAGCCTAAAACTTCAGCAACAGGTTGGTAAGTGATTTTTCCGCCTAATACGTTTAAACCATTCATTAAGTGTACGTTGTCAAGCATGGCTTGTTTTGCACCCTTATTAGCAAGCATTACCGCAAATGGCATGGTTGCATTAGTTAATGCCATTGTTGATGTGCGTGCTACGCCACCTGGCATGTTAGCTACACAGTAATGTACTACGTCGTCAACAACATACGTTGGGTCTTGATGAGTTGTTGCTTTTGATGTTTCAAAACAACCGCCTTGGTCAATCGCAACATCAACAACAACAGCACCTTTTTTCATCATTTTGATGTGGGCTCTTGTTACTAATTTAGGTGCAGCTGCACCTGGAATTAAGACCGCGCCTATGACTAAGTCAGCTTCAACAATCAATTGGTCCATCGCATCGGCAGTAGAGTAAACTGTTTTTAAACGGCCATCAAATTCAGTATCTAATTGACGTAGACGGGGTAATGAACGATCTAATATCGTTACATCAGCGCCCATACCTATTGCCATACGAGCAGCTTGAGTACCAACAACACCGCCACCTATAATTAATACTTTCGCAGGAGCAACACCAGGAACACCACCTAATAAAGCACCTAAACCGCCTTGTGCTTTTTCAAGCGCATGAGCACCTGCTTGAATAGACATACGGCCAGCGACTTCAGACATTGGCGCTAATAAAGGTAAACCACCTTGAGCAGAGGTTACCGTTTCGTAGGCAATACAGGTTGCGCCAGAAGCAACTAATAATTCAGTTTGCTTAGCATCGGGTGCTAAATGTAGGTAAGTAAATAGTATTTGACCTGGGCGTAGCATTTTACACTCGTCAGGTTGTGGCTCTTTTACTTTTATTATCATGTCAGCGGTTGCAAAAATTTCTGCCGCCGTGTTTATAATTTTGGCACCGGCTGCTATATATTGCTCGTTTTCAAAACCAATAGATTCGCCGCCGTTATTTTCAACAATCACTTCATGACCATTAACCGTTAGCTCATTAACGCCTGCTGGAGTTAAGCCTATACGGTACTCATGGTTTTTAATTTCTTTAGGAACACCAATAATCATAATCGTCTCACCTGTTAAATGTTTTTATATTATTTGCGGCTATTATAATGCGTTATTCTCGAATTAACCTATCGTAATATTTTATAAATCGATATATAATCCTGTTATATCTCGAAAATGTAGTGTTTTATATAATGTTGTCGTCTCAAAGCAAAAGTATTGATCGCATCGATCGTAATATTCTCGTTGAGCTACAAAAGAATGCTCGTATATCCAATATAGAGTTGTCTAAAAGAGTAGGGCTAAGTCCAACACCATGTTTAGAAAGGGTTAAGCGATTAGAAAAAGAGAAGTATATCAAAGGCTACCAAGCGATATTAAACCCCCAAAAGCTTGAAGCTGCATTACTTGTATTAGTGGAAATAACCTTAACCAAAACCAGTCCTGATGTTTTTGATGATTTTTCTAGGGCGGTCCATGACCTTGATGTTATACAAGAGTGTCATTTAGTGTCTGGAAACTTTGACTTTTTACTTAAAACCCGCGTTGCAGACATGGTCGCCTATCGAGAATTACTAGGTGATACTTTACTTCGTTTGCCCTCAGTAAGCGAAAGTAGAAGTTATGTTGTTATGGAAGAGGTTAAATCGACTAATTTTCTACCGATTAAACGTTAATAACATCATTGAGCTCAAGTAAGTGATTTAAACATTTAACTCCTTACAATAGTTTGTTATTTTACTGTATATAAACATACCCGTATTACTGCAACTTGAGTGGTATGGCTATAAAATAGTTATTAACTCGGTTTATTATATTGTCTACAGAATCTCCTACTCAAAGTAAATTAAATGGTGTGCAACGATTACTAGAAGCTGGTTTGTTGGTTTCTTTTCTTTTTGCCATGTTTATTATGTTAGCGCTATTTAGCTTTAACCCCGCTGATCCTGGTTGGTCTCAAAGTGGTTATCAAACACCTATTCGTAATTTAGGCGGTGCTGTTGGCGCTTATATTTCTGACCTACTGTTAAACTTATTTGGTTTTATTTCTTATAGTCTACCCTTTGTTACTGCAATAACAGGGTGGTTATTGTTTCAAAAATATCATCGCTTAATTCAATTAGATTACTTAACCTTAGGGTTAAAGTGTATTGGCTTTATTCTTTTTTATATTGGTATAACATCAATTGCCAGTATGAATTTTGATGATGTCTTTTACTTTTCAGCCGGTGGTATTATTGGTGACGCGTTAAGTCAAACGGTGCTGCCTTATTTTTCTTTTGTCGGTAGTACTTTATTATTCTTGACCTTTCTCCTCTCTGGTTTTGTGCTACTAACCGGTTTCTCATTGATCGCCTTTATTGATAAAACCGGTGCTTATACAATACTATTCGCCCAATATTTATTAACGATACCTCAAAAACTACAAGCCTACTTCACTGCATTGAAGACTGAAAAAGTAAAAAAACAAGTATTGGTTAGTACTGTTGAGAAAAAAGAACAGCCAGAGGCTTTACCTGAGCTAACTGAAAAACAACCGGTAAGTTTTCAAGTAGATGAAAATCTAGTGGATGAAAACGAAGAGCTACATCATGCTTTTGATGCAATAAATGAACAAGAATATGAAGACATTATTGCACCGAGTAAAAAAGATCTTTCTTTTGATCTCGAAGAGGACATCGAGCACTTTGTTGCAATAGATGACCTTATCGGTGAACCACTCGCTTTTAATGTTCAAGAACATGTTAGCGATGATGAAATAACGGCTGCCTTTGAGAAAGTTGATCCAATCAATGTTGAAGAACCGATAAAGGTCACCGTAAAAAGAGATAGCGCAACTTACCAAGGACTACCGGGGCTTGATTTATTAGATCGCCCCAACCGGACTGAAAACCCTATTGACGAGAAAGAGCTTGAATTAGTCAGTCGACTAGTTGAGGAAAAACTCTTAGAGTTTGGTGTAAAAGCTGAAGTCGTTGGTGTTTATCCCGGACCTGTTATTACCCGTTTCGAGTTAAATTTAGCGCCAGGTGTTAAAGCCAGTAAAGTAAGCGGTTTGTCGCAAGATATTGCCCGTTCCTTATCTGCTAAAAGTGTCCGAGTCGTTGAAGTTATTGAAGGTAAATCTGTCATTGGTGTTGAGTTACCCAATAAATATAGAGAAACGGTGTATTTTACTGATGTCATTTCTGCCCCGGCATTTGCTGCATCAAGATCCCATTTAGCCATGGCGATTGGTAGCGATATTTCAGGTAAACCCGTGATAGCCGATCTAGCCAAGATGCCTCATTTATTAGTAGCAGGAACAACAGGCTCAGGTAAGTCAGTTGCGGTTAATACCATGATTGTCAGTATATTGTATAAATCCACACCTGAAGATGTGCGGATGATAATGATCGACCCCAAACAAGTTGAACTCTCTGTTTATAACGGTATTCCACATTTGTTAGCTGAAGTGGTTACCGACATGAAAGAAGCGGCTAACGCGCTGCGCTGGTGTGTCGGTGAAATGGAACGTCGCTATAAACTTATGTCGTCTCTGGGTGTACGTAACCTTAAGGGCTACAATGAAAAAGTGCTTAATGCTATTGAAGCTGGAGAGCCGTTAATCGATCCTACTTGGCAACCTAATGATGCTTTTACGCAAACGCCGCCTTTGTTAGAAAAATTGCCTGCGATTGTTATACTCGTTGACGAATTTGCCGATATGATGATGGTTGCAGGTAAAAAAGTCGAAGAACTTATTGCGCGTATTGCTCAAAAAGCCCGAGCGGCGGGTATGCATTTAATTTTAGCGACTCAACGTCCCTCAGCGGATGTAATTACCGGTTTAATTAAAGCAAATATTCCAACTCGTATGGCACTGCGAGTACAATCAAGAATGGAGTCACGTATTATTCTTGACCAACAAGGTGCTGAACAGCTGTTAGGCATGGGAGATATGTTTTATTTACCGCCTGGCGAGGCTGTTTCTGTGCGTGTTCACGGCGCTTTTGTTAACGATGACGAAGTACATGCTGTTGTTGCCGACTGGAAGTCTCGTGGCGAACCTAATTATGTTGAAGAAATATTGTCAGGTGATACTGATAATGAAATTTTATTACCCGGAGAGCAAGCCGAAGCCGATGAAGCGGTTGAACTGGATACCTTGTATGACGAGGCGGTTGAATTTGTCACTAAAGGTCGACGTGTCTCCATATCAAGTGTGCAACGTAAATTTAGAATTGGTTATAACCGTGCAGCACGTATTGTTGAAGATATGGAAAACCAAAGTGTGGTAAGTTCACCAGGCCATAACGGTGCCCGTGAAGTATTGGCACCACCACCTGTAAGAGATTTGTAGGTGTTATTTTCCCCGACTTATGTAGTCAAGTTATAAGGATAACTGAATGAATTTTTCCCTAAAAAAAACAGCACTTTTATCATTTTTTTCTGTTGTTGTATTAAGCAGTGCAAGTACCTCCGTTTTTGCTTTGCCGTTCGATGAACCGACCAATGTTATAGATAAGCAAAGCAACGATGCTCTAATCATTAAAAGTAATTTAATACAAAAATTAGCAAAACTTGAATATTTTACGGCGAATTTTAACCAGCAAGTTCTGGATGCCGAAGGTAATGAGTTACAAAACGCTTTGGGCACTCTAGCGGTTAAAAAACCTAACTTAGTACACTGGAAAACGGCAGAACCAGATGAGTCATTAATCGTTTCAGATGGTGATACCTTATGGTTTTTTGACCCGTTTGTAGAGCAGGTTAGTGCTTATCTTTTAGAAAAAGCGTTACTCAACACCCCCATTTTATTATTAACAAGCAGCGATCCAACACTATGGCAACATTATAGTGTTAGCTCAACCGATGAAAACAATTACCTCATTCATGCTAATGATACTAATGCCCAAGTGAAGACGTTAGAATTACGTTTTAAGAAAAATAGTAATATGCTTACCAGCTTTACTATTTTAGACGCAACAGGGCAGTTAAGCCTGTTTAAGCTTTCACAGTTTGACCAAGTAACTGTTCCCAAAAGTGCACTATTTACCTTTAAAATACCCGAAGGTGTTGAGTTAGATGATCAACGCTAACGACGACGCTAATGGCTCTTTACCTTTAGATTTCGCTGATGAAGGAATGATTAAAACTGACAATGACGATGATCAGTTTCAACCATTAGCGGCCAAACTTCGCCCTAAAACATTAGCCGATTATCAAGGTCAACAACATATCTTATCGCCAGGTATGCCGTTAACGATCGCGATTGAGCAGGGGAAGTGTCATTCTGTTATCTTTTGGGGGCCGCCGGGTACAGGCAAAACCACCTTAGCAGAAATTATCGCTAGTCATGCAAATGCCGAGGTTGAACGCTTATCGGCGGTAACCTCGGGTATTAAAGATATACGTCAAGCAATAGATAATGCTAAGCAACGTTTACTTCGCCATAAAAAACGCACCGTGTTATTTGTTGACGAAGTTCACCGTTTTAATAAAGGACAGCAAGACGCTTTTTTGCCTTTTATTGAAGATGGCACCATTATTTTTATTGGCGCGACCACTGAAAATCCCGCTTTTGAACTTAACCAAGCGGTTTTATCACGTGCACGTGTTTATACTTTAAAAAAGTTAACGCGTGATGATTTATCAATTATTTTAACGCGCGCTTGTGAAAATCAGCAAAACAGCAAAAACATTAAGATATATATTGCCGATAATGCCCAGCAGCAATTATTAACCTTGGCTAATGGCGATGCACGACGTCTATTGAATGTCTTTGAAAACTGCGTTGATATTCTGTCAGGATCCAAAATCACCATTACTTTAGAAACTGTTGTACAAGTAGCGGGCAATAAAATTGCTTTATACGATAAGGGTGGTGATGCCTTTTATGATTTAATCAGTGCTTTTCATAAATCTGTGCGCGGTAGCTCTCCTGATGCCGCACTTTATTGGTACGCGAGAATATTAGCAGGGGGCGGAGATGCACTTTACGTCGCCCGTCGGCTGTTAGCGATCGCCAGTGAAGACATTGGTAATGCCGACCCTAGAGCAATGCAACTCGCTATTAATGCTTGGGATACTTTTCAGCGTGTCGGACCTAGTGAAGGTGAGCGAGCTATAGCTCAAGCAACTGTATACATGGCTTTAGCACCGAAAAGTAATGCCGTATATATGGCTTTTAACCAGGCCAAAGAGCTTGCTAAAAATACTGCAGAGCTCGACGTCCCCTTCCATTTAAAAAATGCCACCAGTAGTATTACTAAAGAACTCGGTCATGGCAGCGAATATAGGTACGCTCATAATGAAGATAATGGCTTTGCTGCAGGAGAAAATTATTTTCCTGAATCCTTGCAACATACCTCGCTTTATCAACCAACAGACCGTGGCTTGGAAAAACAGTTAAAAGATAAACAAAATTTTCTCAATGAATTAAATAACCAAAGTAATAATAAACGTTATGACTAATACCATTAGTACCTTTTCATTATATCTATTTGTAGCACTTGGCGGAGCGTGTGGGGCAAGTCTACGCTTTTATTTTTCGCAATTAATATTGAATTGGCTCGGAAAAGGTTTCCCTTTTGCGACATTGGCGGTTAATATTTCCGGTTCATTGATCATGGGTACCTTATATGGTCTTATTGAAAATGGTGTAATTGAAGTAAGTGTCTACCGAACCCTAATAGGTATCGGGTTTCTAGGAGCTTTCACCACATTTTCAACCTTTTCATTGGATACACTTTTGTTAATGCAACAAGGTGAATTCCTAAAAGGCATGATAAATATATTACTTAATGTCAGCTTATGTGTTTTTGCTGCTGGTATTGGGCTGTACTTAGTAACTTATGCGACTAAGTAAGCAGAGCTAAAATAAATAAACAACCACTTAACTTGTAGATGTGAATAAAATGCTTGATCCAAAATTATTTAGAAATGATATCGAAGCCACTGCGGCACAATTAGCGAAACGTGGCTTTTCTTTAGATACTGCGTTATTAATCGATTTAGAAGAGCAACGAAAAGCTTTTCAGATCAAAACCCAAGAATTACAAAATCAACGCAATACCCGTTCAAAATCTATTGGCCAAGCTAAAGCGCGTGGAGAAGATATTCAGCCATTATTAGCTGAAGTGAGTCAATTAGGTGCTGATCTAGATGCTGCCAAAATTGAACAAGATGATGTGCTTGCTAAAATTGATGATATTCTTTCGGCGGTACCAAATTTAATCGACCATTCAGTCCCAGACGGGGCAAGTGAAGATGATAATGTTGAAATTAAACGCTGGGGAACACCCCGTGTCTTTGATTTCGAAGTTAAAGATCATGTTGATGTTGGTGCTGGTATTGGCAACGGTTTAGATTTTGAAAGTGGTGCTAAACTTGCGGGAACACGTTTTGCGGTTTTACGTGGCCAAATTGCTAAAATGCACCGTGCGCTTGCACAGTTAATGCTTGATGTTCATACCGAAGAGCATGGTTATCAAGAAATGTACGTGCCTTATTTAGTGAATCAAGATTCACTTTATGGCACAGGACAGTTACCTAAATTTGGTGAAGATTTATTTCACACTGATTTAAGTAATAAAAAATTCTCTTTGATCCCAACGGCTGAAGTCCCTTTAACAAATTTATTAAGAAATGAAATTGTAGAAGAGGCAGAGTTACCTATTAAGATGTGCGCGCATACCCCATGTTTTAGAAGTGAAGCCGGTTCAGGTGGTCGTGATATTCGCGGTCTAATTCGCCAGCATCAGTTTGATAAAGTTGAAATGGTGCAGATTGTTAAGCCAGAAGATTCATTTACCGCGTTAGAAGCCTTAACAGGTCATGCTGAAAAAATTCTTGAAAGATTAGAATTACCTTACCGTACCGTTATTTTATGTACGGGTGATATTGGTTTTAGTGCAACTAAAACATTCGATATCGAAGTATGGTTGCCTGCACAAAATACTTACCGTGAAATCTCTTCTTGTTCTAACATGGGCGACTTTCAAGCTCGCCGCATGCAAGCACGATTTAGAAGCAGTGAAACGAAGAGACCTGAATTATTGCACACCTTAAATGGCTCTGGCTTAGCGGTTGGTCGTACATTAGTCGCTATTTTAGAAAATTACCAACAAGCTGACGGCAGTGTAAAAATTCCAACAGCATTACAACCTTACATGAATGGTTTAACACAGATAGGCTAACGCTACTTGTTAACCTTCCTCTATTAATAGCAATAAAAATCCAATACCTAGGTATTGGATTTTTTTTGTTTTAATTTGAATTTTTAATCTGGTGATCGGGTCTATAAATATAACTATTTCGTTATTATATTATTTATAAAGGTGAGTTGTGTTGAAGAGTTTATTTATTCAAGCTGTGGTGTTTTTAGCTATCTTTCAATCACTGACAATGTTCAGAGAATCAGACATGCTATCAACGGGAGAACAGATAACGCCACAAACTGTTTCATTAGAAACGCTCGATGATAAAACCATTGAACTTGCCAATTTTAAGAAAACTACCATTATTTATTTTTTTGCTCCTTGGTGTCAAATATGTCATATCAGTATCAGTAATCTTCAAGAGACATATGAAAAGAACCAACAGATAAATGTTATCGCCATTGCATTAGATTATGTCGATAAAAAAGAGGTCTTTGAATTTTCTAGCCAGCATCAATTAACTTTCCCTATTGCCTTAGGTACAGAGCAAATCAAGCATCAATTCAAGATAGAAGGTTATCCAAGTTATTATGTCATTGATGATAAAAATACCGTTATTGCAAAATCAATGGGCTATTCTTCTGAAATTGGGCTGTTTCTTAGAACACTTTAACGCATATTACTTCTGATCTTTTCATTGTTTGTGTACACTGTGGCTATTCATAATAAAAATAGCAGATCCTGTCATGCAAATTACCTCTAACTTTGATAGTGGAAATATCCGCGTTATTGATGCAAGCCAAGCCGATAATATTCAACTTGAAATTGTTAAAGACAACCAATCTGATTTTTATCAGTGGTTTCATTTTAAACTTAATAATACCGACCGTTGTGAACATACCCTTCATTTAATGAATGCTGGAACTTCTGCTTACACAGAAGGATGGACAGATTATCAAGCAGTGGCGTCCTACGACCGTGAGCATTGGTTTCGAGTACCAACTGAATTTGATGGAGAAAAACTGAGTATTACTTTAACCCCAGAATATGATTCAGTTTATTTTGCTTATTTTGCTCCGTATAGCTACGAACGTCATCAAGACTTACTGCATCAAGCGCAATTAGATATTGATTGCCAGTTGCAAGTTTTAGGACAAACCCTCGATGGACGCGATGTGTCAGTATTAAAAGTTGGAGAAGAAGGTCCCAACAAGAAAGTTATTTGGGTTACTGCTCGTCAACATCCTGGCGAAAGTATGGCTGAATGGTTTATGGAAGGTTTTATTGACCGTTTGCTCGATGAAGACGATGGCGTTGCTCGCTCACTCTTAGACAGTTCGGTGTTTTATTTAGTGCCTAATATGAATCCTGATGGTTCAGTTCGAGGACATTTAAGAACAAATGCTATCGGTACTAATTTAAATCGTGAGTGGTTAGAGCCTTCAATGGCACGTAGTCCAGAAGTTTTCTTGGTGCGTGAGAAAATGTTAGCTACCGGTGTTGACATGTTTCTTGATATTCATGGCGATGAAGCTCTACCGTTTAACTTTGTTGCTGGCTGTGAAGGTGTCCCCGCATATGACGCTAAACATCAAGCCTTAGAAGAAAAATTCAAAGCCATTCTTCTAGCGGTAACTCCTGAGTTTCAAGATGACAAAGGATATGATAAAGATGAGCCCGGCCAAGCTAACTTAACTGTGGGTGCTAATTGGGTTGGTAATAACTTCAAATGTTTGTCTTATACCGTAGAAATGCCTTTTAAAGATAATGACTTATTACCAGACCGCAGTGTCGGTTGGTCAGACACGCGTAGTAGCTTATTTGGTCGTGACTTTTTAACGGCTATTTATCATGTTGTTGATGATTTACGCTAAACCTATCTAAAATCAATAATTGAAGTTCGATGATCGTTTAAGTGCTATATCAAGTTGCACTTAAACGATTAGCGTCGAACAACAAATTAAATAATAATAATAATAAATCTGGAGTGTCATGTGGAAGCGATTGTAAATACCATTAACGGCTATATTTGGAGCCCGTACTTAATTTATCTCTGTTTAGGAACGGGGGTCTTTTTCTCTGTCTTAACGCGATTTGCGCAAGTACGTCATTTTAGAGAAATGTTTCGCCTATTACTTTCGGGTAAAAGCTCAGAAAAGGGTATCTCATCTTTTCAAGCATTAGCGGTGTCTTTATCTGGACGTGTTGGTACTGGTAATATTGCAGGGGTTGCCGCTGCCATTGGTTTTGGTGGACCTGGCGCGGTATTTTGGATGTGGGTGGTTGCCTTTTTAGGCGCAGCAACGGCTTATATCGAATCAACTAATGCTCAAATTTATAAAGAAGAAGAGGACGGTCAGTACCGTGGTGGCCCAGCTTACTACATTGAAAAAGCCTTAGGTCAAAAATGGTATGCTTGGATATTTGCTTTATCAACTATTCTTGCATGTGGTGTTTTATTACCTGTTGTGCAATCAAACGGCATCGGTGATGCTATGGTCAATGTGTTTGGCGCCGGTGGTTCAGTTAGCTCTTTTATGGGCGACTTACCTTTAACGAAAGTATATACCGCAGTATTTATTGTTTTATTACTTGGTTTTATCATTTTTGGTGGTGTTAAGCGTATTGCTAACTTTACCCAAATTGTGGTGCCTTTTATGGCGCTTGCTTACATTATCATTGCGTGTACTATCATAGCATTGCATATTGATCAGCTACCTGGTGTCTTTATGCTAATTATTACCGATGCTTTTACGCCAATGGCGGGGTTTGGTGCAGCAATTGGTTGGGGTGTTAAACGCGGAGTTTATTCAAATGAAGCCGGACAAGGTACTGGACCACATGCTGCTGCTGCTGCAGAAGTTGAACATCCAGCGCAACAAGGATTAGTGCAAGCCTTCTCAGTTTATATTGACACCTTATTTGTTTGTTCTGCTACTGCGTTTATGATCTTAATCACACAGTCGTATAATGTTATGCCAGAAGGCGCGACTAGTTTTGTTGTTAGTAACTTAGCCAGTGACGTTGTTATTAGTGGTCCTGCTTTTACGCAAATTGCGGTCGATAGTGTTTTAACCGGTTTTGGTAAACCCTTTATTGCTATTGCTTTGTTTTTCTTTGCCTTTACAACGGTACTAGCTTATTACTTTATCGCGGAAAATAATGTTTCTTATATTAATAAAACAATTAAAATGCCGGCACTTAGATTCCTCCTTAAAGTGGTGCTAATGTCAGCAGTCTTTTACGGTACTGTTGCAGAACCTAGTGCTGCTTGGAGTCTTGGTGATATTGGTGTTGGGTTAATGGCTTGGTTGAATATTTTTGCACTTATCGCCATCTTCTTTATGGCTAAGCCCGCGATTAAAGCACTAAAAGATTATGAACGTCAGCAGAAACTAGGGGTGACAAAATTTACCTTTGACCCTAAAAAGCTGGGTATTGAAAAAGCTAAATTCTGGGAAGATCGTTTTAATAAAAACAAGTAATTTTATTTATAATTGATTTACTTTTATTAATTTGCAATAAAAGTAAAATTACTTTAAAAAACGTCCAATAGGACGTTTTTTTTTGCTTAAATTTAGGTAGAATATTAACACTAATTATTTTATGGAGCGTTATCTTCCTATGGCTGTAATTAATTGCCCAAACTGTAAGAAAAAGATATCTGACAAAGCGAAGTCTTGCTCTCATTGTGAAATCGATTTGACCAAAGTTGATGCCAGTCAAATAGCATCAATGAAAAAATTGAGCAAAATAGATCAATCCCAAAAACTGATGAATCACTCATTTATCGCTATGTTACTTTTTTGTGGTGGTTTTCTATTTTTGTATTGGCAAGACGCACAGCAGGGCACATGGCAATATTTTATAAGTATTGGTGCGGCAGTGCTTGGCTTTATTTGGTATATTGCAACTCGCATTCGTTTGCTGATGCTTAAATACCGAAATTAACATTAACTTTTCTCGTAAGAATTAAGAAACAAAGGCTGTAAATATAACAATGGATATTATTTCATTAGTAGACGATATGTCAGAAGAAATGTACTTGCGCTTAAAGTGTGCCGCTGAAACGGGCAAATGGCCAGAGGGAACTACAGTTGATACAGCACAAAAAACATCAGCGCTGCAAATTACTATGGCTTATCAATCAAGACATTTAAATTCAGATCAAATCTTAAGCGTTGGTGCAGATGGACTTATCGTAGATAAAACTAAACGCCAGTTGAAAAGCGAGTTCGCTGATCTTAAAAACAACCCAGACAATAATATTGCAAGGTTTTCCGATTTATGATTTTTTCTAAATTTTTCAAAGCAAAATGGCAAAGTAAAGAACACAATGTTCGGTTAACGGCAATCAGTGAAGATTTATTACTTAGCAATCCAGATGACTTAGTTATATTAACAAATCTTGCACAAACAGACCCTAACGAATTAGTGCGCCGCGCTGCTCTCATTAAAATGGCTGACTTTACTGTTTGGCATAAAAACAGTATCGACAACGATAATAAAAAAGTCCGTGAATATTGTCTTAAGCAAGTAGAAAAGATTCTGCTTGGCCAGCACGAAATAACGATCAGTAATCAAGACAAATTAATCTTATTGAAAAGCAATGATAAGTTACCGTCCTTGGAACTATGGTTACAAAATGAAACACAAGCCGATGTTGTTATCGCTTTATTTGAAAAAATTAATAAACCATCGTTAACCCATTCAATATTTACCCATAAGCAAGATGAAGTCGTACAAGCTTATTTACTCAAACAAGTATTGCCTCTTGATGTATTAGATAAATTACTTAAAAAATCATGTAATGAAAAAATAAAAACTAATATTGAGCAACAGTTACAACATTTACACGAGTTGGCAGAACAACCTGACAAAATTAAAAAAGGTGTTCAGTTAGTTTTAGCAAAGTTACTTGCTTTGAAAGAGGTAAATGATTATCTGCAACTCAAAGAAAAACAAGCTGAATTAGAAACGCAGTGGCAAAACTATTATCAAGATTTCTCTTGTCTCTCTTCGCCAGAAGCTGAGAAATTTACAGAAAAGTATAAAATAATTAATAGCCAACTCATTAAACATTTTTCTCCGTTACATGAAGCCCATCAACAAGAAATCATTGCTGAAAAATTAGTGGCAGACAAACGTTTGGCTAATGAGCATTTTAATAGTGCCCTTAATGAAATGAGTAAAAAGCTTACCACAACAATTTTTGAAAGTGGTGATCTTGATGAAGCTGAGTATCAAGATAAACTTGAACAATTACGCGAAGAAATAACCTCTTCAATATTAAACAGTAAAGAACAACAGCACTTTATTGCTTTAGTAAAAGCCCAAGCAAAAAAACTGGCTCAATTGCCTGAGATTGCACAATCGGTGAGTGATGCAACCCATCTAATTTCAAAAATATCACAAGTTGCTTTACCTAAAAACATTGAAGAATTGAATCTTCGTAAACCTCTGTTCGATCAGTGGTTACAAGAATGGAAAACTGTTGAGCTAAAAGCGGCGGGGGTATTACCACAATCTATTGTTGACGCCTTTAAAGAAATAAGACAACAATGGCAGCAAGGGCTAAAATCGTTAATTAAAGAACAAGGCTTACTTTTATCACAATGCCAGAAAAAAGTTGCTGATGTAAAGCGCTTAATAATGACAGGTAAGTACAATGCGGCTTTTGGTGTTTTCAAAAAAGCTAAAAAACATTTTGATGGTTTATCCGAAGAGCAAAAGTCACGAGTTCAACGTGACTTTGATGATATAGCAGATAAAATAGCCGAGTTAAGTGATTTAGAGCAATCTATTGCTACGCCTAGAAAACAGCAGTTACTTGTGGATATTAAGTTACTCGTTGATCAGCCAATTGATAACCCCAATGAGCAAGCAGCAAAAGTTAAACAATTTCGTGTTACGTGGAATTCACTTGGACATGCTGAAGAGTCAATTGAAAAAGAGTTAAATTATCAATTCAACGCACTTTGCGAACAAGCTTTTGCTCCATGTCGGTTATTTTATGCAGAACAAGAAAAGTTACGTGAACTACATCTTGAATCTCGCCAGCAACTTATTAGTAAAGCCCAAAGTTTTGCCGACGACTTTTCTGCAAAACTCAATGAAGGCATTGATAATGAAGCCATCGATTGGAAGTTTACTGATGCAACACTCAATAAATTAATACAGCAATGGCAAAACGCGGGGCAGGTTGATAAAACTAAATTCAACTTACTTAGTCAATCGTTTACGGCGAGCTTACAACCCGTTAAAGCTGAATTAAGAAATTATCATCAACGTAACAGTGATAGCAAAAACCTATTGATTGCTCAAGTTACTCAAGCATTGAACGACGATGACGTTTTCTCTGCAATTGAGAGTGTTAAAAAACTGCAAACACAATGGCAAGCCATTGGCTACAGCGGTCAACGTGAAGAGAATCAGCTTTGGCAAAAATTTAGAAAAGTGAATGACCAGCTATTTTCAAAGCGTGATGAAGCTAAGTTGCTTGAACAATCGAACCGTGAAAATCAACAAATTGAATTATCACAACAATTACAAAGCTATCAGCAACAACTAGTCGCGGATATATCAGAAACAGCATTATTAAGCTTACAAGTAAGTATTGAAGAATTACGAGTAAAAATTACCAGTCAACGTCCGGTAATAAGAAGTGCCGTAACCTTAGCTGAAAAATTACTTGCGCAAATATCTCAACAACTCATGCAAATGACAGAAAACAAAAAGGCCAAGACTTGGCAACTTGTTTTCGATTGCTTAGAAAGTTTAGCTACTAATAAACCGGAAACGGCAGCAGATTTTTCTGAAACACTGGTAGATTTACCCAATGTTTGGCAGAAACGTTTACAAGAGTGTTATCAAAACAGCAAACTGATTGACAGAAGTAACAAAACCCTTGAACTCGAAATTTTAGCAAGTAAAGAGTCACCTGCAGAATTTAAAGCCGAGCGGATGCAAGTACAGGTACAATTATTACAAAATCAAATGTTGTCAGGGCAATCTATCGATTTAACTAAATCGCTTATTGAATGGTTAAAATTAGGGGCGTTATCTGCAAATGATTTACCATTACTGGCCAGAGTTAAACCTATTTACTGTTAAGGTAACTTAAGTTTTATATGAGTTGAATATGAGTTTATTTCATTAATTATACTTATCAATACCCCCAAAGCCACTGATTATTTAGTGGCTTTATCTTTTCTGGTGTTTACTAAATATTGCCAGTTTTTTAAGGAGAGTAAAAGCGGGCTACTATTATATTTAATGTTGATTTCATTCTGTTTATTGGTAACGCGTAACTATTTATTTAAAGGATAATCCTTGTAAATCGACGAGAATAAGTACCGGTATTGTTTTAAACTGTTGATTTTAAATGTTTTATATTCTTTGTTTGGGCTAGGGGTGATTTGGCAGTATAGGAGAGATAAATAAGGCTGCCATGTTTCTTAATCATAGCAACCAGAGCGTAATGGTTTAATGAGTCGTGAGTTCACCACGGAGATTTTCTTGTAAAAGACGACAAATTTCAGCTTGAGGTAATTCTTTACTGAGTAAGTAATGTAGTTTAGTTAATGTTGCTTCTAGCGTCATATCACCACCACCGACAACACCACATTTACTTAATGCGACGCCCGTTGCATAACCTTCCATATTCACAGTCCCTTTTATACATTGGCTACAATTTACCACGACAATTCCTTGATGATAAGCTTGCGTTAAACAAGCAAGTAGCTGTTCATCTTGTGGCGCATTACCGACGCCATAACTGCGAATAATTAACGCTTTTACCGGTTGCTTGATAATATTGGCGACTAATTCACTAGAAATCCCTGGGTACAAATGAACAACACCTATCGGTTGTGGTGTTATTTGTGCGACCGAGAATGGTTGGGTAACAGCAACGTTGAGTTTACCTTCAAGGAGCTTAATATTAATTCCAGCCTCTAGAAGTGGCGACATATTGGGGGAATCAAAAGCGTTAAAGCCATCAGCGTAAGCTTTAATGCAACGGTTACCCCGGTATAATTTATTATTAAAATACAAGCCCACTTCATTAATGGGGTAGTTTGCCGCAATATAAAGTGAATTTAACAGATTTACTTGTCCGTCTGAGCGTAATTGGCTTAACGGAATTTGTGAGCCGGTAACAATGACAGGTTTAGATAAATTTTCAAACATAAACGAAAGCGCAGAGCTGGTATAAGCCATGGTATCTGTACCATGAAGAACAACAAAGCCATCGTAATTATCGTAATTAGCTTTTATATCATCGGCAATACGTTGCCAATCTTGCGGTGTCATATTTGATGAATCAATTAATGGTGAATATTCATTAATGGTAAAGTCAGGCATCTCTTGTCGATGAAAATCAGGCGTACCATTAATCGACTCGGTTAAATGTCCTTTTACCGGAACACAACCTTGGCCGCTGTTTTTCATGCCGATGGTACCGCCAGTGTAGGCGATATAAATGCGTTTTTTCATACTGTTACCTTAGAATTATTACTGTCTTGTCGTTTGGTCTGATAATCACGTGCGCTTGTTAAATATTGTTCTCTATTCACTTCCATGTGAATATAACAAAGCGATTTAGGTCACTGCGAACTAATTAATTTCACAGGTCATACATAAGGAGTAAACCCCTTGCGGATCATTAAGTATGTTGAGGTGAGATAGCTGTGCTTTCATTTCTAAAAATAATTTATCCGTATTGCTTAGAGTCATTATTTCAGTTTCAGGAAAGAAAGTCTTCGCTTGACCTAATAACCCTTGCAGGAAAAGATCTTTTGGCGTTTGTTCTATTTCAATCAATAAGGTTTCAAACGTTGCTAACTCGGCTAATTCTGCTGCTGCATTAATAGCGGTCGTTAAGTTGCCTAACTCATCAACAAGCCCTAACTCTTTCGCTTTTGCACCTGACCAGACACGTCCTTGGGCTATACTATCAACTTGCTCAAGGCTCATATTTCTATTTTCAGCGACAAGGCCAATGAAGTCTTGATAGCCTCTATTAATATTTAATTGAAATACTCTTGCCATGCCATCAGTCAGTGGGCGGGTTACACCAAATCCGGCTATATCAGTGGTACCAACGCCGTCAGTGTAGACACCTAGTTTGCTTAATGAGTTCTCAAAGGTCATGAAAAATCCATAAATACCAATTGAGCCAGTGATCGTTGCTGGAGAAGCTATTATCTTATCAGCAGGTGCCGATATCCAATAGCCCCCAGAAGCGGCATAAGTTCCCATTGAAGCAACAACAGGTTTTCCTGCTAACTTGATCAGTTCAATTTCTTGACGAATAATTTCAGAGGCATAAGCACTTCCACCGGGGCTATCGACACGAAGAACTACCGCTTTCACCTTATTGTTTAAACGCGCTTCTCTTAATAGTGATGCTGTACTATCCCCGCCAATGGTTCCTGGCTTTTGGCGACCATCTAAAATAGTCCCCTTAGCAACAATAACGGCGACTTTATCGGTATTTGGGTTCACCATTGGATACAAAGGTTTAGTAGCAGACAAATAATGTTTGAAACTAATATTATTATAGCTATCACCGGCTGAATTTTTTCCAACAAGTTTAATCAAAGACAGCTTCATCTCTTGACGATTTTTTAATGCGTCAACCCAAAGATTATCTAAAGCATACTGCGCAATATTACCATCAGCTTGCTCAAGTTTTGCCACTAAAACATCAGCATTTTCATCAAAGTTATCAATCGAAAATTTTCGGTTGCTTGCGACATCACTTTTATATTGTGACCATAAATCAGTTAACCATAATTTGTTGGCTTCTTTAGCTGCCGCTGACATATCGTCGCGCATGTAAGGTTCTACAGCAGATTTATAGGTACCGACTCGAAATATATGTTGGCTAATAGAGAGCTTATCTAATGCGGATTTAAAATAAAGTTGATAACGGCCATAACCGTCAAGTAACAACCAACCACGAGGATTGAGCCATACTTCATCAGCAGAGCTTGCCAAGTAATATTGATCTTGCGAATATTGATCGCCAACAGCAATTATTTTTTTACCAGCAGCTTTAAACGTCTCTAAAGCTTGGGCAATGTCTTGTAATTTACTTAAACCCGTGCTGTTAAGTCCTTGAAGCTGTAATACGATCATTTCTATACGGCTGTCATTTTTTGCTCTTTCAATGACATTCAATAAGTCGCTAAGTAAAACTTCTGGGTTTTTTTCTTTTTCTTCTAAGGCTTCTGATATTAAAGCATCCATCGGGTCAATCGCATTCTTTTGTTCAACGATATCTCCAGTAAGATTTAACACTAAGGCTGTATTGTTAGGAACAACGATCTTGTCATCATCGCTGCCAAGTGCCGCGATAAATAAAAATAAAACCAGAAAAAAAACAACATTAATAATTATTTTTCTAAATGAATTTAATAAACTAAAAAATTTTAAAGTAACTCGTTTTAAAGCACTTTGCTTTACAGGAGCATTAGGTAACGATGTGGGTTCTGTCATAATATCCGGCACAGTTAGTATGTAATTGTAATTACTGGCTATGCTACTTAATTATTGATCACTTATGTAGTCTGATTAGTAAATAAATGTGTTATTAGCGAACTTTTTTCATTATATGTTACGCCTTTGATTTTTTGTGCAGGTCGGTTGACCCGTATTGATTATTATCTATGTTGTTTATTAAACAAGATGTAGGGATCCGCGTGCACTTTGAAGGATAACGGGTATATAATCCTTAGTATTGAAACTACCCATGAGTCTTTATAATTAATGAATGCCAAAGAATTATTATTAAAACGACAATCTAATCCTAGGTTAATATCACCAGCCCCTGTTGCTAGCGATGTTGAATTTATATTGAACGCTGGAATGCGTGTTCCTGATCACGGTTGTTTATCACCATGGTTTTTTACCCTAGTTAAAGAACAAGGGTTAGATAAGTTAAGCCTGATATTTGAAGATGTCGCTAAAGTTCATCAGTTTACTGAAGCTAAAATACAAAAAGCTAAAAATATGCCGTATCGTGCACCGTTAATTATCGTTGTTAGCACGCGGTATCAAGCGCACGACAAAGTGCCTAAATTTGAACAAGCAATCGCAGCAGGTTGTTGTGCCCATGCTATGCAAATGGCTGCCTTTAGTTTAGGTTATGGCGCTGTGTGGCGAACGGGTGACTTTAGCTACGATCCTTCAGTAAAACGTGGTTTAGGAATAGACCAAGATAATGATATTATTGGATTTGTTTACATAGGCACCGCCGAAAACGATCGTCCTATTAAACCCGCTAAAAGCTTAACGTCTCATGTTTCATATTTGTAAAATAAAGGGGGGGGAGCGATGAATATTGAAATTTTGGATGCGCCTGAGCAAGCACTAATAGATTTTTTAGATAAAAAAATTGCAGATTTCAATTGGGCGCACTGGGAAGTAAGCGAACGAAAGCCATTAGCTATTCAAATAAAGGACGAACTAGGTAACATTATTGCTGGTTCATCCGCACGCACCTTTGGTAATTGGCTGTTAATTAATACGCTGTGGGTTGACGAGTCACTTCGTGGTAAAAAAATGGGTGTTAAGATATTAGCACAACTTGAAACTGCAGCAGTGGCGAGGGGATGTACGTTAAGTATGCTTGATACTCTGAACTTTCAAGCAATGCCGTTTTATGAAAAGCAGGGTTATCAAACAAAATGGGTACAAGAAAATTATCCAAAAACAGGCTGTAAATATTTTATGGTAAAAGAACTTACTTAGTAAACTAGATATTTCACCCATAAAAAAACCTCAATAATGAGGTTTTTTTATGGGATTATTATTCTTAGCCTAGAACGCAGCGTTGTTTGGCGTTCTTGGGAAAGGAATTACGTCACGAACGTTTTGCATACCGGTAGCATAAGCCACTAAACGCTCAAAACCTAAACCAAAACCTGAATGAGGAACAGTGCCGTAACGACGTAAATCGCGATACCAACTGTAATCATCTTGGTTTAAATTCATTTCGGCTAAACGCGCATCAAGTACATCAAGACGTTCTTCACGTTGGCTACCACCAATGATTTCGCCAATACCTGGTGCTAAAATATCCATAGCAGCAACGGTTTTGCCATCATCATTTAAGCGCATGTAAAATGATTTAATATCTTTAGGGTAATTTTGTAACACGACTGGGCCATTAAAATGTTCTTCGGCTAAGTAACGCTCGTGCTCTGAATTAAGATCAACACCCCAAGCCACTTTGTTTTCAAATTTCTTATCACAATTTTCTAATATTGTAATAGCGTCAGTGTAATCTAAACGGACAAAATCATTATTAATAACAGAATTCATACGGTCAATAACTGTTTTATCAATGCGTTGTTGGAAGAAATTCATGTCATCACTACGTTCATCAAGCACAGCTTGGAAGACATATTTCAGCATTTCTTCTGCGAGGTCAGCAGCATCAGACAAATCAGCGAAAGCGATTTCTGGTTCAATCATCCAAAATTCTGCAAGATGACGTGTTGTGTTAGAATTTTCAGCACGGAAGGTCGGTCCAAAAGTATAAACTTTTGAAAGGGCACATGCATAAGTCTCAACGTTCAATTGACCTGAAACGGTTAAGAAAGTTTCTTTACCAAAAAAATCTTTAGCGTAGTCAACATTACCTTTATCGGTGCGAGGTAAGTTTTCCATATCAAGCGTACTAACACGGAACATTTCGCCAGCGCCTTCACAATCTGAGCCAGTAATTAACGGCGTGCTGATCCAAAAGTAACCTTTACTGTGTAAAAAGCGATGTACCGCTTGAGCTAACGTATTACGAACACGAGCAACAGCTCCGCCCATATTAGTACGAGCACGAAGATGTGCTTGCTCTCGTAAAAATTCAATGCTGTGACGTTTTGCTGCCATAGGATAGGTATCAGGATCATCAACCAAACCAAGTATCTCTACTTTAGTTGCTTGAA
Organism: Colwellia sp. BRX8-4; assembly: GCF_014077345.1. NCBI lineage: Bacteria > Pseudomonadati > Pseudomonadota > Gammaproteobacteria > Alteromonadales > Colwelliaceae > Colwellia > Colwellia sp. BRX8-4. Next base: position 159,371 of record NZ_JACGVS010000006.1, read on the forward strand.
TTTCAAAAGATTGGCCTTGGCCCGGAGACTCAACCAAAATACCGGTGACTTTAACTGAAGCACCCGTAGTCAATTTTAATATTTCTGATTGATAATTATCGAGATCACTGGGTGCGATAGCTTGAATCGCATCAAAACATGATCCATCATGAACCGCTAGGAATGAAATACCTGCTTTAGAATCACGGCGAGTGCGGATCCATCCGTGTACTGTAACTGCTTCACTTACTGGGTACTTACCAGCAAGTACATCAGTGATTGAGATAACTGACATTATCAACCTCTTTTCTTTATTTAATTATTGTCATAGATTTTGTCGGTGCACAGACCCAGTGTAGAATACTGAATTTATTTGCACTAACTTTAAGGTGTGATATGTTACCTTTACTGCGGTGTTTAACAAGTAAAAGTTGCTGATCCGGTCTATATAAAAACAAAAAACAGTAATATTGACTTTAGAGGGTTTGAATCAATGATATTGGGATTAAAAAACAGGCGACATTCAACAGATTTTTGGGTTCTCTTAAGCCGAACTTTGGCATTAAGCGGATGGATATTATTCATTTTTGCTATTGTTATGTCTTATTATGCTGCACCAGAGCAAGATTATGGTTTATTGCGCTTTAGAAATATCGAAATAAGGCAATTTTGGTTAACGCCATTAACGGGCTATTTATATATCGTGCTTTGGGTAAGTGCACTTTGTAGTTACCTTTGTTTGGTTGTCGATCACTATCGCACTAGAAGAGAACAAGACAGTAAGCATTTTAATATCGTTCTGCTACTAACGATAACGGTTGCTTGGGTCATCTATATATTAGTGAAACTTAACTTGGCGTAAGATTATTAATAATTCTACGCCGTTTTACCTAACAGCAAATCTGTGTCGGTTAATCTTCAAAACACTGCTGCTCATCGAGTACCGTGCTTATCGCCTTAACAAGTTTCGCTAAAGCCCGTTCATCACTAATAAAGGGCGGCATAATATAAATAAGCTTGCCAAACGGTCTGATCCAGACACCCAATTCAACAAATCTTTTTTGTATCTTTGCCATATTAACCGCAACCCTTGTTTCTACCACACCTATACCGCCTAAGACGCGGGCATTTTTTACTCTTGAATGTTGATTTAACACTAATAAGTGTCGCGTTAAATAATCTTCAATAAAACTCACTTGCTGTTGCCATTCTCCTGTTGCCAAAAGCTCTAGACTTGCATTTGCAACCGCACAAGCCAGCGGATTAGCCATAAACGTTGGGCCGTGCATAAAACATCCGGCTTCTCCATCACTGATGGTCTTTGCGATTTCTTGCGTACACAAAGTTGCTGCCAGGGTCATATAACCGCCGGTCAGGGTTTTTCCTAAACACATAATGTCAGGACTTATATCCGCCCAATGACAAGCAAACAATTTTCCTGTACGGCCTAAACCCGTAGCAATTTCATCAACAATAAATAACACCTGATATTGCGTACATAAGGCGCGACAAGCTTTTAAATACTCAGGATGATAAAAGCGCATACCACCAGCACCTTGGACAATAGGTTCAATAATAAAGGCTGCAATATCATTATGGTGTTGTGCAAATAAGGCTTTTAAGGGCGCTAACTCAGAGTTATCCCAAGGTTGATAAAAATCACACTGTGGCGCAGGAGCGAAAATGTTTTTCATTAATACACTTTCAAAAATTTGGTGCATACCATTAACAGGATCGCATACCGACATTGCGGCAAAAGTATCACCATGATAACCATTTTTAACGGTCAATAATTTATGCTTCTCACTTTTGCCCTGACTGTGCCAATACTGTAATGACATTTTTATGGCAACTTCTACCGATACAGAGCCAGAGTCTGATAAAAAAACTTTTTGTAGCGGCTCTGGTGTGATCTCAATGAGCTTCTTACACAAGTTAATAGCGGGTTCATGCGTTAGGCCCCCAAACATAACATGTGCCATCTTTTGTGTTTGATCAACAAGCGCCTGATTTAACTTTGGATGATTGTATCCGTGTAAAACAGACCACCAGGACGACATACCATCAACAAGTTCTTCACCCGTAGCTAACTTTATATAAACGCCCTTGGCCGATTCAACTAAGTATGAGGGCAGAGGGTTTGACATCGATGTGTAGGGATGCCAAACATGTTTCTTATCAAAATCGATTAAATCTGTATGTTTTTTGTTCATATGTAAAGCTTGCAATGTTTTTTATGTTGACAATTAATGACTGGCGTATAGATTACCTGCTAATATTTAGCGATGCAATTTTCACATTTACATTTTACAGTAAAGGTTTCACATGTCACAAACGAATATACCTCGTCATGATTGGTCAATAGCAGAAGTGGAAGCATTGTTTGCTCGACCTTTTAGTGACCTTATGTTTCAAGCTCAAACCGTTCATCGTGAACACTTTAATCCTAATGAAGTACAAGTTAGTACCTTATTGTCAATCAAAACAGGTGCTTGTCCTGAAGATTGTAAATATTGCTCGCAAAGTGCACGCTATAATACTGATGTTCAAAAAGAACGTTTGATGGAAGTTGAAAAAGTATTAGAAGCAGCAAAGGTAGCGAAAGACCAAGGGTCAACGCGTTTTTGTATGGGGGCAGGTTGGAGAAATCCAAAAGCTCGTGATATGCCCTTTGTGTTAGAGATGGTCAAAGGTGTTAAAGCACTTGGCTTAGAAACCTGTATGACATTAGGCATGATTAACGGAGGTCAAGCCGATGAATTACAAGAAGCTGGGTTAGATTATTATAACCACAACTTAGATACTTCTCCTGAACATTATAACTCTATTATTACCACACGCAGCTATCAAGACCGATTAGATACACTGCAAAACGTCCGTGATTCGGGAATGAAAGTTTGTAGTGGTGGTATTGTTGGTTTAGGCGAAAATGCTCAAGACAGAGCGTCATTTTTAGCACAATTGGCTAACTTACCTAAACATCCTGAAAGTGTTCCAATTAATATGCTGGTAAAAATTGCCGGAACACCACTCGCAGATGTTGACGATTTAGAAGCTTTTGATTTTGTTCGTTGTATAGCGGTTGCACGTATTATGATGCCTAAAAGCCATGTGCGTTTATCAGCTGGGCGCGATGCAATGAACGAACAAATGCAAGCAATGTGTTTCTTAGCCGGTGCCAACTCAATATTCTACGGTTGTAAGTTGTTAACTACAGGCAACCCTGAAGCCAATAAAGATATGCAGTTATTTGCAAAATTGGGCATTAATACTGAAACAGTGGCCACCGATGATATTGAGACTGAGCAAAAAATAACGACTGCCGTTGTCAATCAGCAAAATAAAGAACTTTTTTACGACGCTGCGCTTTAACGTTTATTTACTGATCAAGAGCCAAGCTGAAATTTATGTCTTTTAACTTTATTGCTGAGCAAGTCGCTCAGCAAAAAGAAAAATCACAATATCGCCAACGCCAATGTATAAGCGAGCAAAATGGCCGAGAGGTGGTTGTTGCAGGAAAACGCTATTTAAATTTTTCTTCTAATGATTATCTCGGCTTAAATCATCACCCTTCAATAAATAAAGCCTGGCAAGAAGGTGTCGATAAATACGGCAGTTGCGCAAGTGCTTCCAGTTTAATTACCGGTTTTCATTATGCACACCAAGCTTTAGAAGATGAAGTTTGTCAGTGGTTAAATAAACCACGGTGCTTACTTTATAGCAGTGGTTTTGCAGCTAATTCCGGTGTATTACAAGCCTTGGGTAAAAAAGACTGCCAATTTTTTCTAGACAAGTTAAGTCACGCCTCTTTAATTGATGGTGCTCTGGCTAGTGAAGCTTCAGTGAAGCGATATTTACACAATAATCATCAGCAACTTGAACAATATTTAGCGAAAAGTCCTGTTGACAATAAACTGATTATTTCTGAAGGTATTTTTAGCATGGATGGCGATCGCGCAGACGTTAGCCAGTTAATTATGATTGCTCAGCAGCAACAAGCTATGCTTTACATGGATGATGCACACAGTATTGGAATTATTGGTCATGCCGGTCAGGGCAGTAGTAGCTTTGGTCAGGTCGATATAGTAATGGCAACTTTTGGCAAAGCTTTAGCCACTAGTGGTGCATTTATCGCTTGTGATGAAGATGTTTATGATTACTTAGTCAATTTTTCTCGTCATTATATTTATTCAACCGCGATTTCCCCCGCCGTTGCTTGGGCGACAAAAACTAGTATCAAGCTTGCTCAAAAAGAGTCTTGGCGCAGAGATAATATTTTTGAATTGAGCGCGCTTTTATCAAATAAACTTGATAGTCAAATAACAATAATTCCGTCATCCTCTTCTATTCACGCTATTGTTATTGGCAGCGAAAAAAGAACACTAGAAATATGTCAACATTTGAAAAACAGAGGTATTTGGCTAACCGCGATACGCCCACCAACGGTTGCTAAAAACAGCTCAAGGTTACGCGTTACTATTACTGCTAACCATAAAGAATGCGATATCAATTACTTAGCTAATTGTTTGAATGAGGTTTTACGTTAATGCCTGAAGTGTTAAACAGAATTAAAATAGCCAAGTCATTTGGCTTAGCGAGTCAGTCGTATGATATTTCATCTCGATTACAACGCTATACGGGTAAGCACTTAATGTCTTTATTACCCAACCGTTCAGATCTAACTGTCGTCGACTTAGGCTCAGGTACCGGTTTTTTTACTGACATTCTTGCCAGTAAATTTCAACAAACTATTGGCGTTGATATCTCCGCTAAAATGCTGTCTTTTGCTCAAGAAAACCGCAGTAAGGAAATCTGCTGGTTAGAAGCTGATGCGTATTACCTGCCTTTTAAAGCCAACACAATTGATGTTATTTATTCTAATTTGGTTATTCAGTGGTGTGATCCACTCGATGATATTATTGAAGAAATTTTACGCGTGCTCAAACCAGGAGGATTGTTTATATTTTCCACCTTACTCGATGGCACATTACATGAGTTAAAATCATCTTGGGCACAAGTCGATGATGAACAGCACGTGATTGACTTTAAAACAGATGCAAACCTAAAAGCTATTTTTGATAAGGCCTCATGTAAATTACTTGAACAAAAAACTCAAGACTTAGTATTAGAATATCAAAATGTTATACATCTAGCGCGAGAGTTGAAAGGGCTAGGCGCAAACCATGTCCCTAAACAGCAAGGCAAGGGTTTAGCGGGTAAAGATAAATGGCAAAAGATGACTAATTGCTATCAAGACTTTCAAGAGCCTAGTGGTATTTATCCGGCGACTTATAAGGTGTATTCTGCAATTATGGTAAAATTAAATGCTTAAAATTTTTATTACTGCCACAGATACTGATGCTGGAAAAACCTATTTTGCGCAAATACTCACCGCAGCCTTAGTTAAAAAAGATTATCAAGTTGCTGTATTTAAACCTATATCTGCAGGGTGTGAGCTTAAGCATACAGCGCAGGGTGAAATACTGGTCAATGAAGATGCACAATTATTGTTGCAGCAAGCAAACTGTGGACAAGGTATTAGTGAAATTAACCCTATTGCATTTGAACCGGCAATAGCGCCACACATCGCCGCTAATTTAATGAATGTTGACATTAAACTCGCTGATATAAATGCGGGTTACGAGCGAATTATTGCTAGGGCTTGCGATATTGTTATCACTGAAGGTGCAGGGGGATGGCGACTACCTTTAGGTAAAGGTAGGTTTTTATCTGAGTTCGTACAGCAGACAAAACAGCAGGTAATATTGGTGGTGAATATGAAACTAGGGTGTTTAAATCATGCGGTTCTCACCTATGAAGCGATAGTTGCCGATGGTCTTGATTGTATTGGTTGGGTAGCAAACTGCGTTGAGCCAATGAATTATCTCGCTGAAAATATAGCTGAACTCAAAACACTTATTCCAATTCCAATGATTGCTCAACTCGGTTTTGAAACAGATATCAATAAAGCCAGTTCAAACATTAATGTATCGTCGATAACGGCACGGCTTTAGCGACTAGTTTTATTTTAAATTATAGATAGAACAAGCAATAAGTGAGTGCCTTAACTGATTTATTGCTTGGTTTATTAATAGATAATTATCAGGCTTTTATCCTTACGAAAAAAGTCTAACGATAAAAGACTATTATCAATTTAATGCACTCCCTTTAACAATCCTCACAACTAATCTTGCAGTGTTTATCACCATGAACCTTGTTAAGTCTTACTCTTTCTTATTTTTCCATAATTTATAAATAATAATTCAGGGAAAACTCTTATTTATTTAACTCACTGATACACGCGCTTGCGATAAAGCCGGAACGTGTTTTATAAGTGGAAGACTTACTGACTCGGTTATCAATTTGTTTAATCAACAACTCCGGTAAGGTGACATTGATTTTATGACTTTTCCCTAAATAGGGTGTTATATCGATATCAAGAATACACCAAATAACATTTGGATAGGCTGTCAGATGATTTTCAATCGTTGTAGCGTGTGGGATGGCTTCACCATATTCGGCCAATATAGAAAGATGTGCAGCGATGCTGTCATTAATATTGTTTAAAGAGACATCAATACTCTCACCATTACCTACACAACCGGGTAAGTCAGGGACGTATGTTTTGTAGTTTTCAACGCCAATTATTTTCTTTAATGCGATAGGGTATTTCATTGTTTTTGCCTCTTTAATTAACGCCCTTAAGTGTAACTCCAGCAACCCCGGATAGCAATAGCATGACAACCCTGATAACTCCTCGTTTAGTTATTTGATAACCCCAGTAACCCCTTGATTAGCCGCAAGGGTAACTCTAATAACCCTGCACGTGTTGCGAAGTGAATGGTCACTTAGCACTAGACTCTTTATAAATAATAAAAGTAATAACGAGTTAAACTTTATCGTTATAGATAGGCAAGAATGCTTTAACGAAGCTAATACAGGGGGGTTGGGGTTACTTTGATTAAGTTGTTTGAGGGAGATTAACAAACAACAAAGGATTTTTAGCGACTCTTTCTAGCTGAGTTATTCACATAAAATAAGGTAGCAATGGCATGGATAAACGTTTAATCAATAAAATATTTATTGATGAGATAAAGAGGTTTTATAGCAGGGAGTGTAGTTTTTGAACACAAAAAAAACGGCTAATTTTCATTAGCCGTTGTTATATTATTAACGTGGAGGTTACTTTTTACCGAGTAATAAAAATATTTGTTTAGCTACGTCGGTATTATCAACCTTGCCCTTTAAGACTTCACTGCTTTTACCTAGTGTATGTAAAGGAACATCAATTGCGGTGTGGCCGCCTGATGTCCAGCCAGTGTTTGTTCTAATATCTATAATGTTTTTAATTGCACTTGATATGATGTTATTCATGGTGGGCTCTTTAGTCTTTAGTTTTTCTTGTTCATCAAGTGATTTGTAAGTAGCAATTTCCTCAACTGCAAATATTTTCGCCGCTTCAATTTGTTCAACTTCGCTATTTGTTACATCGAAGTTAAGCAATTTACTTAATTCTTGTTGTGTTATTTGGCTGTTAGCTAACTGTTTAGCTATTGTGCTTGGCGAACTTTTCATTGTGCGTAAAACTTCAGGGTGCCACTCATACTTGCCACGTGCACCAACGGTTAAACCACCCGTACTATGATCAGCTGTTAATATAACTAACGTATCAGGGTTTTGTTTTACGTACTCTTCTAAGTACTCCATCGTTTTAGCTAAATCTGACATTTCAGCCATCGCCGTTGCTATATCATTAGAGTGACCAGCCCAATCTACTTGACTAGCTTCAACGAGCATAAAATAACCTTTACTATTTTCTAGTTGTTTAATTGCAACTTTAGTCATGGCGGATAAACGATATGGGTCACTATCATCTAAGGCTGACGGTAAACCAGTATCATCAAAAAGACCAATAACAGGCATATCTGCTTTAAGCGTGTTTAAGGCGTTGTAGTTATCAATATACTGAAATCCTGACGCTTTAAATTCTTCAATTAAATTTCTATCTTCACGTATAAAGTATTTCCAGCCTCCCCCAAAATAGACATCTGCTTTTATACCGTTATCTATATAGCTATCGGCAATAGCATTATAATTATTTCTGCTTTCATTATGTGTTAAATATCCAGCAGGGGTCGCATGATTTATTTGTGATGTTACGACAACACCTGTTTTTTTGCCTTGTTTTCTGGCAAATTCAAGTACAGTTTCAACGCTATTTTTATTCACGTCTAAAGCAATTGCGCCGTTGTAAGTTTTATAACCCGTGGCAAGTGCAGTAGCACCAGCGGCGGAATCAGTGACAACACCAGAAACACTTGCCGGATAAGTACTAGCTGAGCCAACAAGTAAACGGTCAAATACTGTTTCTTCTACAATGTCAGTTGTTGGGTCGTCGTTAAAGTATCGGTACGATGTTGTATAAGCGGGACCCATGCCATCAGCTATCACCATAATGATATTTTTTGGTGAAGGAATATTCTTAGCAGTCTCTGTATTTAAAAGCATTGCTGTTGAGTCATTATCAATCGTTTGACAGGCTGTTAATGCAAGTATAATGCTAACAGCAGATAGGAGTTTTTTCATTTTTATCTTCTTATATAAGTGTTAATAATTAATAAGGGTTGGTGATTATTTCAGATGACTCTTTAGTCTTCAGTAACAGGTCAATCCATACCATACGGTGATCGGAAGATGCTGCTCTGTTTTTTATTAACCTAAAAGTTTCTTCATTTTCTGTTGGCCAGTAAACGCCTGATTTTTCAATAACTAATCCATATTTCGATGGTAACGCGTAATCGGCTCTCATTCGCCAGGAGGCCGTATGGTAATTTGCATGTTCGTTATTTTTACTGTGCTGTTTTCCCCCTTCACTTTGGGGTAATGCATCTTGAATTTTATCATTATTTAGTAAGCTTGATATGGCCGAATTCAACGCATCACCCTCAACATTAGATGCATTAAGATCACCCAAAATAACAAAAGGTTCAAGGGATTTCAAACCTCCTTTTTGACCCTTGTCATCGTAAATGTATGCTGATTTTTCTGGCGAAATGTAATCATCCCAAAAACGAATTTCATCATGATTACGGTTACCATTTCTATTTTCTGGACCATCAAATATCGGCGGTGTAGGGTGGCTTGCTAAAATATGAACGACTTGCCCATTAACCTCAACCGGAATATCCCAATGAGATTTAGAAGATAAACGCATGTTTTGCCAAGCTTCATCACTAAACCAAGATGTCGAGGTTTTAGGATCTAAAGGTTGAAGGGCGTTAGGCATATCTCGCCACTTAAAGTACTGGAAGGTACGAATAGCGTTACTATTAATCGGGTGCTTTGACAAGAGTACCAAACCAAAGTGACCTGAAAAATGTCCGTAACCAAAACCATCACCCGGCAAAACACCTTGTTTACCGTCGCCATCTAGATCATAGCCTGAATTGACACCCGTATTAACGGGTCCTTGATAAAAATAAGGAAAATCAATTTCTTTTTGTCCATTTTGGCTTTTGTTCAAATAACGTTTAATGAAAGTCTTTAGGGCGTGGTGGTGGTTATTGTTGCTATTATCTTGATTATCAAATTCATTCAGTAACAGAATGTCTGGGTTATTACGCTGAATAATTTCTGCAATATTTTTAATTTGTTGATGATCACTGTCTATGGCTATTTGCAGGGTGTTATTTGAAATATTAGGAGCCTCAGAACTCAGCGCAGACTGATAGTTTAAAGCCTCCATACTTACATTAAATGTTGCTATTTTAAGAGGCTGTGCTTGTGTTCTACTCATATAAGTTAGTGCTAATGTTAAGTAATAGGTTAAGTGTCGATGATTATATCAACGTTAGTGTAAACCGCAGCCACGTAAAATCATGTCAGTTAGAAAAGCGATGACATCTTCAACATCTTCATCTTCGTAATCCGCTCTATTCATAATCGTTAAAATTTGTGTTTCAAAATCGGCATAGTGTTGAGTTGCTGACCAAATAAGAAAAATTAAATGAGTAGGGTTAACATCGCGCATTTCTCCATTATCTATCCATTGCTGGAATAGTTGTGCTTTCTCTCTCACCCATTTTCTTTGATAGGTACGAGCAAAATCTTTCAAATGTTGTGCACCTTGAATAATCTCCATGGCATATATCTTTGAAGATTCAGGGTGTTTAAAAGACATCCTTACTTTTGCTTCAATAAATTTTTCAATAGCTGCTTTAGGACCGTCTTCAGGATTTATATCACCTATGCCTTCGTCCCACATTTGTAGGGTATGTTCTAGTACGGCATGGTATATATTTTCTTTATTCTTGAAATAATAAAGTATATTAGCCTTAGGTAGGCTTGCTCTATCGGCAATGGATTGTACCGTAGCGCCTTTATACCCTTGTAAAACAAATTCTGTACTAGCCGCTATTAAAATCTTGTGCTGGCTTAGTGCGCGAATATTCCCTGTTTTTTTTATTTCTTTGTTATTTTTCATTAAGTTGCTCAATATTTAAAATGCATAAATAAAACATTTTTAAGTTAAATTGTTATTATAATTTTACTTTAATACTATCTGTTGACCAAATAGTTAACTTTTATGGTTTGTTATACTTATCTTTATTTTATCATTGATTTAAATCACTAAATGCCATTTTTCAATGAAATTCTACTATAAATGTTTAGCCATTTATATGAAAGGGAACTTTAGTGCTTTAGTTGATGTTTTTAATTTCTCTATATAAAAACATTTAGTTAAATAATGAGTATTAATTGGCTTAAGGCCATGTATATATGGCTAATTGTTTATTATGGTCTGTTTTTTATCTAAATTGGCTCACTAAGCTTATAACTAAAAAGCCTTAAACCTGTTTATAGATAACAATATCTTATATAAAGGCCATCTTCGTTATTAATATAAATGATAGTCATAAGCTTACGATGCATCCCGTTGTTTATTAAGGCTTTTTAAAATACTTTTCTGGTTGATTTCTTTTTAATCACTAACAGATACTATTTGAATTTCAAAAACTCTGAAAATATGTAATGAAAGTGTAATAAAAATCTGGTCTAATTTCATCCGAAATTAAAAACAGAGCAACTGGTTAAGTTTTTTGGTTGCTAAAAAAAATAATTCGTAAACACTTAAAAACGTAATCAAGGAATAACCGATGAACACTCAACGTCTCTCACTTATTTCAAGTGCAGTTATTTTTGCACTTGGCTTATCGACTTCTGCTATGGCAAACGATACCTCCTCCGCTATTCGAGGTAGTATTGAAAATTCAGCGGGTGCTATTTCAGTTAACGCAAAAATTGAAATTATCCACGAACCTTCAGGCACAAAAACGCTTACCACTTCTAACGACGCTGGTAACTTTTCAAGTAAAGGTCTTCGCGTAGGCGGTCCTTACACGATTAAAATCACTGATGAAAAAGGTGTTACTGTTTACAGAGATATCTTTTTAACACTAGGTGATACCTTTCGTTTAAATGCAAAACTTGAAGCTGCAGACGATGTTGAACGTATTTCTGTAACAGGTAGCAAGATTTTTTCTAATAATATTGGTAGCAACAGTTATTTTGGTGCTGATGATATTGTTAATGCTCCAAGTTTCGACCGTGATATCAAAGATATCGTTCGTAACAACCCTCTAGCCGTTTTATCTTCTAAAGATGGCGAGTTAAGTGTTGCCGGTACTAACCCAAGATTTAACAGCATCAGTGTTGACGGTATTAGCCAAAATGATGACTTTGGTCTGAATGCCAATGGTTACCCTACAACGCGTTCACCTATTTCTCTTGACGCGATTGAACAGGTAACTATCGATGTTACTCCTTTCAATGCAAAAGACAGCGGCTTCCAAGGCGCTAAGATTAACGCAGTAACAAAATCAGGTACCAACGAGTTATCAGGTTCATTCTTTTATGAAACTCAAAATGACGGCATGGCCGGCACACCTAAAAATGGTACAGACGAAGCACCATTAGATTTTGATGAAACAACTTTTGGTGCAACCCTTGGTGGCGCTATTATTGAAGATGAATTGTTTTTCTTCGCTTCATACGAATATTACGAAGCAACATCAACTGTTGAGTGGGGACCAGATGGCGCTAACGTACCTAACTCTGCTGATGCCAGCGTTGCTGATGTTTTAGAAGTACAAAGAATTGCTCGTGAAGTCTACGGCGTAGAGCCAGGCGAATGGGATTTATCTCCTAAAGTAGACGATGAAAAATTATTGTTGAAACTCGATTGGAACATTAACGATGATCATCGTTCAGCGTTTACTTACCAATATACTAAAGGTAACAGTACACGTAACCAGTCTACTTATGGTGGCGAATTACGTTTATCATCACATTGGTATGACAGAACTGAAGAATTAAACAACTACGCGTTTAAACTTTATTCTGATTGGAATGACGATTTTTCAACTCAACTTAGCCTAACTTACCTTGATAACCCAACAACTCAAGCTTCATTAGGTGATTATTCTGACACTGTTATTCAAGCTGATTCTGGTGATATCGCAATTGGTGCAGATCACTCTCGCCATTCTAACGATTTACATAAAAAGACTTTTATCATGGCTTTAGACGGTGATTACCTAGTGGGCGATCACAGTTTAACTTTTGGTTACCAGTTTAAGCGTTTAGACATTTTTAACTTGTTTTTACAAAACACCAAAGGCGATTACCGTTTTGGTAGTATTGAAGACTTTGAAAATAAAGTGGCAAACAGAGTTATCTACCAAAATGCAACGAGCTTAGATGCAAATGACGCAGCCGCTTCATTTGTTCGTGACGAGCATGCTTTTTACATTCAAGATGAATGGATGTTCAATGACGATATTACTATCGACATGGGTTTAAGATACGAAATGTTAGCGTCTAGCGACATACCTACCTATAACGAACAATCTCAAGCACGTACAGGTTATGACAATACTGACAACTTAGACGGTACGGGTATTTTCTTACCACGCTTTGGTATTAAGTGGGATGCAAGTGATGACCTTATCGTTCGCGGTGGTGTTGGTCGTTATTCTGGTGGTCAACCAACAGTTTGGGTATCTAACTCTTATTCAAACCCTGGCGTTGGAATCGGTAAAGTTTTTGAAAACGGTACCTTTGAAAATGTAGATATTAGCGGTCCACGTCAAGAAGATAAAGACACAGTAGCTAATTCAACCACATTTGCTGGCACAAACTTTGTTGATCCAAACTTTGATTTACCTTCTGATTGGCGCTACCAGATAGCTCTTGATTACCGCTTCGATATTCCGGTATTAGGTGAAGACTTTTTATTAACCACAGAATACTTATACAAAAAGTCAGAGAATACTGCTTTTTGGCAAGATGCAAGTTTGTTGGGTGATGAAGATGGCACGACAGCAGATGGCGGTCGTACTATTTATGATGATGCCGATGGTTCAATTACTGACTTAATGTTAACAAATGCCGGTAAAGATGGTCGTTCTAAAATCTTCAGCGTTGTTTTGAACAAAGATTGGGACAGTGGTGTTAGATTAACAACGTCATACACTAACCAAGATGTAACTGATGCACACACAAGTACAAGTGCTACAGCAGGCAGTAACTTTGGCTATAATACGGTGATTAACCGTAATGACGCTGTAGTAGGTCGTTCTGGTTTTGAAACAGAACACAGATTTGTTGTTAACTTAGGTTATGAAACTGAATTTGTTGCAGGTTACAAAACTAATATCAACTTGTTCTTCGAACGCCGTTCAGGCAAGCCAGTAACTTTCTATGCTGACGGTACTGACGTAGATGGAAGAAGTGGCCCAGGTAGCGACCCTTATGGTTTATTAAGCCCTGGTACTACTAACGATTCGTTCTTACCTTATATTCCTACACCAGGTGATACTAACGTTGTTTTCAGTTCAGCGGAAAATGAAGCTAACTTCTTTGAAGCGATTAACGACTTAGGTTTAGATAAATATGCCGGTGGTTACTTACCAAAAGGCGTAATAACTACTCCATGGGTAACAACACTTGATTTAAGCATTCGTCAAGAAATCCCAGGGTTTAAAGAAGGCCACAAGGGTATGGTTTACTTAACGGTTGATAATCTATTAAATCTTGTAGATAGCAGCAAAGGTAAAGTATACGGAAGCGACTTCGGTACTCAAGAGTTAGTTGAATTTACTGTTGACCCAGCAACAAGACAATATGTATATGGCCGTTCTATCTCACAAAATGATGATGGTAGTTACGCAGACAATAAATTTTATACGACTGATTCTGCATGGCGTATAAAAGTGGGTGTTAGCTACAAGTTCTAACCACACTGTAATCTATTGAAATATAAACCCTTTAGTTTACTAAAGGGTTTTTTTTTACAAAAAATTTAGCCATGTAAGTGATACCTTAAATGCATTACTTGACCACTTGGTCAGCTATGGTATTCTCACAGGTCTACATTACTCTTGAATTTTTACAATAATGAATAAAAATACCATAGAAATACCTGCAGAATTAAAAGTAGCCGCTAAAGAAGCTTATTTAAAAGCTTATGCGCCTTATAGTAAGTTTCATGTCGGTGCTGCGGCTTTAACCACTTCCGGTACGATTGTCCAAGGGTGTAATGTTGAAAATGCCTCTTACGGTTTAACTGTCTGTGCAGAACGAAATTGCATAAGCCATGCCGTGATAAAGGGTGAGCAAAGTTTTCAAATGATCGTTATATATACCGAGCAAGAAAAAATGACACCTCCGTGTGGCGCTTGCCGACAGGTTATTGCTGAATTTTTTGAACAATCAGCACCTGTGATAGCGTTTAATCACAAAGACAAACAACAAGTGTGGAGTGTCGCTGAGCTTTTACCTGATGCTTTTACGCCAAAATATTTATTGGACATTTAAGGATATCCATCAATGATATTACCCCAAGAAATTATTCGCACTAAGCGCGATGGTAAAATTCTCAATCAAAGCCAAATTCACGATTTTGTTAATGGTTTAGTTGATGGTAGCTTTTCTGACAGCCAAGTCGGTGCAATGGCGATGGCAATTTTTCAGCAAGGATTATCGGTTGAAGAAAAAGTAACGCTCACCACCGCCATGATGAACTCGGGTGATGTGCTCTCTTGGGAGGGCTATGATGCCCCTATCGTTGATAAACACTCTACGGGTGGCGTAGGTGATAAAGTCAGCTTTATGTTAGCTGCTATTGTTTCTGCGTGTGGCGCTTATGTGCCAATGATCTCAGGTAGAGGGTTAGGGCATACCGGAGGTACATCAGATAAATTAGAAAGTATTGCCGGTTTTAATGTAGAACCAACAATTAGCGAGTTTAAGCGTATTGTTAAAGACGTGGGCGTAGCCATTATTTCTCAAACAGATAATTTAGCGCCAGCAGATAAACGCCTTTATGGTATTCGTGATGTGACCGCGACGGTTGAATCTATTCCACTGATAACCGCTTCAATTTTATCTAAAAAACTTGCGGCAGGTCTTGATACTTTAGTGATGGATGTCAAAGTGGGTAATGGCGCGATGATGTCATCTCTTGAAGATGCTAAAGCGCTTGCCGATAGTATTTCTAGTGTCGCCAATGGTGCAGGGGTTAATACTCAAGCGATCATTACTGACATGAATCAGGTATTAGGCACCAGTGCCGGTAATGCCATTGAAATGTATGAAACCGCTAAATATCTGACGGGTAAACAACGCGAACCTCGTTTACATAAAGTCGTTAAAACATTAGCCTGTGCGATGCTTGTGAATTCGGGCTTAGCCAGCGATGAGCAAACCGCTTACCTTAAAATTGACAAAGCCCTTCATTCAGGTCAAGCAGCTGAAATATTTGAGCGGATGATAGCGGCGTTAGGCGGGCCAAAAGATTTTGTTGAAAACCCATGGGGCTCAATGAATAAAGCGGCCATTATTATGGAAGTTAAAGCCAGTCAACATGGCTATTTAGCTCAAATGAACACTCGAGATATTGGTATGTCAGTGGTGGGATTAGGCGGCGGAAGAACTGCGCCAAAACAAAAAGTTAATCACAGTGTTGGCTTCGATAGAATTTTACCGCTTGGGGTTCAGGTTAATAGTGGTGAAGTCATCGCTCGTGTACACGCCAAAGACGAAAATTCAGCGCTGTTAGCCGCAGAGCAATTTAAACAAGCGATCACTTATTCTGAAGAAAGTCCTGAATTACCACCGGTTATTTATTAAATAAGGCCGTTATAAACAATGCCGATATAGGTAATATCTTGCTAACTAATCACTTATTAAAAAAGTGATTAGTTTAAGCAAGTCGCATTAATTACAGCGTACCAAAGATTTTATCACCGGCATCGCCCAGACCCGGTAAAATATAACCTTGTTCGTTAAGTTTCTCATCTATCACACCAATCGTTAACGTGACATCCGGATGAGCATCCTCAAGCAATTTTATACCTTCAGGGGCAGCGACCAAAAATAGTGCAATGATTGTTTTACATCCCGATGCCTTTAATAGATCTATGGTTGCTAATGCTGTGCCGCCAGTCGCTAGCATAGGATCAATAATAATCGCTGTTCGACTTTCTATATCAGAGATAATATTCTCGTAATAACTTTCTGGCGCTAATGTGTCTTCATTACGTTGTATACCGACAACACTTATTTTTGCACATGGCAGTATTGACAGTGAGCCTTCAAGCATACCTAAACCGGCACGTAGAATGGGTACCAGTGTGGGTTGTTTATCAGCAAGAGTTGGCACTGAAATTTCGCCAGACCAACAAGTTAATGGGATATTTTTAATACTAAGGTGTTGAGTGGCCTCAACCGTTAATAACATTGATATCTCTTTGGTTAATTCTCGAAAGGCTTTAACTGAAATGTTATTATCGCGTAGTAAACTGACTTTGTGTTTAACCAGAGGATGAGAGCTTTCAAAAACTGACATGGAATATTCCTTGTTTTTTAAAGGTATAGAGGAAATTTAGCTGAATATATTGTTAGCAATAAGTGCTTTAATCTAGATATTTACCAGACCAACTGTTTAAAATGGGCTCTGCATAATGGCTCATAACGTTCATTGCCGCCAACTTCTACTTGTTGACCTACTTTTACAGGTACACCATTTTCATCTTGTCTGATAACAAAATTAGCTTTGCGGCCACAATGGCAAATTGTTTTTAATTCGACTAACTTATCGGCCCAAGCAAGAAGGGCAGCGCTGCCTGAAAAAGTTTCACCAAGAAAGTCAGTTCTTATTCCGTAGGCTAACACGGGAATATGTAAGAGATCGACAACATCCGTTAACTGCTTAACTTGTTCAGTTGACAAAAACTGTGCTTCATCAATCAGTACGCAATCTATTTTAGCGGCTTGATGTTTATCTTTTATTTCAGTAAACATATTGATGCTATCATCAAATAAGAAAGCATCTGCGTCTATACCTAAGCGCGAAGCGACTTTGCCTTTGGCGAATCTGTCATCAATTTGCGCCGTATAAATTGCGGTAGTTAAGCCGCGCTCTCTATAATTATAAGACGATTGCAGCAAATGAGTAGATTTACCCGCATTCATTGATGAATAATAAAAATACAGTTGTGCCATGAGTTACTTCTTTATCAAAGGAGATCAGTAGTTAGTTGCTGAGGTATTTTCTGTGCTGTGTCCTAGTGTGTCAAGTAAACTGTTAAGTAAGCTACTTGCACCAAAGCGAAAGTGGTTATTATCAGCCCACTCACTGCCTAAGATACTATCGGCTAAAGCAAGATAAACGGCTGCATCTTCTGCGTTTTTAACACCACCTGCGGGTTTAAAACCGACATTGATATTTTTGTTTTTTATCACTTCAAGCATTATTTTTGCGGCTTCTGGTGTTGCATTTACCGCAACTTTCCCCGTTGAGGTTTTGATAAAGTCAGCACCGGCATTAATAGCAATTTCACTGGCATGTTCAATCAACGCAGGTGATTTAAGCTCACCCGTTTCAATAATCACCTTCAACTTAGCAAATTCACCACAAGCTTGTTTACACACTTTGACCATATCAAAACCAATCGCTTCATTACCTTCCATTAGTGCTCGGTAAGGAAAAACTAAATCGACTTCGTCGGCGCCGTATGCGACAGCGGCTTGTGTTTCAGCTAATGCGATATCTATATCATCATTACCGTGCGGGAAGTTAGTGACGGTAGCAATTTTTATCTGTGGTGTTTGTTGCGCTTTTAACGTCTTTTTTGCCAAAGGCACAAAGCGAGGAAAAATACAGATAGCAGCAGTGACGCCACCGATAGAATTTGCTTGTTGACACAAGGCTATAATTTCTTCTTCTGTTTCGCTATCGGTTAAACTTGTCAAATCAATTAACGAAAGTGCGCGTTGAGCGATGGCTTTAAGGTCAGACATAACGTTTATTTTCCTATCAATTATTTATAAAGAAATGAATACGCCAGCAATAGCTGCGCTCATTAAATTAGCTAAGGTTGCCGCTAACATTGCGTGCATACCAAGGCGTGCGATATCACGTCGGCGACTAGGCGCCATTGAACCAATACCACCTAACAAAATTGCGATGGAAGATAAGTTAGCAAAGCCGCACAATGCAAAGGTGACGATGGCTTGGGTTACCGGTGAAAGTGTATCTTTAATTTCAACAAAATTAACATAAGCAAAAAATTCATTGACCACAACTTTTTGGCCGATAAAACTACCTGCTTGTAGCATTTCATTAACAGGTACACCAATAATGAAAGCGAAGGGAGCAAACACGTAGCCTAAAATAAGTTCGATGGTAATATTATCGTAGCCGAATAAACCACTAATACCGCCAACAATGGTATTGAGGAGAGCAATTAAAGCAATAAAAGCTAATAGCATCGCACCCACATTCACCGCTAGTTTTAATCCAGATGCCGCGCCAGATGCAGCAGCATCAATAACATTAGCAGGCTTTTCATCGCCTTCATCAAAGTCTATCGAGTCTTGAACAATTTTTTCAGGCTCTGTTTCAGGGCAAATAATTTTAGCCATCAGTAAGCCACCCGGTGCCGCCATAAACGACGCCGCGATTAGGTATTTAAGCTCTATGCCTAAACCCGCATAACCCGCCATAATAGAACCAGCAACAGAGGCTAAGCCACCAACCATAATGGCAAATAGTTCAGACTGAGTCATTTTAGCAATATAAGGTCGAACAACTAAGGGGGCTTCTGTTTGACCAACAAAGATATTGGCAGTCGCTGATAGTGACTCGGGTTTACTGGTTTTTAACAGTTTTTGTAAACTACCACCAATAATTTTAATAACCCACTGCATAATGCCAAGATAATAAAGTACGGCGATTAATGAAGAAAAGAAAATAATATTAGGTAAAACACGTACAGCAAAGACAAAACCAACACCATTCTCGTACATAGCGTCTGTGCCTAAGCCACCAAAGAGGAAGTTAATACCGACCTTGGCACTATCAATAACACTTTGAACACTTGAAGTAATCGTAGTCAATACGTCTTTGCCAAAGGGGACATATAAAACAAACGCACCAAGTAATAGTTGCAGCAAAAATGCAAAACCTACCGTACGAAAATTAATGTCCTTTCTACTTTTAGAAATTCCATAGGCAATGGCTAATAAAACAAATATGCCTATTACCCCTCTAAATGCGGCAAAATCCATACATACCCCTTAATATTTTTTATTGTTATTGTTATTGTTATTGTTATTTTTGTAGTGGTAATTTTGACAGTTGACGAATTTTTGCTTTAAGTACTTCAATCGCCATTCTGTTTTTTCCGCCTCGTGTGATCACTATATCAGCCCATGCTTTAGAGGGTTCAATAAATTGATAATACATAGGTCTAACCGTTTCTAAGTATTGATTTGTTACCGACTCAACACTTCTATTTCGCTCGGTTAAATCACGTTTAATTCGTCGAACTAAACAAATATCAAGTGGCGTGTCCATGTAGACTTTTATATCAAACTGATCTCTAAGTGCTTTGTTTGAAAGCAGTAAAATACCTTCAACAAGCACAATCTTCGTTGGTGTAAATACCCGTGTTTCATTTAAACGTGTATGCGTTTTATAACAGTAAATAGGCACGTCGATAGATTTATTTTCAGTGATATTTTTTAAGTGCTCAGTTAACAAGTCATGTTCAAAGGCACTGGGATTATCATAGTTTGTTTGTTCACGTTCAGACATCGACAAATGAGATTGATCGCGATAATAGGCGTCTTCACTTAGAATAGAAATACCGTCTTCACCTAATTCATCGATAAGTTCGTCGTGAATAGTATGCGCAAAAAGGGTTTTACCCGATGCAGAAGGACCTGTGATTGTAATGATTGTCGGTTTATTTGCGTTCAATTGTTTATGCCTGTCGATAATTCAGCTTCAGAAATGGTTTTAATCCTATCATTAGTGATAAAGTGATAGTAATTAACGCTAATTTTATACTTTTACGGTTAAATGATCAAAAATACGTTACTTTATTCGCGTATATTTTAAAGCATCATTTACCCCATTTTCAAAAGATGGTAAATTAGCACAACTTGACCATGTGGTCATGTTTTATTCTGCTATTTATGAATATATATTGAAAAAAGATCATAAAGGAAATGGTATGGCCCGCGCAATAGTTTTAGTAATAGACAGTTTTGGTATCGGTTACTCTGCTGATGCAGCTGAGTTTGGTGATGTAGGTGCAAATACCCTTGCTAACCTCGCTAAAGCATATTATGCAGAGACAGGCAAAGCGATAAACTTACCTAATTTGGCAAGTTTAGGCTTATTTCAAGCTTGCCATGAGGCGTCAAATACCGATTTTCCACAGCAAGGCGGTGAACCTCAAAAAGGGGCTTATGGCTACGCACAAGAGATAAGCACAGGTAAAGATACCCCAAGTGGTCATTGGGAAATGGCAGGTGTGCCGGTTCTCTTTGACTGGGGATATTTCACCAATAAAGAAGAAGCCTTTCCGGTTGACCTAATAGATAAAGTTAACAAAGCCACTGGCTTTAGCGATATGCTAGGCAATTGTCATGCCTCAGGTACGGTTATCTTAGAAAAGTTAGGACAAGAGCATATCAAAACTGGCTTACCTATTTGTTATACCTCAGCAGATAGTGTTTTTCAGGTTGCCGCACATGAAGAACATTTTGGTCTAGACAATCTTTATAAGTATTGTGAAACAGTAAGAGCAGAACTTGAAGGCCTTAATATAGGGCGAGTTATTGCCAGACCTTTTATCGGTGACAACCCAGACAATTTTTCTCGAACAGGTAACCGCCGCGATTATTCGGTATTACCACCAGCACCAACCGTGCTAGATAAAATTTTTGATGCCGGTACGCATGTGATCAGTGTTGGTAAAATTGCTGACATTTTTGCCCATCAAGGTATTAGCGAAAAAACCAAAGCGACGGGCTTAGATGCTTTGCTCGATGCCAGTATTAAACATCTTAATAGTGCAGCCGATAATTCGTTAATATTTACTAATTTAGTTAATTTCGACCAAGACTTTGGCCATAGACGTAACCCGGTCGGCTATGCACAAGAACTTGAAGCCTTCGATCTGCGCATCCCTGAAGTTCTCAATGCGATGACCGATAATGATGTGCTGTTTTTAACCGCTGACCATGGATGTGATCCAACGTGGCCAGGTAGCGACCATACCCGTGAGTATGTGCCAGTATTGGCTTATCATCACAATATTGCTTCGGTAAATTTAGGTAAACGAACAACCTTTGCTGATTTAGGGCAAACCATAGCTGAAATGTTTAATGTTGATAAAATGGATTACGGTACCAGCTTTCTAACTGAGCTTAACTTTAACAATAAGTAGTGAAGTGGCTTTGATTAAAAAGCTGTTATTCGTGTAAATAATGATTATAAAAAAAGGGGGTAGCAAAAATGCTAACCCCCTTTTTTATATTCAGAATGAACGAATATAACGTTATAGAATACTTTCTAAGGTTAATTCCATCATGTCTTTAAAGGTGGTTTCGCGCTCATCTGCGGTAGTTTGTTCACCAGTTTTAATATGATCGCTCACGGTTAATACCGTTAAAGCTTTTTTACCGTATTCTGCTGCAACGCCATAAAGGCCAGCAGCTTCCATTTCTACCGCTAAAATTCCATACTTTTCCATAGTGGCAAACATTTCAGGCTGCGGAGTATAAAATAAATCCGCCGTAAAAATATTACCAACGCGGACAGGTTTATTTAAACGTTCAGCCGTATCTACAACACTCTTTAACAATGAAAAGTCTGCACATGCGGCAAAATCAACGCCATGAAAACGCTGTCTGTTAACGTTAGAGTCGGTACTTGCTGCCATACCAATAACAATATCACGTACTTTAATGTCATCACGAACAGCGCCACAAGAACCAATACGAATAATACTTTCAACGCCGTAGTCTTTGTATAATTCAGTCGCGTATATTGAAACGCTAGGGATCCCCATTCCAGAACCCATTACTGAGATAGGCTTGCCTTTATAGGTGCCCGTGTAGCCAAACATGTTTCGAACACGTGTAACGCATTTAACATTTTCTAAGAAATTATCGGCAATATATTTAGCGCGAAGTGGGTCGCCCGGCATTAATACAGTTTTTGCAAAGTCGCCTGCTTGAGCTTCAATATGTGGAGTTGGCATAAGAGTTATCCTTTAGTTTTTAAGTGTAACTCAGTAAGTTTCTAGCCAGACCTGATGGGATCAAACTGCTATCAAGGGTTTTTTACTGAAAAAAATGTTTATGGCGACTATTTAAAAGTCGCCTAAAAGTTAATATGGGTATAATAATACTAAGTACTGTAACGATCAATTACCTATTAATCATTAAGGTTAACAACAACCAATAAAATTTATAATCGCAGTGTGATTGATAGCAATATTATCTTTACGCTATAGTTTTAATTGGCGTAATGTTTGTTTTTCATCATGGCTTAAAAAACTCATTTCAATGGCATTGCTTTGTAATTGCGTTATTTGTGCTTCACTGAGTTTAAGTAAGTTACTGGCAAGGTTAAATTCATCTTCAAGCTCAATATTCTCAACTGCAGGATCATCGGTATTTAAACAAACATTAAGGCCATTTGCTAAAAAAGTTTTTACTGGGTGCTGACTTAAATCTTTTATCGTACCTGTTTGATAATTTGACGTCAGGCAAGACTCAAGACCAATGTTATGTTTAAGCATGTAGTCCATTAGCTTTTGATCTTTTACACAAGCGACACCATGACCAATTCTAGTCGCTCCCAATTTTTCTATAGCATGCCAAACGCTTTCTGGTCCGGCCGCTTCACCCGCATGCACGGTTACTTGCAAACCCGCATGTGATGCTTTCTTAAAGTGACTTTCAAAAAGGCTACCAGGAAAATTATATTCGTCTCCCGCTAAATCAAGTGCAACAATATTATCTTTATGGGCTAAAAGGGCGTTGAGCTCAGTTTCACAATTGTCTACTCCAAAAGTACGGCTCAAAATACCAATTAAATTTATTTTGGTCGGATACTTTTTACGGCCTTGGTTAACGCCTTCAATAATCGCTTCCACAACACCTTCAATAGGGAGTTTATGGGTCATTGCCATATAAAAAGGTGAAAAACGTAATTCGGCATAATCAATATTAGCCAGATAAGCATCTTCTACATTTTCATAACCGATGCGAATAACATCATCTAATGAAGAGAGAACTTGCACGCCCCAATCTAACTTCTTTAAAAAAGCGAGCAGGTCGGCTTCATTGTCAGTAATTTTAATATGAGGTAAAAAGTCTTCGAAATTAGTTTCAGGTAAGGCAATATTATTTTTCTGAGCTAATTGCCAAACAGTTTTAGGTCGAATGTTTCCGTCTAAATGTCGGTGAAGGTCTATAAGTGGCAGTTGCTTGTTATACATGTGGGTCTATTGTCCTGATAATATAAAGTGTTGCTAGTTATCACTAGCAACGGTTTATGTCTGTGGTCTATTCTAGCTCAAAATCCTTATTAAATGTTTAAAGCTGTACTTTAACCGAAATAGGGCAATGGTCTGTTAATGTATTAGCAAGCTCGCGAGTATATTTTTCTTTGAAAACTAATTGTTCAAAAGAGTTTTCAATATACATGTTTTTAGCGCTAGGGTTAAAAACAATATGGTCGATATAATCTTTGTAGTAACCGCCCCAACAAGCAGACTCTTTAGTCATTGTTGGTGTCCAAAGCGCTTCATTGCCTTCATCGTCAAGTGCTTGCCATAAACCTTGGTCTTCGGCATATTGATGACTTACATCTTGTGAGAACCTGCGGTTAAAATCGCCAAGTACAATAAAGGCTTCATTATCTTTAGCTCGTTCATCTACCCAACGTTCAAGTGGGTCTATTTGCATACTTAATGTAGTGCAGGCTTCTTTTAGTCTTAATTCTTTATCTGTACTACTTGGCATCGCTGCAAGATATTTGCTATCAAGTGGCAAAGCAAAACAACCAGACTTTAAATGTACGGCAAGTAACCTGATTTGTTTACCATCTCGAGATAAGGTTAAGTCCATACCATGTCTGACACGGGTAACATTTAATGCTTTATATTCTTTGGCAACCACTGTTAAGCCCGCTGATTTTTTAACAGCAACACCAACACGCTGTACCCAATCTTTAGTTGAAAAATAAAAATCGTATTCGTTACCGAAGACCATTTTCGCCCAATTTTCATCTTCAACTTCTTGTAAAGCAATCACATCGGCATCAAGTTGTTTAGCATAGACGGCTAATTGCTGATAATCATCTGATTTTCGTTTATTATACTCATGAGAACCTAACCAAGCGATATTCCATGAAGCTACTTTTAGTTCTTGAGAGTAACTTGGTGAAACATACATTAAGCTAAATAGTAAACTAGCAGTTGTTAATATTGTTTTTTGCATTAATACTTCTCTTAGTTAAACTCAAGTTTTTTGAGTACAGGTAAATAATAAACGTTAATTCACTGAATAATTTACTTAACCATTCGGTCAAGAATTGATATAATTCGCCACATTACACTACTTTTACAGTAAGAAACAACCACTATGAATAAAAAATTTATCACCGCACAAGAATTACTAGAAGATTCTTTTAGACTGGCCGCAAAAGTCTTTGAAGATGGTTTTCGTCCACAATTTATCATAGGCATATGGCGTGGTGGAGCACCTGTTGGTATTGCTGTTCAGGAGTATTTTGATTTTAAAAATATTGAAACAGATCATATCGCTGTCCGTACTTCTTCTTACTACGGCATTAACCAACAAAGTAAAGAAATCAAAGTGCATGGTTTGCATTACATTATCGAAAATGCCAATGCAACTGATGGCTTATTAATTGTTGATGATGTTTTTGATTCAGGCCGCAGTATTGATGCATTAATAAAACAACTTAAAAAATTAGCGCGTAATAATATGCCAACAGATGTTCGCATTGCTTGTCCTTGGTATAAGCCAACCAATAACGTGGTTGATATCAAACCAGACTACTATGTTCACGAGTCTGATGAATGGTTGGTATTTCCACATGAATTGTCAGGATTAACACAAGAAGAAATTGCTGAAGGCAAATCTGACCTTACCAATATATTACACCTTTTAAAATAATTACAGGTTGAGTTGTTAATGAAGCTGCTACCCTTTATAGCTATCTATCTCTCTGCTTTTACTGTGCTTGCTGATGATAACATTCATCAGCAAGTGACTTTAAAGGGAAAGTGGCTGGTAGAAGCTGATCAGCAAGTTATGTTCGATCCACAAACCTCCGCGTTAAAGCTATGGCGCGGAAAGTTACTGACGCTCTCTGATGGTTCAGCTGATAAGTCTCAGCAGAAACAATTACATATTATTGAGCCCACGAGTGGATTAGTAGAAGAAAAATCAATGCTTATGACCCTGTCTAGCCAGGTAAAGTCTAGCTGCTTTTCCTCGTATCTAGCAGGTGAGCCTGATTTTGAAGCTTTAGCGGTTGACCCTAACAATGATAAAGTTTTCATTATAGTGACCGAAGATGCCCGTAATGGCGATGAACTTTCATCGGCATGTCAGCAGCGTTTTCAAAATACCGGTTCGACAACATACCCCACACTTATTGTGAGATTAGCGCTTGATGATAATAATATATTATCGATGACGCATGTTAGACCCTTACAATTTGACGCAAGTTATAACGTGGGTGACTTTTCTAATGATGGTATCGAGGGACTAGCTTTTGGTCAGGACAATACTTTATACCTTGGTTTAGAAAAAGACAGTCAGGGTTTAGCTCGTATTTTTTCGTTGGTATTAGGCGAAAATTTTTGGGCGACTGATGAATTTGCTCCGGTAATTGATACTGAAGTTCTATTACCGACATTTAGTCAGGGTGGGCACCCTATAAATGGTATGGACTATCTTTCGAAGGATAATCACCCTGGTTATATCGTTGCTGCAGCTAGGAATGATGATCAATTATGGATTATCGATTTGGCAAAGAAACAACCAACAAAAATTATTGCGATGAATTTTTTAGCGCCAGTGAGTGCTGAAAATAATGAATGCAGTGATTGGGAGCCTATCGGTAACACCTCATTAGAAGGCGTTGCAGTAGCGAATAATAAAATTTGGCTAATCAATGATCCATGGAAAGCGCATTATATAGAGAATGCAAAGTGTCCGTCAAATGATGAAAAATACAAATCTTTTTCGCCTTTATTGTTTTCATTAACAATTGACAAAGGTTGGTTAGAATAAATAATGGCTATATATACAACATAGTTATTTGTAATTATAGCCATATTGTTTACGAAGCTTACTTGAAGGTTTATAATACTCAGGTTAACCAGTGGTACAGCCACTGGTTTTTTATGTCTGTACTTACTCAGGCACATAGATCGCGAATAAATAGTCATAAATTTTTAATACGCTTTAGCGTTCTCGCGGAATAATTAATAGTAATAGAGTGATGAATAACGCCAACAGGTGGTATTTTCACTTTATTAGGCAATTAGCAATAGGAAAGTAAATGAGCTCAGATTCAACAAAAATAATTTATACGATTACCGATGAAGCGCCTGCATTGGCGACTCACTCTTTATTACCAATTATTCAGGCATTTACGGCTTCTTCAGGTATTAACGTTGAAACGCGTGATATTTCACTTGCGGCACGTGTATTAGCAAACTTTCCAAAATACTTAACAGCAGAACAACGTGTTAGTGATGCTTTATCTGAATTAGGCATGTTAGCTAAAACACCAGAAGCTAACATCATTAAATTACCTAATGTTTCAGCTTCAATACCACAGCTAGAAGCCGTTATTAAAGAGCTTCAAGCTAAAGGTTATAACTTACCAAACTATCCAGCTGAACCACAAAATGAAGCTGAGCAATCTATTAAGCTTACTTACGCAAAAGTTTTAGGCTCTGCGGTTAATCCTGTTCTACGTGAAGGTAACTCAGACCGTCGTGCGCCTAGCTCGGTTAAACAATATGCACGCAAAAATCCACATTCTATGGGTGCTTGGTCAAAAGATTCTAAATCACACGTTGCTCATATGTCAGCGGGTGACTTTTACGGTAGTGAAAAATCAACCACTATTAATGGCGAAACCAATGTAAAGATTGAATTCGTTAGCGAAAATGGTGCGGTCACTTTATTAAAAGAGCACTTACCGTTATTAGACAAAGAAATTATCGATGCGGCAGTCATGAGCAAAGCGGCATTAATTGAATTCTATGAAACACAAACAGCTAAAGCTAAAGAAGAGGGCGTTTTACTTTCTCTTCACTTAAAAGCAACCATGATGAAAGTTTCAGATCCAATCATGTTCGGCTATGCAGTAAAAGTTTTCTATAAAGATGTTTTTGACAAACATGCTGCTATTTTCGAACAACTTGGTGTAGATGCCGATAATGGTATTGGCGATGTTTATGCAAAAATATCTCGTTTACCAAGCGAAAAACAAAAAGAAATTGAAGCCGATTTAGCCGCTGTTTATACCACACGTCCAGAAGTTGCGATGGTTGATTCAGACAAAGGTATTACTAATTTTCATGTACCAAGCGATGTAATTATTGATGCTTCAATGCCTGCGGCTTTAAGAGCTTCTGGTATGATGTGGGATCGTGATGGCAATCAAAAAGATACTAAGTTTATGATCCCTGATCGTAACTACGCCGGTGTTTTTTCAGCGGTTGTCGATTTTTGTCGTGTAAATGGTGCATTCAACCCAACAACAATGGGTACAGTGCCGAACGTAGGTCTAATGGCGCAAAAAGCTGAAGAATACGGTTCACATGACAAAACATTTACCATGACAGGTAAAGGTACGGTTCGAGTAGTTAATGACAACGGCGAAACCTTGTTAGAACATAACGTTGCTCAAGGTGATATTTGGAGAATGTGTCAGGTTAAAGATGCGCCTATTCAAGATTGGGTTAAGCTTGCTGTTACACGTGCTAAAGCAACTAACGTACCGACAGTATTTTGGTTAGATGAAAATCGTGGCCATGATGCAGAGATGATTAAAAAGGTAAATACCTACCTAGCTGACCATGATACAACAGGTTTAGATATTCAGATTTTAGAACCCGTTAAAGCCTGTGAGTTTACTTTAGCGCGTACCGCTAAGAGTGAAGATACTATTTCAGTAACCGGTAACGTTTTACGTGATTACTTAACTGATTTATTTCCAATTTTAGAATTGGGCACCAGCGCTAAAATGCTTTCAATTGTGCCACTAATGAATGGCGGCGGATTATTTGAAACAGGCGCGGGTGGTTCAGCACCTAAGCATGTTCAACAATTTGAAAAAGAAAACCATTTACGTTGGGATTCTTTGGGTGAATTTTTAGCCCTTGCTGCTTCTTTGGAACATGTAAGCGTTCATACCAAGAATAACAAAGCGCAAGTACTTGCTGATACGCTAGATTCAGCAACAGGTAAGTTCCTCGATGAAAACAAATCGCCTTCACGTAGAGTGGGTGAATTAGATAACCGTGGTAGCCATTTTTATCTTGCTATGTACTGGGCACAAGCACTTGCTGAACAAACAAATGATGAAGAGTTAAAAGCGAGTTTTACTGCTATTGCTCAAGCATTAACTAAGCAAGAAGCTAAAATTATTGCTGAGTTAAATGCCGCTCAAGGTCCTTCAATGAACATCAACGGTTATTATTATGCTGATGTTGACCTAGCGCGTAAAGCGATGCGTCCAAGCGAAACGTTTAATACTATATTGTCTAGCTTACTGTAACGTAACATTCGTTAAATTATAAAGATAAAAAAGGCTGAGTATCTTAATTGATACTCAGCCTTTTTATTGAATGCTAATAATGATAATTAGTCTTACTTAGATATTTTCACTCTAATTCTATTACTACCAATTCTAGTTTCGTGCAGTGCTTTAATCGCTTTTTTAGCTTCTGCTTCATTAGGCATTGCCACAAACGCGAAACCTTTAGATTTTCCCGTTTCTTGGTCTAAAACTAAAGTACATTCGGTGACACCACCATGAGCTGAAAATAAAATCCGAATTTCTTGTTCGGTTGTAGAGCGAGATAAGTTACGTACTAATAGTTTCATCAACAATCCTAAAAAATAATATTAAAAGTAATTATCTCAAGATAGTTAACTTTCACCAAGCTATTTTATTTCATTAGCGGTTATTAATAGCTTTCAAACACATAATTTAAACGGTTGTTTAAATTATTCACCTCGGTTATAGTCAATATCATCTATTCTGTATTAGTGTTGAAGCTCTTTTTCATTTATTTTTAACATTCAAGTAAAGATAACCTATACTAAAATAAGCAGTTTTATCCATAATTCAAACAATATAGCTTTAAAGTTAATACCTGTTAACGTTATTGTGCTAAAGAAGAGGAATCATATATGTCTACGAACGTAACAATCCCGACTGAAGGTCAAGCCATTACCTGTGAAAACGGGCAGCTATGTGTCCCGAATAATCCGATAATCCCTTTTATTGAAGGTGACGGTATTGGCATCGATGTAACACCGCCAATGATAAAAGTTGTTAACGCTGCTGTTGAAAAAGCTTATAACAGTGATCGTAAGATCCACTGGATGGAAGTTTATGCCGGTGAAAAGGCAACCCAAGTTTACGATTCAGAAACATGGTTACCTGATGAAACATTAGAAATGTTTAAGCAGTTTAAAGTGGGTATAAAAGGGCCGTTAACTACCCCTGTAGGTGGTGGCATGCGTTCATTAAACGTAGCACTTAGACAAATATTAGATCTATATGTTTGCCAACGCCCAGTACAATGGTTCACCGGTGTACCCAGCCCGGTTAAAAAACCAAGCGAAGTAGATATGGTTATTTTTCGAGAAAATTCAGAAGATATCTATGCTGGTATTGAGTATAAAGCGGGATCTGATCAAGCGAAGAAAATGATTAAGTTTTTAATCGATGAAATGGGCGCAACAAAAATTCGTTTCACCGAGAACTGTGGTATAGGTATTAAGCCAGTATCTAAAGAAGGTACCGAACGCTTAGTGAGAAAAGCCATTCAGTATGCTATTGATCACGACAGAGAGTCAGTAACTTTAGTACACAAAGGTAATATCATGAAGTATACCGAGGGTGCCTTTAAAGAATGGGGTTACCAATTAGCACGTGATGAATTTGGTGCTGACTTTATTGCGGGTGGTCCTTGGTGTTCATTTGTAAACCCAAAAACGGGTAAAGAGATCATCATTAAAGATGTTATTGCTGATGCAATGCTACAGCAAATTTTATTAAGACCCGCAGAATACAGTGTTATCGCAACATTAAATTTAAACGGTGACTATATATCTGACGCATTAGCAGCACAAGTTGGCGGCATTGGTATTGCACCAGGCGCGAACATGAATGATGATATTGCCATTTTTGAAGCAACACATGGCACAGCACCAAAATATGCGGGTTTGAACAAAGTTAATCCAGGCTCTGTTATTTTGTCAGCAGAAATGATGTTGAGACATATGGGTTGGGTTGAAGCTGCTGATTTATTACTTAAAGGTATGTCAGGTGCCATTAACGCTAAAACAGTCACTTACGATTTTGAACGTTTGATGGATGGTGCAACACTCGTTACATGTTCAGAGTTTGGTGATTGTATTATTGACCATATGTAATATTAACGTCATTAAGTTATAGTAAAGAGGATCAGTCGAACCAAATTCGACTGGTCTTTTTTAATGATAATTATTATGATATTTACCCTAGAACAAGCTTTAATAGTTTATAACCAAACGCTGTAATGGAATCGTGATGCACAAAGGACAATTAACAAGTTGGAAAGATAATAAAGGTTTTGGCTTCATTCAATCGAGTGAACTGGCTAAAGATACCTTTATTCATATATCATCATTAAAAGAGATGAGCAGAAAACCTAAAGTAGGTGATTTAATTTACTTTGAAGTAGAAAAGCAAACTAACGGTAAAAGCAAAGCCGTTAATTGTCGTATTGAAGGTGTTGAAGCTAAAGTGATACAAGAACATAAACCTCGTATTTACAGAAATACTTCAGCCGTTAAAAGTAAGCTTGTTTTATTATTAGTGCTAGTAGGTATTGGTGCTTTTGCATTTCAACGACTAGGGTTAGCGCCTTAACACTTGACGCGATAAACAACGTTCGTAATTTATCGCGTTGCTAGACGACAAGTTTATGAAAAAAATTAAAGTAGATTAAGACTAAAATAGCAGATCAGAAGTTTTTTAATCTACGAGTAATTACGGGGAGCACTTCCCTATATTCCACATAGCTCACTATGTCCGATACTCTTCAGTATTGGACATAGTACGTATAATGGTTTAGACTGCCTTTATACGTACTATCTACTTGGTTTTCAAAATAATGTTGTTAAATAAACCTGTTCCTTTATATCCACCATACATTGATTTGTGTGATTTTGATTTTGATGACTACCCAGAGTTAGATAAAATATTCTCATCAAATGAACCTTGGTGGCTTGAACAATTTGATTGGGGGAAAATCTTCCTTACTTATATAGGTAGAAATAAATCTACTCACACTTATGACCGATTTAGAAACGACGTTGAACGTTTTCTTTTGTGGTCATTTATTGAAAAGAAAAAACCAATAGACCAATTACGTAAATCAGACTTACTTGAATATGCTGACTTTTGTTGGCAGCCACCAGTTACTTGGATTGGTACATCAAATCAAGAACGTTTCAAAATATCCAATGGCTATTCCTTGGCTAATGAGCTTTGGTTCCCGTATAAAATCCAAGCACCTAAAAGTCTAAAATCTGAATACATCATTGATAAGAAAAAATATCGTCCATCACAACAAACACTTTCATCAATGTTTACCGCAATTATCGTTTTCTACAACTATTTAATGGCTGAGGATTTTTGCATTGGTAATCCTGCACAAATAGCTAAAAAAGATTGCCGACATTTTATAATAGACTCTCAAGTTAAAGAAGTTAAACGTCTAACCGCTAGCCAATGGCAATATGTTTTAGATACAGCCATTGAAATGGCTGATGAAAACCCACTATTTGAACGAAATTTATTTGTTATATCCGCATTAAAAACCCTTTTTTTAAGAATTTCCGAACTATCAGAACGTGAAAATTGGTCACCTACAATGGGACACTTTTGGCAAGATGATGATGAAAATTGGTGGCTTAAAGTCTTTGGAAAAAGCCGTAAATTGCGTGACATCACGGTTCCTCTTGATTTCTTACCTTTTTTAGAGCGTTACCGCTCTTCCCGAGGTTTATTAGGTTTGCCATCAAGTAATGAAAATTCAATTCTTGTTGAGAAAGTTCGTGGCCAAGGTGGTATGACATCTCGACATTTACGCCGTTTAGTTCAAAGTGTTTTTGATCAAGCACATGAAAATATGCGTAGATCCGAAGGTGAAAATAAGGCATTAAAATTGAAAGAAGCTTCTGCCCATTGGTTAAGGCATACCGGTGCAAGTATGGAAATTGAACGTGGGCGCCCTCTTAAAGATATTTCAGAAGATCTGGGTCATGCAAGCATGGCAACAACCGATACGGTATATGTTCAAAGTGAAAATAAGAAACGTGCTGAAAGTGGTAAAAAACGACGGGTTAATTAATCCTACACTCATTTATTTGTATAACTTACTACTGACTTAATAAATGAATGTAGACCTTAATATATAGCGTTAATATTTTCTATTTAATGGCAACAGCTCTTAACGCTAATGCGGGATCTAAACGCATATTAAACCAATTAATACGCCAATCTAAATGAGGACCTGTAGTTCTGCCACTAGAGCCAACGGCAGCAACAACTTGTCCTTTTTTAACTTCGTCACCGGTTTTAACGTAAGATTTACTTAAATGTAAAAAACTAGAAGTAATACCATGACCGTGATCAATTATCATAGTGCCACCTGAATAAAACATATCAGGTACGAACATTACCACAGTGCCCGCTGCGGGAGCTTTGACTGGATCGCCGGTTTTTCCTGCGTAATCTAAACCATAATGTGGACGTTTAGGCACACCATTAAAAACCCGTTGGCTACCATAAACACCCGTAATAATACCTGTTATTGGTGCAATAAATCCGTTAGCAAAATCAGTTTTAGTACTTAAGGTTTTTCTGGCTGCACTCACTTGCGCGCCATCTTGCTTAGAACGAGTAATAGCTTTCGGATTTGGGTTCATTATTTTTTTGGCAATACCTTCAATACGCTGTATATCGTATTGACGCTTTGCCGGTGTTAAAGACTTTAATTCTTTTTCACCATTTGGTTGAGTGATCACTAATTGATGTGTTTTATCATCATCGCGGCTAAATCCAAAAACGTAATCGCCATATGCAGATAAAGGCAGCACTTTCCCATCAAAAGTAACGACATTATTATTAGCTGTTTTACCTATGACTAAAGCGCCCTGCTTTATTTCTCCCGAAAGCTTAATATCAGCAAACGTATGCGGACTAAAAAAAACACCGACTAAACAAAAGGTTATAAGCTTAATTTTTTTAGTATTAAGCATTTGCAATAGCGCCTTTACCAACACCTTCAAAGGCAACAACCGTTACATCACTTTGATTATCAGCAACTAATTGTCTGGCAATAAAGTCGGCTAAAAGCTCAACGGTTGAGTCACAATCGACAACGTCTAATACCTTATTCTCAACCGCGATGTCAAAGCGACCTTGTGGCGCGGTATAAGAAAAGAAATGGTGATCGGGCGTCAAATTATGTTGAGCAAAATTTGACAGTTCAATATCTGCTTTTGCAACACGGTCAACATCTGAAGCAATATAAATATCTTGCCAACGTAAGCACCAAGCTTTTTCTAATGCAGCTACCCGTTGACCTTTTTGTAAGATATGAATAGTAGAACGGTGACCATGGGCAATACGCTGACAATTTCCGTCATGTAATTTTAAACCATGGGTGTAGTGGTAAAAATCGCCACTTATATTCTCTGGTCGAAGGGTTAGCTTAAGACCTTGAACATTTTGTGGTAATTGCTCAAGAATTATTGCGGTTAAATGCTCAGTAACAGATGCTACATCAATCGTATCGCTAGTAATTTTAGCAAAAGCACATTTTGGTGACTGTAAATAGTAACTGGCTCGCTCACTAATAAAATCAACGTATTCATGGTTTTCCTGATGTAATGAATCAGTAACAGTAATACATTCATTTTTCATCGGTAATAATAATTTATGATCAACAGCATCATCTATAATTGCTTTAATTTGCTTTTTAACCACAGCAAAGTCAAGCACCATGCTCATTTCATTGAGAGCACCATCAAGGAGTACATCAACGATCCAACTCTCGCCGACAATGCCACGTTCCTGGCAACAGTATGAAAAATCAATGACCGTTAAATCATTTACAAATAATTGCATTATTACTTCCTATTTAAATCTAGTCTTTTACTTGCCAAGCAATAGTATCGTTAGCACGGATTGGCACAACAACATCATGACCAAACGACATCGTCGCTGGTACATGCCATTGGGCTTTTTCTAAAGTTATTTTATCGTTATTAACGGGTAAATTATAAAATGCTGGCCCATGTAAACTCGCAAAGCCCTCTAATTTATCCAAGGCCCCTGCTGCTTCAAATGCTTCAGCATAAAGCTCAATTGCAGCATGTGCCGTATAAGATCCCGCACAGCCACAAGCAGATTCTTTGGCATGTTGTGGGTGAGGAGCAGAATCAGTTCCTAAGAAAAATTTACGACTGCCTCCAGTTGCTGCAGCAATTAATGCTTGTTGATGAATGTTACGTTTCAAAATAGGTAGACAGTAGTAATGAGGTTTAATTCCGCCAACTAACATATCGTTACGATTAAATAATAAATGGTGAACGGTAATTGTCGCCGCAACGTTATCACCTGCTTGTTCAACAAATTCGACCGCATTTTTAGTGGTTATATGTTCTAAAACTATTTTTAATTCCGTATATTTTGCTACTAAGGGCGTTAAAATAGTTTCAATAAATATCGCTTCACGATCAAATATATCAATATGGCTGTCAGTCACTTCGCCGTGGATCAATAAAAGCATGCCCACTTCTTGCATTGCTGTAAGTACATCAGCGATGTTATCAACACTCGTCACACCAGAAGAAGAGTTTGTCGTTGCCCCAGCAGGATACAACTTAGCCGCAAAAACAAGACCCGTTGCTTTAGCGTCGTATATTTCTTGTACGGTGGTTTTATCAGTTAAATAAAGCACCATTAATGGTTGAAATGGCGTACTTTGTTTTGAGCCGTTTATATTAGCAGCCATAATGCGTTGATGATATTGCGTCGCTAATTCAGCATTGGTAACTGGAGGAACTAAGTTTGGCATAATAATAGCGCGGCCAAAGTAACGGCTAGTATCTGGAACTGTGGTCGTTAAAGCATCGCCATCGCGTAAATGTACATGCCAATCGTCTGGGCGAGTAATGGTTAATGTTGTCATTTTTATACCTATAAATTAGTTAACTAAGTTTAAAATTCTGTATTTTCAGATTGATGAGCGTCTTGCTCTTTCTTATCAGCCGTTTGCAATAACGCTAATAATTGATCTTTTAAATTTGGTGGTACTTTATAAATAGTAATACTTTCATTTGCCGCATTGTAAACAACGTCTTCGCCAAAGTGACTGCGTTCAAAGCTCAAGCTGATCCCGTTACCATACCCTGAGTACTTAGTGACTTTATTAACAACCGTTTGATCATGTGGAAAAGATTCTTCCAACGGATAAGATTGCTCTTGGCAAAATTGGTGAAAATCTTGAGTGGCGCCCTCTTGCTTGATCACTTGCCCTATTTCTTGAATGGAGACATCCTGAGCAGCACTTTTTTGTTCTTTACAGTAACTCAATAATTCTTTGCGAGTATTCTGTTTTTCTGTCGCATCAAGTTGATTAACAGCAACATAATCTTCAACGGCCTGCACTAACGTTTGTGTTTGTTCTTTGGAATTTAAGCCTTCTTCACAACCTAAAAAGTCTAAAAAGAAATCAGAAACAACACGACCCGCTCTACCTTTGATAAACGAAACATACTTATTACCTTGCTGGTTTTCTTTATAATCAAATAAATCGATACGCGCTGCTAATTGCATACGCGCGGTATCAAGGTGTTTGTCAGCAGAAATATTTAATTCGCCATCGACAGAATAATGTTCAGAAACGGGGATCACTGTAGCAAGTAAATAACGACCGCCCATGTACTCATAGTGACAAACAACTAAGTAGCCTGTTTCTGCCAGGTTATATTTTTCCAATTCATTTTTTAATAAATTAGCCGCCTGACTACTAAAAGCATAAAAACTTTGTGATTCACCTAAATAGCTTTCCATAATATCAACAAAACGAGCAGTATCTCCTGCTGCAGGCATAGTGGTAAAATGTCCGTAGGCTTTACTCGCTTTAGCATTATAGATTTTATGAAGTCCATCAACAAAATTTTCAATCTTATTGCTGATTTCGATAGATTCTGGCCCTAAACGCAGCACAACTTCACCGGTTTCTTCTTTTTTGGTTAAAAAATGTAGGGCAATGTTTGAAATAATTAAGCTCATAGTTAAAGGCCAGTTTTATATTGTTCAGGCATTTGATAAACTTGTACCAATCTATCAAATAACCTATTAAGTATTTAAGATGCCTATTGTATCCAAGTATTCGAATGAACGTGTAGAAAAAATTATCCAAGATTTACATAATGTTTTAGTTAATGAGTCTGCAACCCCTGATCTAGCGCTAATGTGCTTAGGAAATACCTTAACAGAAATTATTAATAAAAATATTCCTGAAGCAAAAAGAGCTGATATTGTAACCAATTTCACTAATGCTTTAAAAAAGTCGGTCCTATAATTACCACTATATTCATAAAATATAGAACTGATAAACTACAATAATAAGAGAATGATAATTAACTATGGTTGCATTTGATTCAAAAACGTATAGCAAGCGCCTGTTACACCTGATCAGTTGGAGCCATTGGTTCACTTTTTTTAATATAATTGCCGCCATTGGATTATCATCCTTTTATATTTTTAGTGAAGGAGGTCCCGAGACATTCCTTGGACAATTTTATTTAATCACCACGTGGTTTAGTCATATGGGTTTTTTAACCTTTATGACTTTTGTTTTAATACTATTCCCGATCACCTTAATATTTCCACATACCCGTTTTATTCGTGCGACAGCCTCTGTGGTCTTTACCCTGCAATTGTTAATATTACTGCTAGATGCATATATATATAACAGTTTGGGTTACCATCTAAATGCTTCTTCAAGCGCACAAATTGTTGATCTAATTAGCACGCAAATACAACATAACAGCCGTATGTTTTGGTTTGTTAGTATCGTATTAACCTTGTTTATTTTAGCCTTTGAATTAATTCTGAGTAATTATGCGTGGAAACATTTAAGAGACTTACAGAAAGTCGTCTTCGCAAAATTTGTTGTTATTGGTTTAGTCTGTTCTTTTTTCTTTAGCCACTTATTACATATTTGGGCTGATGCGAACTTAGAATATGATATTTTAAGGCAAGACACAGTATTACCTTTGTCATACCCTTCGACGGCAAAAACATTACTCACCAAATACGGTATGTTTGACCGTGAAGCATACATAGAAAGAACAACAAGCCCACTAGCCTTTACCAATGCTATTCCTCAATACCCGCTGCTCAATGAAGCGTGTGTATCACAAACACCAATACAAAAATCAGTATTTATGGTGGTTAACGATGTAAGCTTAACAGATAAGCAGATCAAGCAATTCAAGCAGAGAAACACCCAAAACCAGTTAACGCTCGAACATCATATAGATAACGCCTTACACAAAAACGCGTGGTTTAACTTGTTTTACAGCTTGCCTAGTATTTACCAAGAAGGCTTGGAAGAACAAAAGGCGATCCCTTTACTCTTTCAATTATTAGACAGAAATAAGTTGGCAAGTTCTTACACAATGATCCATGACAAGATAAATAAAGAACTAGTTTCAGAATCACAAGGTTTTGAACATTTATTTAGCCAGCAAACGACACTTGATAATATTTCATCACTAGTCTTTGCTGATAAGCTTAATAGCTTACCTGTAGGCTTACATTTATTTTATTTTGCTGACAGTAATACTTACCAATTTGAATTGTTTATGGATGCTTTGCTACTAGCACAAAAAACAAAACAAACTAAAGATATTATTTGGATCACTTCCGTTGGCAATAAGACCAAGGCGACCAGTTTATCTATTAAACCTTCGTTACTTATTTTACCTGAAAGTAAAAGTAAAACAGTGAGCCATTTAACCAGTCACATGGATATTCAACCAACCCTTATACAGGAATGGTTAAACTGTGACATTAATGAAACAACCTATAGTAATGGTAAAAATGTTCTGCGGTTATCCAAAGACCGTATTATTGCCAATACCATGGACGATGGCATGATGGTATTTAGTAAAGACAAATCGGTGTTTATTGATCAAAACGGTAATTTCCAAAGCTACTCTCGACAATTAGCGGCTCCCATAATGGTAAACTCTGATTTTCCATTAATGATTGATGGGGTTAACTTTATTAAGCAGTTTAGTAAGCAGGCAGAGAAATTGAACAATAAATAAACTAACAGATTGATTTTCTATATTTTATATTGCAATCAGTATTTAAACCATTATTATACAGGCAGTAAACAGATTAACCCTCTTAATGTTTACTGATTCGGGGTATAGCGCAGCTTGGTAGCGCGTGCGTCTGGGGGACGTGAGGTCGCAAGTTCGAATCTTGCTACTCCGACCATATTAATGAATCAAGACGTCCTAGGACGTCTTTTTTTATGCCTAAAGACCAATCTAAACGACTAATCAGCAAAATTATAACGCTTTTTACAGACCTATATTGTGTTATGAAATCCCACCGCTAATTAACACTCTAAGTAACACTATCTATTACTCATGATTATGATGTTATTTAGAAAGACCTGATTGTTTAATTACTATACTATTGATGTGTCATAGCAAAATAGCATAACCATTAGGCAATATTTAAGTTAAGGCCGCAAAAGACAAAAATTATAATTTTGCTGATACTTTAGGCTTACAAATGGCACCAAGAAAAGATAATGGATAAAAGAGATCACAGTATTACTTTAGCTAAGCTCTCTCTTTACCGTGATAGAAATATACAAACTTCTCAATATCGTGAACGCCTGTTCCCCACATAGGTGAGTTTAATGAAATAACAGAACCGTCCTTTGCTATTTTAATCTTTTCTCTTACATAAGTTTCAAATTCTGAAAAGTTCTCAATTTTAATGTTTTTTAATTCTTCTACAAAGTGCGCTGCTTTATACTTAACGGCTTCTCGCTCATAGTGTTTCGCACAGTTTTCAGGAATAAGAAAAAATTCTTCATCTTCATCCCAATCAAAGGCTTCCACGTAGTCAATTTCTATACTTCCTGACCCATCTTCTGAGTAACATGCAAAGGCGACATCATAGTCTTTTGTTTCAGGCTGCTTGCTAAAGACAGACTCTAAATCGTCGATGATATGCTGAACCTTCATTTAGCTTCCTAACACCCCATTAAGAGGTTTTAATTGTTGGTTAAAAAAGTGACGAGGGAGCAAATAGCGAACTCTTACTTGTCCTTGTTAAATGGCTTGTTAGCCTTATGTTACCTACTTGTTACGTAGAAAAAAACTACATTTTTGTCTTCTATTTAAGCTTGAATATTACATTAAAATATCTATAATCCTGCTGGCTAATAAGTTTAAGGAATGAACGATTTATAATTAACTCCATTAAACGCAGGTAAATATTACAATTATGACTGTCATGGCACACCCAAATTTACAAAATGTTAAGCGATATAGAGTTCAAGATAAGGTTTTTGGTATTCAAGAATACTTTTCTATTGCCAAGCATGGTGACAAAGCTAAAATTTTAGCAGAGAAAAGACAAAAAGAAATCTCTCAAAAAAGACTATATCGTCAAATACGTATGCAGTTAGATATAAATAAGATATTTCATCCTGATGGAACCGTTATTGGACTAAAACGAACATTAAAAAATAAAAGTGGTTCAATAAAGCAAATTTTACATATTCAAATTATCGTAAATGGCAAACAGAAAAAAACTGATATCACAATTGATAATAAAACCTTTGAACAAGCATATCTTAAGGCTCAAAATAAAATATTGGAGTTAAGAAAAATTGAGCAATCTCCTGAAATAACAGAAATATTCAAAAAAATAGCAGGATACTACAAATACAGCTAATGCCCCATCAAGAGGCTTTTAATTGTTGATTACAATGTTAACGCCACTTAACCAATGGTTTAAATGCCTGCTTGAATGCCTTGCTATGCATCAATTACCACCAATCAATGATTCAATATTACTAACAACTAGATCAGGATCTGCTATATGTAGATGATGTCTTTTTGATTCAGAAAAAATAATTTTAGTATCAGTCGATAAAGCTTTAAAACTGTTAATTGCATTAGCATATAAATCATTCATAGGCTTAGCAATACTGTCGGGAACAAAAGGTTCATCATATCTAGGTGTTTGGTTAATATAATCTTTACTTGTTTTTGAAAAAAGAACAATAAGAGGCTTACCTTCAAAAGTTTTGGAAGCTGTGATTAACTCATAACTTTTAAGGTGATCTACTTTTTCAGCCATGTTTTTAAACATAGGGTCTTTTACACCTAACTCAAATTCCATTATATCTTGCAAATCTTTATTTTCTGTTTCAAAGCCATCAGGCCATCTTGTAGCCATTGTATGAAAATACCCATAAATACCTGGGTCAATGAATACAGCACCTAAAACATCACTGGTATATAAATGATTGTAAGCTCGAATAATGTAGGATGCATAGGAACCACCAGCAAAATAATATGGAGGTTTAACATTGGCGACAGATAATAATTCATGTAACCAGTTTGCCGTATCAAAAACGGTAAAAGGTACAGGCCCTTTCTCACTTTTCCCCAACCCTAAACGATCGTATAAACAAATACTGAAAGTTTTATTTAACCGCTTAACATTATTCATCCAAGCTCCATCCGAGCCTGCTCTGCTATAACCTTGCTCTAAAATAAGCTTAGGTTTATCGTTTTCATAACATTCTAAATAAAGTTTAAAACCACCAACATCATAAAGTCCTTTCTTTGTTGGTAATAGAGTTTCATCGTTGGCTGTACTGCTAAAGTTTACCAAGAGAAATATAAATGCTAAATATGATTTCATACACTGTCCTTGTATATATTTGATACCTAACGCCCTATTAAGAGCCAACTGTTATTTGTCTTGCTTTAACAGCTTGTGAGGCGTTTAAAAAAACCAACCCGTTGGATTATCAATAGCCTTTTCCTGGTCAAGCGCTTTCATGCCTTTAACCGAACGAATTATTAGCCAAACCATCCAAAACAGCAGCACAAACCAACCAATTAAGATCACAGATAAAATTGAACCTAAAAAGATAAAAAGAGCACCAATCCAAAAAGTTCTAATTTGGAATTGATAATGTGTTTTTAACCATTCAGGTGCTTCGTCCCTATTGATATAGGCCATTACAACGCCAATAATCCCAGTTATACCAAAGATTAAGCCGACCATATAAAGTATGTAAACTATTTTGGCAGACCCTTTCGTTGTAGGTCTATTTTCCACTGTTACTTCACTCATCTATTTTTTCCTTTAATTGTGATGAATTTTAATTAATTTCAAAACATCAATAAAAGCCTAACGCCCTGCTTGAATGGCTTATACGCACGAACCTTTTGAAAAGCTTAAATTCATAATATTCTCTAATCGATCACTATCTCCATTCCTAATATCTATAGAAACATAGTTCCCAGCGTTTATATATTCTACAAGCTGTGCGTCGCTACAAACTTTATCTTTTATGTACTTACCAGAGTTCGTTTTTATTTTAGTTTTATCATTTGAATCAAGATTTTCACCTATACCACTTAATTCTAATGCTAAACCTACAGTATTTTTATCTACGTGAAAATATGTCATTTTTATACGATCATCATTTTCAGTAAAATATTGTTCAAACGATGTCTTTAATTCTTCCTGAGATGGTTGCATTAAATCATTGTATGCCATTCTGCCTATATTTAGAGCCAATAGAAAAAATAGTATTTTTTTGAGATGCTTCTTCCAAACCATATTAGATAACCCATTGCGTTTAACGGCCCATTAAGAGGCAAATGATCGTTGGCTAAAATAAGCGACGAAAGAGCAGATAGCCAACTGTTATTTTTCCTGCTTGTATAGCTTATATTACATTTCTACCGATGCGCCCCAACCTACTGTTTCGCATGAGTTTGATGGAATTAAGGGCATTAATTTAGCTCTAAATGAAGAAATCTCACTTAAATTCAACTTCATATAAGCGCTTAAAGATGAAGACCAAAGTTTCCTTTTTTCAGAATAGAATATGTAATCATCGTCAAAGCCAACAACTTTTGCTCTTGATATTATTTCAGCAACTTGTTGCTGACTTTTGCAGTCAACCATAAAACTTACCCAGTGTACTTTCTTAGCATTAGATCCTTTCTGAATGAGCAACTCAATT
Organism: Colwellia sp. BRX8-4; assembly: GCF_014077345.1. NCBI lineage: Bacteria > Pseudomonadati > Pseudomonadota > Gammaproteobacteria > Alteromonadales > Colwelliaceae > Colwellia > Colwellia sp. BRX8-4. Next base: position 202,372 of record NZ_JACGVS010000006.1, read on the forward strand.
AAACTTTGATCAGCTTCAAGATAATTAAATGGTGAAGGTTCCGGATTTATCTGCTTTGTAGCACAGCCACAAATAGAAATAAGTACTAAAGTTAATAATGTTATTTTGCGCACAAACTTTCCTTGTAATATAACGCCCAATTAACGGGCTAAAAATTGTGGGATATAATAGAACAGAGCGAACAGTTCACTGTAATTAGTCCTGCTTAATTGACTTTTTATGCTCAAAACACTCTGAATTTTTCGTTAGAAATAGCTTGTTCTTTAACATTTGTTGCCAAATAAACAACTTTAGAAACATCTGAAATACGTTCATGTTTCAGGTAAGGAGATTGAGCCTTCTCCCAATACTTATTAAGAAAGGCAAACTTTAATTTTTTAAATTGCTCAGGCTCTACGTAAATGTCCGATGAATACCAATATTTAGAAATACTTCCATCTTGATACTGAATGGTTAATAGTTGAGTTTTATATCCTAATATAGTTAGATCGGACGATTTGATCTTGATACTGGCTAAAGTTCTGGTTTCATCTGATCCATCGAAAGTCTCTACTTTATTCGAATTCCGAAAGCGTACGTATTGTTTGTTTTCTTTTGAATTATAAACTTCCCATACATTGTCATTACTCTTTTCAATTTTTGTAAAACCCTCTTTGTAATAAGTCTTCATTTCATATCCATAAATATTTTGGACTTCAGAGTCTGAGACGCTATTATTCAGAGAGATTGCCGAAATAGAATAAGTGATAACACCTTCAAAGCTCTTTTTGGCATATGAATTTAAACTAATAAGGGTAAGTAAAATTAAGGGCAGAAACTTCATAATAATCCTTGAGCATAACGCCTAATTAAGAGGCAAAATTTAGTTCGCGAAAATGTTGAACGAAGTTAAACAGTCACCTGTTTTTATCCGTTTGAAGTTATTGTTAAGCTTTTTGATTTATTGGCTCAACATCAAGAAATGGTGTTGAAGGTGTTAACCTAAAAAATACTACACGAACACCAATGTCTGAAGTTTTAATGGTAATATTTATTAAAGCATCACCGTTTTCGAAAGTGCCTTTGAACGAAAACTCGCCTGTTGTACCAGACGTATGAGCATTGTAATTACCAAGTTCAAAATCAGAAATACTTTTAATTTTCCCCATTGTTTTGAATTGGGCCAGTATTATTTTACTCTCTTGAGTATTTATTTGTTCAATAAATTCATTACTCAAATGGGCATATATGTCCTGTGTTTCCCAGCGCTCACTGAAATCAGCCATAAACTGTTGTACAAATGGCTCTTGTTCGTCCTTAAAGCTAGATGAACCTGCCGCTAAAAATATAATTAAGATTACAATCAGCGTAAATAGACCACCAAGCCACATCATTAACTTTTTTAAAAACTCCATACTATGATTTATCCTTAAATGTCTAACGCCCGTTAAGCGGTAAAAATATTGTTGGTTAAAATTGACAACGCAGAGATAACAGTCAACTGTTGTTTGTAGTTTGAATGTCTTGTTAGCAAACAATTTAGTTAAAAAAAACAAGCTTTTACACTGTACTGATGGAAGTGATAAGCATAAATTACCGCATCACTTAGCCACAAAACTTAATAGTTAAACAATAACACAGAATGCTTAACAAATTATAAACAAAATAATTACAACAAAAAAGGAAGGAAGCAAACACTAATCCTTTGATGTTAAGGGACAAACACACCGATAATAGTTAAGAAATTGTGTTGCCTCTGAATAGCTTGTTATAAGCTACTTAACTCTAAACCTATCTTTCTAAGTAATTTGGTATTAAACCTGTCAGCTCTTGAAAGCTTTGAATCATAAGACGTTGCTCTGGAAATTTATGAAATTTAATATTTAAATATTCATTCTTAGTTAGCAACTTACCAAATTTCTTAAGAACATCAGGAGTTTTGTCTGCAAATAAGCCACTTTCTAATGTAATGACCGAAATATCAGCCCAAGGAATAAACAGGTTTTTATGACCAAACTTAAAAGGAAAAATAACACTTAAGTAAAGCCCACTTTTATTTCCGGCAACTCTTAAAATACCATTGTGCCTAATTTTCCCCACATAACCATTTCCTGTGTGGAATTTTACAACTGAGTTTTTCTGTTGATTATTACCATATTCTTTAGCTAGTTTTTGCCAACCACTCTGTTTTCCTAACGTATATGAAACCCCAAACCATCCGGTAACAAAAACAACAGAAAACCAATAAGATGTTAAAAACTGTTCTGATAGGTGCTGGAAACTAACAATATACTCTTTCGCTATAGGTGGGATTTCACCTCCAGATCCAGAGTAAAGAGAAAGTACAAAAAATGAAACGAAGGCAATTGTCCAAATAAACCCTAAAAACTTTAAAACGATCTTCATACAGTCCTTGTAGCTTATAACGCCCATATTAAGCGGCAAATAATAGTTGACTATAGGTGAGCAACAAACAGCAGCCAACTGTTTTTGTCCGTTTGAACGTGTTATTAGTTGCTGATCACACCAATAGTTGATACATAAATCAGAAATATACCAAATATAAGAGAAACAACCCCCGCAGGCCTGAATGTGCTTTTAAAATTATGAGCTGACCAAACAGCAAATTTACGATGCTTATCAGAACCCATAATTACAAGCCCAATACCAACAGCGATGAGTAAATAGCCAATACTAAGTATTAATTGAGGATACAGTGTAGATTGATTAAAAAGTACAAAGACAACCCCTGCAACTAACCGACTAATAACTTCGACCCAATGGAAATAACTTCTATTACTGAAACTTACGATCCCATCTGACCAATAATTTGGATTAACAATCATGACGATACTTAGACAGATCATTATTAAACCAAACGCAGTGATGAAATACACAGAAATCTCCTAAGCAACTAACGCCCATATTAACCGGCAAATAATAGTTGGCTAAAATATGATGCGAAGCGGAACCAGCCAACTACAATTTTTCCCGCTTAAATAGCTTGTTATATGTAAATTACCTAACTAGTCCTAATACTTCTTCGCCTTGAAACCCAACACTTAATTGATTACAGCTTTTTGCCGTTATTTGGACATCGACAAATGAACCTTCAGCTGCACTATACATTTTTGCATCCCAAGAAGATTTCGTTGAGTCTATCTTAAGACTTTTTAATACAACTAAACCAATGGACTCAGGGTTTAAGTTATGAGAATAAACTGAGATTTCACCTTTAGTTAAATCAATAAAAAGTTTTGCCGGTTTAGCTGAGTGATCCCAAATACCAGTAAGATTACATTCATCACTTTTCGCCTCAGGTGAAAATATTGAGACTATAAAGATTGAGCTTAAAACTATCAGTTTGAACATGACTATCCTATACATATAACACTCGCTTGAGCGCTTGTCAGAGAGCAGTTAACACCATTCACCTCTAACCATTTGATTTAAAAGCGCGTTTTAATGCCTTGGGAATTATTGAATCCCCCTTAACAATCCTACTATTATTAATTCTTCTAAACTTAGATATTACTGCTGAGTCTGCAGTATATGATTGTCCATTTATAGTGATGAAGCCATCAGTAAAGTACACTTTAAACAATTCATTCTGATTTGGAGACATTAACAACAATATGTCAGCACTTTCTAGGTTGACTGGATTTTTGGTTGTTGTAGCCGTTAATACTACGGTATCAATAAAATTTTTTATTAATTTAAAATTTGCCCATCTAGCATAAATAATTGCACTATCTTGCTTTTGATTTAGCCAATAAATAGTTTCTACTTCTTGAATCGTACTTGTGTCATAAAATTCATCACTAGCAGCTAATACAACAGTAGGTATTATGCATAAACACAAAAATAAAAACTTAATCATTTCGCAACTCCTTGATAATTCGCAGAGACTATCTCTGCTCCCTAACCTCCCGCTAAGGGAAATTTATAGTTTGCTAAAATGTTGAAAGGAGTAGAAAACAGCAAACTGTAAGTTTTCAATCTTGATCGCATTGTTAGGAGTAATGGCTCGGTATGTTTTGTGTGTAAGCATTGATACCCAATAATACTGACTTACCTTCACCAGAATTTAGAGCACGCTTTATGGAAGAACTAAATTCGTCCAATGATAATGCCTCAAACTGGAACTTAAATTTGGCATAGCAAATGTTATCAGCAGATTCATTACCAGCTATATCGTTAGATACTGACACTATAACTGCTGTGTGACCAGCGGAATCAAAACAATAAAATTTAAATTTACAATGTCCATAAATTGAGTCTTTCTCTCCAATTTCAAATATCACTTCATCAGAATTTGATTTCGGGAATCCAACTAATTGTTCAGATAGCGTTTGTAAAACATCCGCATTTATATACTGTTCAGTTTCCCCTGAAAAACGTCCATTACTGGCAGTAATCCAAACCTTTGCTGTGTCATCACGCAGAAACGTTAACTCTATTATTGCTTTCAATTTTAGGTACACCTAACGCCCCGATAAGGGGAAATTTAATTGTTGGTTATAACGTGAAGCGAGCAGAGCCTAACCAACTGTTAAAAAGACCTGCTTGAATGGCTTATAGTGACTTCAAACTGAATGCTTCATTAATTTTATTAACCAATTCTTTAGCTTGAGCTTCATCAAGTGAAATAGGTAAAGAAGAATAAGACAAAAAACCTTTAGATACGTAAGCGCACAATTAAGCAGTGCGCTTAGCTATAATCGAAGTCTAGCTGCACATTCCACGGCATTAAATCTGTTAAATCATCATCGTCACTTTGACGTGCGGGCAATGTTTTGAATAAATA
>NZ_JACGVS010000007.1:0-181827 GCF_014077345.1 Colwellia sp. BRX8-4
CTTAAAATGTTCGACTTGCTCTAGAAGCTGATACAATTGCTAAGCGTGTAGAAGAAGCTAAAGCAGCAACAGCCGCAGTTAAAAAATTAGTAGAAGATAACGAAGCGCGCTGGAAAGAACAAGAAGCTGAGCGTAAAGCTAAAGAGAAAGAGGTTGTTCATTTAACTTCTTCTAAATATGCTCAAGAAGCTGAAGATAAAAATGACTCTGCTGATGAAAGTGGCCGTCGTCGTAAGAAGAAAAAAGCACCTGCAGACCGTAATGCTCGTGGCCGCAACAATGGTCGCGGTAAAGGTAAAACTTTATCTTCACCTGACAGCTTAAAACATGGTTTTACTAAACCAGTAGAAACAAAAGTACAAGATATTCGCATTGGCGAAACTATTTCGGTTGCTGAACTTGCCAATAAAATGGCTAAGAAAGGCGCAGAAGTTGTTAAAGCTATGTTCAAACTAGGCGCAATGGCAACCATTAACCAAGTTATTGACCAAGAAACAGCCGCACTTGTTGCTGAAGATATGGGTTTTGAAGTTGTACTTGTTAAAGAAAATGCCTTGGAAGAAGCTGTACTTGCTGACCGTCATCATACGGGTATCGAGATTACTCGTGCACCTGTTGTTACTATTATGGGTCACGTTGATCACGGTAAAACATCATTACTTGATTACATTCGTAAAGCGAAAGTAGCAGACGGTGAAGCCGGTGGTATTACTCAGCATATTGGTGCTTATCACGTAGAAACTGGTCATGGTATGATCACTTTCTTAGATACTCCAGGTCATGCTGCCTTTACTTCTATGCGTTCTCGTGGTGCTAAAGCAACCGATATCGTTATCATTGTTGTTGCTGCAGATGATGGTGTTATGCCACAGACTGTTGAAGCAATTCAACATGCTAAAGCATCTGATGCACCTATTATCATCGCTGTAAACAAGATGGATAAAGAAGGTGTTGATATCGAACGTGTTAAGAGTGAATTATCTCAACACGGTGTTTTATCTGAAGAGTGGGGCGGTGAAGTTCAATTTTGTCATGTCTCAGCTAAAACAGGTTTAGGTATTGATGACTTACTTGATTCAATATTGCTACAGTCTGAAGTTTTAGAGCTAACTGCTGTTGTCGATAAAATGGCAAGTGGTGTAGTTATTGAATCTAAATTAGATAAAGGCCGCGGCCCAGTAGCAACTATCCTGGTTCAAGAAGGTACTTTAAAGCAAGGTGATATTGTTCTTTGTGGTTTAGAATATGGCCGTGTTCGTGCAATGCGCGATGAAAATGGTAAAGATATTCAATCAGCAGGTCCATCTATCCCAGTTGAAATTATTGGTTTAAGTGGTGTTCCACAATCTGGTGATGAAGCGACTGTTGTTAAAGATGAGAAAAAAGCACGTGAAGTTGCTTTATTCCGTCAAGGTAAATTCCGTGATGTGAAACTTGCTCGTCAACAAAAAGCTAAACTTGAAAATATGTTTGCAAGTATGGCTGAAGGCGAAATTTCTGAAGTAAACGTTGTAATTAAGTCGGATGTTCAAGGTTCACTTGAAGCTATTAGTGACTCATTACTTAAGTTATCTACTGATGAAGTTAAAGTTAGAATCATAGGTTCAGGTGTTGGTGCTATTACTGAAACTGATGCGACATTAGCGGCGGCTTCAAATGCCATCGTGGTTGGTTTTAATGTTCGTGCTGATGCATCTGCGCGTAAAGTGATTGAATCTGAAAACATTGATTTACGCTACTATAGTGTTATTTACGCATTAATTGATGAAGTTAAACAAGCCATGAGCGGCATGTTAGCGCCAGAGTTCAAGCAAGAAATCATTGGTCTTGCACAAGTTCGTGACGTGTTTAAGTCGCCTAAAATCGGCGCAATCGCTGGTTGTATGGTTACTGAAGGTATCATTAAACGTAGTGCTCCAATTCGCGTATTACGTGACTTGGTTGTTATATACGAAGGTGAACTTGAATCACTTCGTCGTTTCAAAGACGATGTTGCAGAAGTTCGTAACGGTACTGAATGTGGTATCGGTGTTAAGAACTACAATGATGTTCGCGTTGGTGACCAAATTGAAGTATTCGAAACAATAGAAATTAAGCGTACGCTATAACTTTAGATTATTGCTGATTGATTGACTGCTTTTGTTGGTTAATCGGCTTCAATGTAATGAGATAGCTCACTTACTGTTGTACAAATACTAAATGGGGGCTTTGCCTCCATTTTTGTTTATATATTAAAAGTTATCAGGTAAAAGTCCTCGATAATTTTATTAGGAGAATTTCCTATGGCAAGAGAATTTGCCCGTACCGACCGTGTCGGACAAGAAATACAAAAAGAAATCGCGACTATTTTGATGCGCGAAGTTAAAGATCCACGCTTAGTCATGACAACAGTTTCTGCTGTCGAGTTGACACGTGATTTAGCTTACGCAAAAATATTCGTGACTTTTTTTACCAATGAAGCCTCAGAAATAAAAAGCTCCATTGAAGTGTTAAATGAAGCTGCTGGTTTTATTCGTTCGTTATTAGCGAAGAAATTACGTGCTCGTATTATGCCGCATTTACGTTTTGTTTATGACAGCTCTATGGCTGAAGGTGTTCGAATGAGTTCATTGGTTGATGAAGCTGTCGCTAGCGATAAGCATATTGCTGAAAGCTCAGAGCGAGATGCTACCGCCTCTAAAGAAGCAACTGATCTCAACAACGAAGAAAATTCATAGGGTACAGCTAGATGGCTAAACGCAGAAAAGGTCGCCCAATTAATGGGGTGATCCTACTTGATAAACCCTATGACATGTCATCGAACAGTGCTTTACAAAAAGTTAAGCGTATCTTCTTTGCACAGAAAGCCGGGCATACTGGGGCATTAGATCCACTTGCTACCGGTATGTTGCCGATTTGTTTAGGTGAAGCAACTAAGTTTTCTCAATTTTTACTCGATACTGATAAAACCTATCAAGTAACAGCAAAATTGGGTGTGCGCACTACAACCAGTGACGCTGACGGCGAAGTTGTTGCGGAAAAGCTGGTTGATGTATCAAGTGAGCAATTAGCAATAGCACTTGAGTCTTTTCGCGGTACCACACAGCAAATTCCTTCCATGTACTCAGCGTTAAAATATAAAGGCCAGCCTTTATATAAATATGCGCGAGAAGGTGTTGAGGTCCCTCGTGAGTCACGAGATATTACGGTTTTTCGTTTAGACTTATTACGCTTTGAAGGTGATGAAGTTGATTTACATATTCATGTATCTAAAGGCACCTATATTCGTACTATCATCGACGATTTAGGCGAACTGCTTGGTTGTGGCGCACATGTTGCTAATTTACGCAGAAGTGCCGTGGGAAATTATCCTACAGATAAAATGGTAACACTGGAACAATTACAAGCATTAGTGGCACAAGCAGAAGAGCAAGAGTTAGCGCCTTCTACTTTACTTGACCCTTTATTGTTACCGATGACGACGGCCTGTGATGGTATCCCTGAGGTTTTTATAGATGATATGTCTGCTAACTTTTTGCGCCACGGTAATCCAGTACAAGCAGCTAATGTTCCAGCTGAAGGTTTAGTGCAGGTTTTTGTTGGAGACAATATCAATGATGGAGAGTTCATTGGTGTTGGTCACATAGACGACAACGGTTTAATTGCACCAAAACGCATTGTTGTTTTAGACGAATTTTTGAAAACGCTGTAATAAATTATTTAACATTTTAGGATCTTGGCTGGTTATCGCCTATATCAGTAAAATAAAACAGCGTTTACTCATGGTTAAATGTTATATAGTCTAACGACAAGTTATTAATGGTGTGACACAAATATCAGTTGCAATTTCGTCTGTCGCTGATACAATGCGCGCTCTTTTGTCACCTTAGCTGAATTAGTGTTTGGCGAGGTGCGAATTTTAAGTACTTTCGAGTACATCACACTAAGGATTTATTATGTCTTTAAATGCTACAGAAAAAGCTGCAATCGTTGCAGAATATGCTCAAAAAGAAGGTGATACTGGTTCACCTGAAGTACAAGTTGCTTTGTTAACTACACAAATCAACCACCTACAAGGTCACTTCAAAGAGCACATCCATGATCATCACTCACGTCGTGGTTTATTGCGCATGGTTGCACAACGTCGTAAGTTACTTGATTACTTAAAAGGCAAAAACGTTGAGCGTTACACAACGGTAATCGCTAAATTAGGTCTACGTCGTTAAGATGTGACTTATTTGTTACCTTTTTTCTTAAAGGTAATATCAAAAAAAGGAGCTTTATAGCTCCTTTTTTTATTGCTAATTTACTGGGTAACTTGCCCAAACTTAGTCAAAGTACGCTTTTTTGTCTTTTCTTAATAACAATTCCCCTTTCTGGCTAGTAAATAGCGCGTTTGATAGTATAATGTGCCTGCAAATTTTTAGAAAATTTAAGCTTTTGCAAAACTAATCAATCCAAACTGTATAATTTTTTGTTCAACTTAAGCGGTTAAAATTTTGCTCTAAGTGAATAAATAATTGTACAGATTGGTTAATCAAGAAAATTTATATTTAGCTAAAAAGGAACATTTATGTTCAATACAGTGACAAAAACATTTGAATTCGGTCAACATACCGTTACTTTAGAAACTGGTGCTATCGCACGTCAAGCAACATGTGCTGTTATGGCAAGCATGGACGATACGTGTGTATTAGTGTCTGTTGTTGGTAAGAAAGAAGCAAAACCAGGACAAGATTTTTTTCCATTAACAGTTAACTACCAAGAGCGTACATACGCAGCGGGTAAAATCCCAGGTGGTTTCTTTAAACGTGAAGGCCGTCCTTCTGAAGAAGAAACATTAATCTGTCGTTTAATTGACCGTCCAATTCGTCCACTTTTCCCAGATGGCTTTACTAACGAAGTTCAAGTTGTTATTACGGTTGTTTCTGCTAACCCAGAAATTGCCCCTGACATCATTTCTTTATTAGGTACGTCTGCAGCTTTAGCTATTTCAGGTATGCCATTTAGTGGTCCTGTTGGCGCAGCACGTGTTGGTTATACTGACGGCAAATACATTCTTAACCCATTACAATCTGAATTAGAAACGTCTAAGTTAAACTTAGTTGTTTCAGGTACTGATTCTGCAGTACTAATGGTTGAGTCTGAAGCTGATATTTTATCTGAAGAAGTTATGCTTGGCGCTGTTATGTATGGCCATGAGCAAATGCAAACGGCTATCACAGCAATTAAAGAAATGGCTGCTGAAGTTAACAATCCTAAGTGGGATTGGGTTGCACCAGTTAAGAATGCTGACCTTATTGCTAAAATTGCAGAATTGAGTGAAGCACAAGTTAACGAAGCTTACCAAATCACTGAAAAAGCTGTTCGATACGAAAAAATCAAAGAAATCCGCGATGGTGTTGTTGAAACATTATTAGCAAGCGATGCAGATCTTAATGTTCAAGAAGCAAAAGATTTATTCCATGACTTAGAGAAAACTGTTGTTCGTGGTCGTATCACTAAAGGCATGCCTCGCATCGATGGTCGTGATCCTGAAATGATCCGTGCCCTAGACGTTATGACAGGCGTATTACCGAGAACTCACGGTTCTGCGGTATTTACTCGTGGTGAAACACAAGCATTAGTTACGGCTACTTTAGGTACACAACGTGATGCACAGCGTCTTGATACTATTATGGGTGAGAAGACTGACGCATTTATGCTTCATTATAACTTTCCTCCATACTGTGTTGGTGAAACAGGTTTTGTTGGCTCTCCAAAGCGTCGTGAAATCGGCCATGGCCGTTTAGCAAAACGCGGTATGTTAGCGGTTATGCCTTCACTTGAAGAATTCCCATATGCTGTGCGTATTGTTTCTGAAATTACAGAATCAAATGGTTCATCTTCAATGGCTTCTGTTTGTGGTGCTTCATTAGCATTAATGGATGCTGGTGTACCAATTAAAGCTTCTGTTGCTGGTATTGCAATGGGCTTAGTTAAAGAAGGCGACGACTTTGTTGTTCTTTCAGACATTTTAGGTGATGAAGATCACTTAGGTGACATGGACTTTAAAGTAGCGGGTACTACCGGTGGTATTACTGCACTTCAAATGGACATTAAAATTGAAGGCATCACTAAAGAAATCATGCAACTTGCTTTAAATCAAGCAAAAGCTGCACGTACTCATATCCTATCTGTAATGGATGAAGCTATCTCTGGTCACCGTGATGATATTTCACAGTTTGCACCACGCATTCATACCATCAAAGTTAGCCAAGATAAAATTCGTGACATCATTGGTAAAGGTGGTGCTACTATCCGCATGCTTACAGAAGAAACAGGTACAACTATCGAGATTGATGACGATGGTACTGTTAAAATTGCTGCAACTAATGGTGAGCAAGCTGAAGATGCGATTAATCGTATTAAAGCATTAACGGCTGAAATTGAAGTAGGTACAATTTACCAAGGTAAAGTAGTACGTATCGTTGATTTTGGTGCTTTTGTTAACGTACTTCCGGGTAAAGATGGTTTAGTTCACATCTCTCAAATCTCTGACGAACGTGTTAATGCTGTAAGTGACGTATTAACTGAAGGCCAGGAAGTTACGGTTAAAGTACTTGAAGTCGACCGTCAAGGCCGTGTACGTTTAAGTATTAAAGAAGCTAATGAGAAAAAGGAAGCACCAGTAGCTGACGCTGCTGAATAGCTTACTTAAAAAGTTAGATAAAAAGGGAGCCTGATGGCTCCCTTTTTTATATACTAAAATGAGTCAATACAAAATTTCATTAGGTACATTATTTCTGTGAATAAATTCTTTAAAGTAGCGCTTGTCATCGTCATCTCATCTTTACAAGGTTGTGCAAGCAGCCCAGAAAATGACGCTTCGCTCGCCATGAATCAACTTATCATTGTCGAACCATTAGCCATAAATTATAAAAGTGAAATAGCGATAGCGCGTCTAACTGATGTTATTCAAAGAGCTGAAATAACCGATGCACAACGAGCTGAACTTTATTATGACCGCGGTGTTGTTTACGACAGTGTTGGTTTACGTTCATTAGCCCGTCTTGATTTCAATCGAGCTTTGCGTTTAAAGCCAGACTTTGTTGATGCCTATAATTTTTTAGGGATCCATTTCACCCAATTGCAAGAGTTCAACCAAGCTTACGAGGCTTTTGATTCGGCAATAGATTTAGCGCCTGAACATGAATATGCCTATTTAAATAGAGGGATTGCTTTATATTATGGTGGTCGTGCTGAACTATCTATTGATGATTTTAGTACTTTTCAGCAACGAAAAAGTAATGACCCTTACCGTATTTTATGGATGTATTTAGCCGAGTCAGCGGCAAATAACCTTAATGCGAAAACATCATTAAAGGTCGCGGCAGAGCAAGTTGAAGAGAGTGTTTGGGCTAAAAATATTATTCAACTTTATCTAGGTGAGATAACCGAGCAAGAATTTATCAGTCAATTATCAATAGGCGTAAATTCTAATAAGGCTTTAAGTGAACGTCTGTGCGAGGCATATTTCTACTTAGGTAAATACTATCAACTCAAAGACAATAATGAACTTGCAGCAAACTTTTTTAAATTAGCCTTAAGTACTAACGTCTATGAGTTTGTTGAACACAGATACGCCAAACTAGAGTTAGACTTAATGCGACAAGAAATTGTTAAAGCCGCTAAGTCGTCTTAATGTGTTGATGGATGTTATTTATACCTGCAAATGAAATATAAAGTCAGCTTAACCATCATCAGCTTATTGACTGTTATATCAATAAGCTCTTTTTTATCGGTAAACTCATTAATTAAAGCCGTAGAAAATGGTTACGCTAACCACTCACAATTAACCGTTATAGAAAAGCTTGGCTTAAACACTCTTTTGTATAAGCATTTAAATACTTATGTTGATAACGACCCAAGATGGCAAAATATTGCTAAATCACTGGCTAAAAGTGATGGAGAGGTGGCATTTAAATTAGCCCAATATTATAAAAGTAAGCAAGGCGACAATAATCAAAGTATCGAGCTATGGCTTGCACAAGCCATTCGATTAGGTCATCAGCAAGCAAGAATAGACTTAGCGAAAATTTATTTTTTCCATAACAAACTACTTGCGGCTAAAAAATTATTATTACCAATATCGTCTAATGGATCTGCCCTAACGCTTTTACTTGAGGTTTTAATTTCAATAGGAGAAAAACCAGAAATAGACCGATATATTAAGCAGCTTGAGACGATAAACGCAGACAAACCATCTGAAGAACTTGAGTCTTTTTCGAAAAAGCTATTGCGTTACAATGTCTTAAATACTCCAAATATACCGTCACAAGCAAATTGTCTAGCGAGCATTGCGCCCTATGCAACGAATCTACGCGACTTAGCATATTTTGAAGAACTGATATCATCCTCGACGTTAGCAACATTACAACCTTACCTTTGTTTTTCACCGGTACAATACATCAGTAAAATAACACTCGCTTGTCACCAAAGTACTAATGAAGCGATTCGATGTGACGAATCTATCTGGCCAAATAATAAGCGAGTGCCAGTAGACAGGTTCATTGCAGTGCTTGTTGAAAAAGGCGGTGCTAACGTAAACGCGGGTATTTTATATATTGATCGTCATGATAATGCAGAAGTCTTTTACCATGAGCTGGCTCATCTACTTGGCTTTATTGATGAGTACGCGCTACCTAAAAATCATTCTCGTTGCTTGGCTGTGCAAAATGCGATGTTCTCCCATAATGTTGCAATTTTGCCCCGTTTTTATCAAGGCTCTCGTGAGAAAGTCCGTGCAGTAATTCTCAGCGAATTACCTTGGGCTAAATATATTTCAAGCAAAACATCGTTAGTGACTCATACTGCGCAAGGTTGGAAATTAGGGACTGTTTCTAAAGAAGGTGATAGCGTGGGTGCTTTTATTGCTGAAAGCTGTAATGAAAAAGACTTTGTTGCAATAAAACCTTTAAAGCAAAGAACTAGGATGCGTTATTATCAAACAGGCTTTCCAGCTTTATACTTACAATTGCTAGCCGACAACCCCGAAAAGTTCTTAATGCCACACTATTTACATAATGTTAGTCTAGCAATAGAAGCAAAAAAATAACGCTTTCGCGCTATTTTTATCAGCCAGATTAGTTGAGACGAGCTCTGCCTAACCTAAAGGAATAGGGCCAATAATTGGCTTACTCGCTTTAGTCGTCTCATATTTATGGGTACTTTGAGACGTATTCATTTTCTTATTTGCCTTCTTAATAATCACAGTCGCGTTTTTAACTTTTGCTATCGGCCACATAGTATTGCGATTAAGTGCATTTATTCCTTCATCTGCGATGTCATTTGATACAGCTGTTGGTAAACCTTCTTGTGCAGGCTTTGGATGCTTATTTGCTTTAATGAACCATGAAAATAACTTCATACTTTTCACCCTTTATTTTCTTTACTGTTTAACTCTAGTTTAAAACAGGTAAATTAGCCTATTATTTTGGACTATTGTCTAAATAAACTAGCGAGACTCTTGATTGTTTAAATGATCAATTTTTATAGTATTATCAGGTATAATTATGTCAGTAATATTATCTTTGCATGTAATCTCTTATGAATAAATTCGATGTCAGCACATTTCGCCAGCATTTTCCTTTGCTCAGTAATACCGTCAACGACTTGCCCTTAGTTTATTTTGATAATGGCGCTACCACTCAAAAGCCTAATGTGGTTATCGATACCGAAGCTGAGGTGTATCAGCAATATAATGCTAATGTTCATCGTGCCTCACATGCTCTGAGTGCTAAAGCTACTTTGGCTTTTGAGCAAGCTAGAGCTAAGGTGCAACACTTTATTCAAGCCAAATACTTAGAAGAAATCATTTGGACTCCAGGTACAACGGGAGGAATTAATTTAATTGCTCAGAGTTGGGGGCAGAAAAACTTACAAGCGGGCGATGAAATATTATTAAGCCATGCTGAACACCACGCTAACATCGTGCCTTGGCAAATGATTGCCGAAAAAACTGGCGCTATTATTAAAGTTTTACCTTTAGATGCGAGCGGTCGTATCGATGAAAATAGCTTAGTAGATTATTTTAATGAAAAAACTAAGGTGGTTAGTTTTACGCATATTTCTAACGTGATTGGTAAAGTGAATCCCGTTAAAAAAATAATCACCTTAGCTAAAAAATATAAAGCCATAACGGTTATTGACGGTGCTCAAGCTTGTGCCCACTTAGCACTAAATATGCAAACTCTAGACTGTGACTTCTACGTTTTTTCAGCACACAAAATGTTTGGACCCACGGGCGTTGGTGTTTTATACGGTCGACGTGACTTATTAACGGCTATGCCTCCTTATCAGGGGGGGGGAGAAATGATAAAAAAAGTTAGTTTTCAAGGAACATCATTTAATCAACTCCCCTTTAAATTTGAAGCTGGGACACCGAACTATGCTGGTGTTATTGCTTTCTCTGCCAGTATTGAATTCATTAATTCATTTGGAGTAGCTCTGTTAGCAAAATATGAAAGCTTGCTGACATGCTACTGTTATGAAAAATTATCACAAATTAAAGTGGTTAAATTTGTTGTTGAGGACAAACCTGATATTAGCGTACTTTCATTCACCGTCTGTGGTGCACATAATTACGATATTGCCAGCGGGCTAGATGCATATGGTATTGCCATCAGAAGTGGACATCATTGTGCGATGCCTTTAATGGACTATTTAAAATTAAGTGGCTGTATTAGAGTTTCATTAGCGGCTTATAATACTTATGCAGAAATTGATTTTTTTATTGAGAAACTAAATTTACTGATCCAAGGCACAGATGACAATGTTGATAAAATTATTATTGAACCATATCACTTAGCACAGCCGGTCAATTCAACTAATCACTCAGCTATGATAGTAAGATTTAGTTTATTAAAAGGTTGGGATTCTCGTCATCGAGAAATAATGATGTTGGGTAAGTCATTAGTCAGAATGGATAAAAGCTTCCGTAACAACACTACCTTGATTGTAGGATGCGAAAGTCATGCCTGGTTAATAGCAACTAAAAATACTCAAGATGAGTTTATTTTTAGTTGCGACAGTGACGCTAAAGTTATTCGAGGTTTAATGGTAATTATATTAGCTGCTTTTCAGCAGCTTTCATCGGCACAGATATTAGCGTTTGACGACCAATCTTATTTTTCAAAGTTGGGTTTGTTACAGCACTTGAGCCCATCACGTAGTAATGGTGTTAAAGCCATCGTTGAAAAAATTAAAATGATGGCAAGGCAACATCAAAGCTGATGCTTAGCTAAATATTTCTTAATTGCACGGCTGGTAGCAAAGAAAGCAAATGTGGCTGTAACGTGAGTAACCGCGCCAAAACCTGAGCTGCAATCTAACCGTACCGTACCATTTTGAGTTTGCTTTGCGTGACAAACATTGCCATTTTCATCAGGATAAACCAGTTGTTCAGTAGAAAAAACGGCATCAATTGAAAACTTTCGCTTATTGCTTGTTTTTGCATCGGCTTTCGGGAAGTTAAATTCACGGCGCAGTTGATTTTTTACCTTAGCAAGCAATGGATCTTGATAAGTTTGGCTCAAGTCACAAAGTTGAATCTTACTTGGATCTGTTTGCCCTCCTGCGCCACCAATAGTAATTACTGGTATTTTATTGCGTTTACAATGAGCAATAATAGCCGTTTTTATTTTCACTGAGTCAATAGCATCGATGACATAATCAAAATCGTTACTTAATAGTTCACGCAAATTATCAAAAGTGACAAAATCTTCAATGACATTCACCTGACAGCTTGGATTAATTTGCTTAATACGTTCAGCCATCACATCGACCTTACTTTCTCCAATCGTTTCAGTAAGTGCATGAATTTGTCTATTGATATTGGTTGTGCAGATATCATCTAAATCAATTAATGTTATCGAACCAATCCCTGTTCTTGCTAAAGATTCAGCAGCCCAAGAACCAACACCACCGATGCCTATCACACAGAAGTGCGCTTTTTCTAATAAAGCAGCACCTGCAGCGCCGTAAAGACGCGCAATCCCACCAAATCTCATTTGATATTCAGACATACCGTAATCATTAACTCATAAAATTTTTAACATTATAAGGGTGAATTAACACTGAATACAGCAAATCCCGTAAGCAATTAACTTTTTTCTTTATCTCGCTATTTTTACCCTTAACAATGACGACTTTATCCGCTGGCTGCACCTTAATTTAAAGTGTTGAGGCAGCAGAATTGTAATGGTTTGGTTGATTTATTAATAAATCAATCAATGATTGTGAGAGTGTAAGGTGACAATTACAGTTGATTTAGCTGAGTATAGTGTTGGAAAAATAAATATGCAGTGGCAAGGTATCAATTATTTTACTTATAATTAATAAATCATCAGTATTGTAAACAATTATTGTAGTAATTTTTAGCTATTATCGGTATAGATTTGGCCCGGAATTAAGCTGAACTATCCGTCTGTGTTTTTTTAATTTACTGTTTATTAATACTATTTTTTATGTGTATAGCTAGTATTCTTTATTGTTATAATGATTATTTATTGAGCTGCTTTATGTTTTTATCAAGATAAAGCTGTTTTTATTGCAGTAAAGAGAAAATTATTACTAAGGCGAGGCAAAAGAAATTTCCTGATAATCAAAGAAAAAAGGGTTATTAATTGTTTTTATGATGCGACTAAAATTGAAGGAATAAAAAAGGTAGCGTGAGCTACCTTTCAAAGAGTGATTTATAAAATAAAGAATTATCTTTTATTTAATGGGATAAATTCACGGTCAATTTCACCAATATAATTTTGACGAGGACGACCAATTTTTTGACCCGCTTGACCTAACATTTCATCCCAGTGAGAAATCCAACCCACGGTACGAGACATAGCAAATACTACTGTGAACATGTTGGTAGGAATACCGATAGCTTTCAAGATGATACCTGAATAAAAATCTACATTCGGGTAAAGTTTTTTCTCAATAAAGTATGGGTCTTCAAGGGCCACTTTTTCAAGAGCCATTGCCACGTCTAAAAGAGGATCTTTTATGCCTAACTCTTTCAATACTTCATGACATGTTTCACGCATTACTGTTGCGCGTGGATCAAAGTTTTTGTAAACACGATGTCCGAAACCCATTAAGCGAAATGAATCACTCTTATCTTTAGCACGAGCAACAAATTCGTCAACACGCTCTAATGTACCAATTTGCTCAAGCATTTTTAAGCAGGCTTCGTTAGCGCCGCCATGTGCAGGGCCCCACAAAGATGCTACGCCTGCAGCGATACATGCATAAGGGTTAGCACCAGAAGAGCCAGCTAAACGAACTGTTGAAGTTGAAGCGTTTTGCTCGTGATCTGCATGCAATGTAAATATTCTATCCATGGCACGGGCAACAGTAGGGCTAACAACATACTCTTCTGCAGGTACAGAGAACATCATATGTAAGAAGTTTTCTGCATAGCTTAATTCATTACGTGGATAAACGAATGGTTGGCCAATGCTGTATTTGTAAGCCATTGCTGAAATAGTTGGCATTTTAGCAATTAAGCGATGCGCACTGCGCATACGTTGCACAGGATCTTCAATGTCTAAATCACTATGATAAAATGAAGACATAGCACCAACAACACCACAAAGCATTGCCATTGGGTGTGCGTCAGGCAAGAAACCTTGGAAAAAATGAGCCAGTTTCTCGTGAACCATAGTATGGTTGGTAATAATATCAACAAATTCATCATATTGAGTCGATGTTGGTGCATCACCGTTTAACAAAATATAACAAACTTCTAGATAGTTAGCTTGTTTAGCTAAACTGTCAATTGGATAACCACGATGTTGTAAAATACCTTTACCACCATCGATATAAGTAATAGCTGATTCACATGAAGCGGTTGCTAAGAAACCCGGGTCATAAGTGAAATAACCATAATTACCCAAAGTTCTGATGTCTATTACGTCGTTACCGGCGCTACCTGAAAGTATTGGTAAATCTGCAACTACGTTACCATCAATACTGAGAGTGGCTTTAGATTCAGCCATATGTTTAATCCCCTATAAATTATTTAATTCGCTTGCTGAACTTACTTTTGAAAAGTTAGTCAGTTTTTATGAATATAAAACTGACCGTATTCTACTTCATTATACCCCCTTAAAGTCAAACCAATTGTTTCTACCTTAGACTAAAGTTAAAGAATTGCTAAAATAGGTTAAATAATAGTCTGATACCTTTGAAATAAAGGTGAAATTCTCGCGTAAGAAAATTGTAATTAAAAATGTTCAGCTATATAATCAAGCTGATCTAATTTTTGTATTTGTAGATTATTTCATTAATAGACAAATATTAACTAAGATCGCTAGGGGATTGCTCAATTGATTGTAAACACGTTTACTTATTTCATTGAGCAATAAAAAAACAAGTTGAAGGCTCAAAGAACTCTTTAGGCGAAATTGTGAAAAAACAACGTCCTGTAAACCTAGATCTGACTACAATTAAAATGCACCCTTCGGCAAACGCCTCGATATTGCACCGTGTTTCTGGTGTCATTATGGTATTTGCTATTGGTATATTATTGTGGGCACTTTCGTTATCTCTATCTTCCGCTGAAGGATTTGCTCAAGTTCAAGCATGTCTGGATGGTTTCATATTTAAATTCATTATGTTTGGCATAATCTCTGCTCTAACGTTCCATATATTAATGGGTGTTCGTCACTTATTTATGGACTTAGGCCATTTTGAAGAATTAGCTTCAGGTAACACCAGTGCTAAATTTGCTATGGCACTTTGGTTTATACTTACCGTCGTAGTAGGAGTTTGGTTATGGTAAACAACATTGCTACTGTAGGCCGAAATGGCGTACATGATTTTATTCTTATAAGAGCAAGCGCTATTATTTTAACGTTATATACGTTATTGATCGCTGGCTTTTTTGTAGTTACTCCAGATGTAACTTATGACGCTTGGCATAGCTTTTTTGGCTTGATGTCAGTAAAAATAGCAACATTACTTGCTGTTTTGTCAGTTGTTATTCATGCGTGGATTGGTATTTGGCAAGTATTGTCTGATTATATTAAACCAGCTTTTTTGCGTGGGTCATTACAATTTTTCTTTTCTGTTACTTTATTAGCTTACCTTGCGGCAGGCTTTTTAATTGTGTGGGGTGTATAAGTGGGCGTTCCAATTCGTGAATTTGACGCTATAGTTATTGGCGCCGGTGGTGCAGGTATGCGCGCTGCATTAGCTATTTCTGAATCAGGCAAATCTTGTGCCTTGATTTCTAAAGTTTTTCCTACTCGTTCTCATACAGTA
Organism: Colwellia sp. BRX8-4; assembly: GCF_014077345.1. Taxonomy (NCBI): domain Bacteria; kingdom Pseudomonadati; phylum Pseudomonadota; class Gammaproteobacteria; order Alteromonadales; family Colwelliaceae; genus Colwellia; species Colwellia sp. BRX8-4. Next base: position 15,283 of record NZ_JACGVS010000007.1, read on the forward strand.
TCTGCTCAAGGTGGTATCACTGTTGCGCTAGGTAATGCGCATGAAGATCATTGGGAACAACATATGTACGATACCGTTAAGGGTTCTGATTATATCGGAGATCAAGACGCAATCGAATACATGTGTAAAACAGGTCCTGAATCTATTATTGAGTTAGAGAAAATGGGTCTACCCTTTTCTCGTACTGAAGAAGGTAAGATTTATCAACGTCCTTTCGGTGGCCAATCTAAAAACTTTGGTGGCGAACAAGCTGCACGTACAGCAGCCGCAGCCGATCGTACTGGCCATGCTTTATTACATTGCTTGTACCAACAAAACGTTAAAAATAAAACTAATGTCTACTCTGAATGGTATGCACTAGATTTAGTTAAAAATAGTGACGGTGCTATTGTTGGTACAACCGCTATTTGTATCGAAACAGGCGAGATTGTTTACTTCAAAGCCCGTGCTACGGTATTAGCTACCGGTGGTGCTGGTCGTATCTATGCATCAACAACTAATGCTCACATCAATACTGGTGACGGCGTTGGTATGGCAGTTCGTGCTGGCATACAGATGCAAGACATGGAAATGTGGCAGTTTCATCCAACAGGAATCGCCGGTGCAGGTACGCTTGTTACTGAAGGTTGTCGTGGAGAAGGTGGTTACCTGCTTAACAAAGATGGCGAGCGTTTCATGGAACGTTATGCACCAAATGCTAAAGATTTAGCAGGTCGTGACGTAGTTGCTCGTTCTATGATGACAGAGATCCGTGAAGGTCGTGGTTTTGACGGTCCTATGGGTCCGCATCTTAAACTTAAACTTGATCATTTAGGCCGTGAAACGCTTGAAAAACGTTTACCAGGTGTTTGTGATTTATCTAAAACATTTGCTCACGTAGATCCAGCAGTAGAACCTATTCCAGTTATACCAACTTGTCATTATCAGATGGGTGGTGTCCCTTGTAACGTGAATGGCCAAGCGATTAACTTTAACCCAGAAACGGGTAAAGAAACTATCGTTGAAGGGTTATTTGCCGTTGGTGAAATCGCTTGTGTATCTGTTCATGGAGCAAACCGTTTAGGTGGTAATTCTCTTCTTGATTTAGTGGTCTTTGGTCGTGCAGCGGGTAATTTCTTAGGCACTTACCTAAATGATACGCAAAGCGGAAAAGATGCCTCTGAGTCTGACTTAGAAGCTTCATTAGCACGTACTAATCGTTGGGAGTCATCTGTAAAAGGTGGAGAAAGTCCAACTAAAATACGTAAAGACTTGCAAAAATGTATGCAATTTAACTTCTCGGTATTCCGTGAAGGTGAGGCTATGGCCGAAGGCATGCAAGAGTTGACTGAAATCCGTGAACGTCTTCAACATGCGAGCCTCGATGATAAGTCTACAGAATTTAACACGCAACGTATTGAGTGTTTAGAATTAGACAACTTGATGGAAACGGCTTTTTGTACAGCTAAAGCAGCTAACTTCCGTACTGAATCTCGTGGTGCACATGCCCGTCAAGATTTCACTGAACGTGATGATGAGAACTGGTTATGCCACTCTATCTACACGCCAGAAACAGAAGAGATGACAAAACGTTCTGTAAATATGAAACCTATTCATCGTGAAGCTTTCCCACCGAAAGCTCGTGTATATTAAGGAGCATTGCAATGAAACAAATTTTTTCGATTTATCGTTACAACCCTGATGTTGATAATGCACCTTACATGAAAGATTATGAGCTGGATATTCCAGAAGGCTCAGATATGATGGTACTTGATGCACTTATTTTATTAAAAGAGCAAGATACGACTATCTCTTTCCGTCGTTCATGTCGTGAGGGAGTATGTGGCTCTGACGGTATGAATATTAACGGTAAAAATGGTTTAGCTTGTATTACACCATTATCGGCTGTTCCAGCAAAGAAAATAGTGTTACGCCCTTTACCTGGTTTACCGGTAGTACGTGATTTAGTTATTGATATGACACAGTTCTATAATCAATATGAAAAAATCAAGCCGTTCTTAATTAATGATGGTAAAAACCCTCCTGCACGTGAGCATCTTCAATCGATTGAAGAGCGCGAAAAGCTTGATGGTTTATATGAGTGTATTTTATGTGCTTGTTGTTCAACTTCTTGTCCGTCTTTCTGGTGGAACCCAGATAAGTTTATTGGACCAGCAGGTTTGTTGCATGCTTATCGCTTCTTAATTGATAGCCGTGATACTGCAACCGAAGAACGTTTAGATGGTTTGCAAGATGCCTACAGCGTATTCCGTTGTCATGGTATTATGAACTGTGTTGATGTTTGTCCAAAAGGATTAAACCCAACGAAAGCTATCGGCCATATTAAGTCGATGTTGATTTCACGCGCAGTATAAAATTAAATAGCAGAGTGTTAGATGAAATTATCTAGCACTTTGGTGTTTTAAAACAGGAATAGTCATCATTAGCAGATGACAATTAGCCATTAGTCTAGTTGACTTGCTAACGATAATTGTTTATTTTTTTATTGCTTTTATCCCATAAAGGAACAGGCAATGCCCGAAGGTACAATGAAGGCTTGGTTAGAGTCTTCTCATTTAAGTGGCGCTAACGCTACTTACATTGAAGAATTATACGAATCTTATTTGGATAACTCCCAATCTGTTTCTGCAGAATGGCGAACGTTATTCCAACAACTTCCAAAAATTGAAGGTGCTGACTTAGAATTCAGGCACTCTGAAATCCGCAATGAATTTAAAGAATTAGCTAAGCAATCCCATAAAACTGTTGTTGTTTCTGGTAGTAGTGATGCCAAACAAGTTAAAGTTTTACAGCTAATTAATGCTTTTCGTTTTCGTGGACATCAAAATGCCAACCTTGACCCATTAGGTTTGTGGAAGCGAGATAAGGTACGCGATTTACAACTGTCGCATCATGAACTTTCAGAAAACGACTTTGATACAGAGTTCAACGTCGGCTCATTTGCTACTTCTCAAGATGCGATGAAGTTAGGTGACTTATACAATGCCCTAAAAACTACTTACTGTGGTTCTATCGGTGCTGAATATATGCACATTACTGACACCGATGAAAAACGTTGGATCCAACAACGTTTAGAGTCTGTTCAGTCGCAAGCAAAATTTTCTGTCGACCAAAAAGAAGAAATTCTTAAAGGTCTTATCGCTGCCGATGGTATTTGTAAATACCTTGGAGCTAAGTTTCCAGGCGCTAAACGTTTCTCCCTTGAAGGTGGTGATGCGTTAATACCTATGCTAAAAGAGCTTATTACTCGTGCTGGTACGCAAGGCACTAAAGAAGTTGTTATTGGTATGGCTCACCGTGGCCGCTTAAATGTCTTAGTTAACGTGATGGGTAAAAATCCGTCAAAGTTATTTGACGAGTTTGGCGGTAAACACGATGAAATTTTATCTTCAGGTGATGTTAAATATCACCAAGGTTATTCATCAGATTTTGTAACGCCTGGTGGCAATGTTCATTTAGCTTTGGCCTTTAATCCATCGCATCTAGAAATTGTTAACCCTGTTGTTATTGGCTCAGTCCGTGCGCGTCAAGACAGACGTGGTGATAAAGTCGGTGATACGGTTCTTCCGGTTACGATTCATGGTGACGCTGCTATTGCCGGTCAGGGTGTGGTTCAAGAAACTTTTAATATGTCACAAGCACGTGCATTTAAAGTTGGCGGAACGATACGTATCGTTGTCAATAATCAGGTTGGTTTTACAACGTCAAATCCTGCAGATACGCGCAGTGGTGAATATTGTACTGAAATAGCAAAAATGGTTTCAGCACCGATTCTTCATGTTAATGGCGATGACCCAGAAGCTGTTATCTTGGCAACACAAATTGCCCTTGATTATCGCAACGAATTTAAGCGCGATGTCGTTATCGACCTTGTTTGCTACCGTCGTCATGGTCACAATGAAGCTGATGAGCCTAGTGCAACGCAGCCATTGATGTACAAAAAAATTAAGAAACACCCAACACCTCGTCAACTCTATGCACAGCAACTTGATACTGAGGGTTCAATCAATTTAGATAAGTCGAATGAATTAACCTCTTATTATCGTAAATTGCTAGACGAAGGTCAGTGTACGGTTGAACAATGGCGACCTATGACAGAGCATTCTGTCGATTGGACTCCATACCTTGGCCATGAGTGGGACGATGATTACGATAAAGAAATTTCTGTTGAAAAGCTGAAAGAACTTGCCGGTAAATTGTCAACATATCCTGAGTCTCATCCTGTACAAGGTCGTGTTAAGAAGATATACGATGATCGCGTTAAAATGGCATCGGGTGAAAAATTACTCGATTGGGGTATGGCAGAAAACTTAGCTTATGCCTCGGTTGTTGATTTAGGTAAACGTGTTCGTATTACTGGGCAAGACTCTGGCCGCGGTACTTTTTTCCATCGTCATGCTGTTTTACATAACCAAGATGATGCTAGCAAATACTTACCTTTGCAAAATATTCGCGAAGGACAAGGTCCATTCGATATTCATGACTCAGTGTTGTCAGAAGTATCAGTGGTTGCCTTTGAATATGGCTATACCACAGCAGAGCCTGCAGGGCTTACTATTTGGGAAGCGCAATTTGGTGATTTTGCTAACTGTGCACAAGTAGTCTTTGACCAATTTATTAGTTCAGGTGAGCAAAAGTGGGGCCGTTTATGTGGTTTAACTATGTTGTTACCTCACGGCTATGAAGGTCAAGGTCCTGAGCATTCATCTGCACGATTAGAGCGCTTCTTACAACTTTGTGCCGATCATAATATGCAAGTTTGTGTGCCATCAACACCTGCGCAAGTATTTAATATGCTGCGTCGACAAGTTGTTCGTCCTATGCGTCGTCCATTGGTTGTTATGTCGCCTAAGTCATTATTAAGACATCCTTTAGCGGTCTCTTCATTAGAAGAGCTATCGACGGGTGTGTTCCATAATGTCATTGGTGAAGTTGACGATATCGATCCGAAAAAAGTGACACGTGTCGTTTTTTGTAGTGGTAAAGTTTACTATGAATTACTTGATCAGCGTCGCAAGAGTGAGCAAGAAAATGTTGTTATCATTCGAATCGAGCAGCTATATCCATTTCCAGAAGAAGAGCTTCAAGCAGAGTTGGCCAAATACCAGCATGTTAAGCAATTCGTTTGGTGTCAGGAAGAACCGCAAAACCAAGGTGCATGGTATTGTTCACAGCATCACTTTAGAGCGGCAATACCTGAAGGTACTTATTTGACATATGCTGGTCGTAAGGCCTCTGCAGCACCAGCTGTAGGTTATATGTCTGTCCATGTAAAAGAACAACAAGCGCTAGTCAATGACGCGCTATCTGTTGAAGACTAGTGAGTAAGGAATAAAATAAATGACAACCGAAATTAAGGTTCCCGTTTTACCTGAATCTGTTGCTGATGCAACCGTAGCTACTTGGCATGTTCAAGTAGGTGATAAAGTTTCACGTGACCAAGTATTAGTAGATATTGAAACTGACAAAGTTGTGCTTGAAGTACAAGCTGTCGTTGATGGAGTGATCACTGAGATTTCTCAAGCCGAAGGCGCAACAGTATTGGGCGAGCAAGTAATTGCAATCCTCACTGAAGGCGATGCATCAGCTGATGTTTCAGCTCCTGCAGCGGCAAAACCTGCAGCAGCGGCAAAATCAGCTCCTGCGGCGGCAACAGCAGTGAAAGTTATCGACATCATCGTACCGGTTTTACCTGAGTCTGTTGCTGATGCAACAGTTGCTACTTGGCATGTTGCTGAGGGGGATACAGTTTCTGTTGACCAAAACTTGGTTGATATCGAAACGGATAAAGTTGTTCTAGAAGTTGTTGCTCAAGACAATGGTGTGATTGGTAAGATAATCCACGTCGAAGGTGACACGGTATTAGGTTCACAAGTTATTGGCCAACTTAATGCGGGCGCAACAGCAAGTGCTCCTGCAGCTACTTCAGAAGATGCGATTAGCTCTGATGAATTAGCTAGCCCTTCTGTTCGTCGTTTAATGACAGAAAAAGGCTTAACAGCTGCTAATGTTAGAGGTACAGGTAAAGGTGGACGTATTTCTAAAGAAGATGTTGAAGCAGCGGCTAATAAACCTGCAGCTCCAGCTCCAGCGGCAAAAACTGCTGCTGCGACGCCTGTTGCACAAGATTTAGGCGAACGTACACAAAAACGTGTACCTATGACACGTTTACGCAAGACAATTGCCAAACGTTTATTAGAAGCTAAAAACTCAACGGCAATGCTAACAACGTTTAACGAAGTTAACATGAAGCCAATTATGGATCTTCGTAAGCAATATAAAGATCTTTTTGAGAAGACGCATGATACGCGTTTAGGCTTTATGTCATTTTATGTTAAAGCGGTTACTGAAGCATTGAAACGCTTTCCAGCGGTTAATGCATCAATCGATGGTGACGATATTGTTTATCATAACTTTTTTGACATCTCAATTGCTGTTTCTACGCCGCGTGGCTTAGTAACACCAGTATTACGTGATGCAGATCAATTAGGTATGGCAGCGATTGAAAATGGTATTCGTGACTTAGCAATAAAAGGTCGCGACGGAAAGCTTTCAATTGAAGATATGACCGGCGGTAATTTCACGATTACTAACGGTGGTGTTTTTGGTTCACTACTTTCAACACCTATTTTAAACTTACCGCAAGCGGCTATTTTAGGTATGCATAAGATCCAAGACAGACCTATGGCTGTTGATGGAAAAGTTGAAATACTTCCTATGATGTACTTAGCACTTTCTTATGATCATCGTTTAATTGATGGTAAAGAATCTGTTGGCTTTTTAGTGGCAATTAAAGACTTGTTAGAAGATCCAACACGTCTACTTCTTGATATATAATCGAGAAGTTTAAATCTTTTGATTTAGACTATAGTATTAGCTCTGGGGACTTTGTTCCTTAGAGCTTTTATACTATAATCGATCAACTTTTTTCGATGATAGCGAATTTTATTTATATTTATGATTAAAATTAAGATTTTACTCATATTTATAACTAAGAACAGCTGTCATTATCATTCACAGATAAATGGAAATACACCATGAATTTGCATGAGTATCAAGCGAAACAATTATTCGCTGAATATGGTTTACCAGTTTCTGAAGGTTTCGCTTGCGATACACCTCAGGAAGCGGCAGAAGCGGCTGATAAAATCGGCGGCACTATGTGGGTTGTTAAAACTCAAGTTCACGCGGGCGGTCGCGGTAAAGCTGGCGGCGTTAAGCTAGTTAAATCTAAGCAAGAAATCAAAGATTTTGCTCAAAACTGGTTAGGTAAGAACTTAGTTACTTACCAAACTGACGCTAACGGTCAGCCAGTTGCTAAAATTTTAGTAGAAAGCTGTACAGATATTGCTAACGAATTATACCTTGGTGCTGTTGTTGACCGCGCTAGTCGTAGAGTAGTATTCATGGCCTCTACTGAAGGCGGTGTTGATATTGAGAAGATTGCTGAAGAAACGCCTGAGTTAATTCACCAAGCTGAAATCGATCCACTTGTTGGTGCTCAACCGTACCAAGCTCGTGAATTAGGTTTTAAGTTAGGTTTAAACCCGACGCAAATGAAGCAATTTGTTAAGATCTTTTTAGGTCTTGCAAAAATGTTTGAAGATTTCGATTTCGCTTTATTAGAAATCAACCCGTTAGTTATTACTGACGAAGGTAATCTTCACTGTTTAGACGGCAAAATTGGTATCGATGGTAATGCTTTATACCGTCAACCTAAAATGCGCGCGTTCCATGATCCATCTCAAGAAGATGAACGTGAAGCTCATGCTGCACGTTTTGAATTAAACTACGTAGCCTTAGACGGTAACGTTGGTTGTATGGTTAACGGTGCAGGCCTAGCAATGGGTACTATGGATATCGTTAATTTACACGGCGGCAAGCCAGCTAACTTCCTAGATGTTGGCGGCGGAGCAACGAAAGAACGTGTTTCTGAAGCATTCAAAATCATTCTTTCTGACGACAACGTTAAAGCTGTTTTAGTTAACATCTTTGGTGGCATCGTACGTTGTGACATGATTGCTGAAGGTATTATCGCTGCAGTTAAAGATGTAGGCGTTAAAGTACCTGTAGTTGTACGTTTAGAAGGTACAAATGCTGAAGAAGGTCGTGAAGTTCTTAAAAAATCTGGCTTAGATATCATTGCTGCTGAGTCATTAACTGATGCAGCGACTAAAGTTGTAGCAGCTGCGGAGGGCAAATAATGTCTATCTTAATTAATAAAGATACTAAAGTAATCTGTCAAGGTTTTACCGGTGGTCAAGGTACATTCCATTCAGAACAAGCACTTGAATACGGTACACAAATGGTCGGTGGCGTAAGCCCAGGTAAAGGCGGTCAAACGCATTTAGGCCTACCAGTATTTAACACAGTACGTGAAGCTGTAGAAGCAACTGGCGCAACAGCAACAGTTATTTACGTTCCAGCTCCTTTCTGTAAAGATGCAATTTTAGAAGCAATTGATGCAGGCATCGAGCTTATCGTTACTATCACTGAAGGTATTCCTACTTTAGATATGGTTGACGTTAAAGCTAAGCTTGATCAATCTGGCGTTCGTATGATCGGTCCTAACTGCCCAGGTGTTATTACTCCTGGCGAAACTAAGATTGGTATCATGCCTGGTCACATCCACAAGCCTGGTAAAGTAGGTATTGTTTCACGTTCTGGTACGTTAACGTACGAAGCCGTTAAGCAAACAACTGATGCAGGTTTTGGCCAATCTACTTGTGTAGGTATTGGTGGTGACCCGATCCCAGGAACTAACTTCATCGACGTATTAGAAATGTTCCAAAATGATCCACAAACTGAAGCAATTGTAATGATTGGTGAAATTGGCGGAACTGCTGAAGAAGAAGCGGCTGAATATATCAAAGCACACGTTACTAAACCTGTTGTATCTTACATTGCTGGTGTTACTGCACCAGAAGGTAAGCGTATGGGTCACGCTGGCGCGATTATCGCCGGTGGTAAAGGTACTGCTGATGAGAAATTTGCAGCATTAGAAGCGGCTGGTGTTAAAACTGTTCGTTCTTTAGCTGATATCGGCGTAGCACTTAAAGAAAAAACAGGTTGGTAAGCTAGCGCTGCTAATTTGTAATTCTTAATAAAACCCCGCATTCTCGCAAAGAGATTGCGGGTTTTTTATTAATACGTGTTGTGCTCAATATTCAGATAATTCAATGCAACTGAATATTTTTCCTGAATGTAGAGAACAACATTAAACCATTCAACATCAAGCGACAGTAATCTAATATTACTTTAATATAAACAGATATCAGTTAAACCTTACCATATTATTTTTCTATACTTATTTTTCTCTTTTTGAAAATACTTAATCCATTGTTGATTGTAGGCTTAATAAACTTTCGTGCTTGAATATGCATTTGAGATATAGCGTAAATGCACTCATCCATCACTAAGTGTAAATCAATTTTTTCTCCAAAATTATCAAGTAGTTTATTTCGAACATCTTTTTTTTTATTCCACTATCGTCATACTGAATTTGTTTCAGTACCCACTCTCGTCATACATAATTTATTCCAGTATCCACTCTCGTCATGCTGAATTTATTTCAGTATCCACTCTCGTCATACATAATTTATTCCAGTATCCACTCTCGTCATACTGAATTTATTTCAGTATCCATTATCGTCATACTGAATTTATTTCAGTATCTGGGCTTTGAATTGTTAAGGTCGAGATCCTGAAACAAGTTCAGGATGACGGAGTACGGGTTCAGGATGACGGAGGTTGGGTTCAGCATGATGGCGTTTGAGTGCATACTGAATTTATTCCAGTATCCATTATCGTCATGCTGAATTTATTTCAGTATCCATTATCGTCATGCTGAATTTATTTCAGTATCTGGACTTTGAGTTGTTAAGGTCGAGATCCTGAAACAAGTTCAGGATGACGGAGTACGGGTTCAGGATGACGGAGGTTGGGTTCAGAATGATGGCGTTTGAGTGCATGCTGATCTTATTCCAATATCCACTCTCGTCATGCTGAATTTATTTCAGTATCTGGGCTTTGAGTTGTTAAGGTCGAGATCCTGAAACAAGTTCAGGATGACGGAGTTTGGGTTCATACTGAATTTATTTCAGTATCCACTCTCGTCATGCTGAATTTATTTCAGTATCCACTCTCGTCATACTGAATTTATTTCAGTACCCACTCTCGTCATGCTGAATTTATTTCAGTATCTGGGCTTTGAGTTGTTAAGGTCGAGATCCTGAAACAAGTTCAGGATGACGGAGGTTGGGTTCAGGATGATGGCGTTTGAGTGCATGCTGAATTTATTTCAGTATCCACTCACGTCATGCTGAATTTATTTCAGTATCTGGGCTTTGTATTATTAAGGTCGAGATCATGAAACAAGTTCAGGATGACGGAGTACGGGTTCAGGATGATGGCGTTTGAGTGCATGCTGAATTTATTTCAGTATCCACTCACGTCATGCTGAATTTATTTCAGTATCCACTCACGTCATGCTGAATTTATTTCAGTATCTGGGCTTTGAATTGTTAATGTCGAGATCCTGAAACAAGTTCAGGATGACTAAGTAAGGATTCAGGATAACGGAGGTTGGGTTCAGGATGATGGAATTTGGGGTCAGGATGACGGAGCTTGAGTTCATGCTGAATTTATTTAAATATCGATTCTCGTCATATTAGAAAACACTCACTTTAATTTACCAGCTTTGGTTTTGTTAAAGGGTTTGATTTTCAGGAGGCTGACTACTCCCAAAGAGGGGTGAACGCCGAAGCCTCTTTGAGCACAAAGAGCGCTTTTGCATAAACTAGCATTAAACCATATCGTAATCCCCAAGCCGTTATTCCATAATTTTTTTATACGGAACTTGTCAGATAACTGGTATGTTAATTAAGTCGTCCAATGTTAAATCCTATTTTTATTTATTATTAACATCAATAATTACACTAAGGTTGTTAACTGTTATTTAATTATGTGTTAACATTTTTGCTCTATTGAAGGGAATTCGATACGACAAAGATTGTTTGATTCTATTTCCCTTCTAAATTTTAAAAGGAAAGTAAAATTGAAGTATGTAAATCTAGTGATGATAAGCGTTTCTTTATGTTTATTAACAGCATGTTTAGAAGTAGAAAACGACAATAATAACGAAGATGTAGTGCAAGCAATCCAAGCACAAAATGAAATTCTTAGTGGCACTAACAATTCTATCAATCCTGGTACTCCTGCCGCTTCTGTTACATTAACGGGTATCGTTGTTAATGCATTGGATAATCAAGCTGTATCAACCTCGAACATTACAATTATTGCCGCTGATGTTGTTCTCGTCGATAGCGTTAGCTTCAACGGTGGCGAGTTTAAACTAGAAAACCTTCCTGCTAATTCTGATATTGAAATGATTATTGAAAGTAGCAATAATGAATTTTTATCACGTACATATTTCATTAATACGGGTTATTCAAATGCAGTCAATACGGTCAATGATTTAGATCCATTTCAAGTTTCTACAGCTAAAGATATGCAAATAACTGTTATTAATAAAACATCAGGATTGCCTCTTACTGGATTAGCATTTAAGGCTTCGTCTCATTATGGGACTAGTTCAAGATCGAATAAGTATCAACATCACTCGACTTATAATGAAGCCAACGGTGTTTACCATATCACCATACCAAAGTTTCTAAATACTATGGTTAGAGCCAACTTAGATCTCAATAAAGATGGTGAAATAGATTATAACCCTGAGTTAAATAACAACATTAATAGCAATGATTTATATTTTTTATCATCGAATACTGATGAATCATTAACGCTTTATGTTGAAGAAAAAATGCCGTTAACAGAGATTGAATTTCGCATTACAATGATTGATGCAAGTGCGAATGTTATTTTAGGTGCTGAGTTATTCTCAACAGATTCTGCGGGTACACAGACGACTTCTACTTTTGATGCTGCAACAGAACAGTATGTGATTTCAGCAATGTTTGGCGATTACTCACGAGTAGAAATCCCTTCATTTATGGCAAACGATATCTCTTATCAAAGTGCTTCAATATCACTGAATAAGAACGATGATGAAAGCTTAAGAGTCAACATTTCAGGTGCTTTAGAAAACTGTTGTTATAATATCGCTAATACTGACGTTGTTGAGTTAGCGGTTATGCCAAGAGTTGTTACTAATGATAGCTCTTCTTTAGAGGTCGTTATTGCGGCAAATGAAGTAAATTATATCGATAAAAGTTTCAGTGTATTCTACTCTCAAGCTATTACCGCATCAGCAAGTAGCCTATCACTTACTAATACTTCTGGTTTTACCGTTGTTAAAGGTAATGATTCATCGACTGATGTTATTTTACCCGGTACTACAGTTGTTAGTGGCATGGTAGATATTCCTGTTTCATTTGAGATGAGTTTAAATGACACCAAACTTACGATTACGCCGGTTAACTCTTTGCCTAAAGGTCAAAATTACCAATACAATGTCGGTAACTTAGTTGTGAAGTCTACAGAAAAATCTGTCGATGTTAATAATGATTCACTTTCGTTTTATATCGAAAATAATGATGACTTTGATATTAATGACGTACATTTAGATAACAATAATTTTACCAGCAACGGAAATGCGATTACTCTCTCCAATTCAGCGGGTGATAGTTCTTCACCTTCAAATTATGATCGCAGTGTTTATTTATATCTACCATCATCAATTGAAACGTTACAAAGCTTTTCAATGCGTCTTTACTCGGTAACAGAAGACGGCGTCAGTTATAATTCAGTAAGAAATTTTACTCTTGTTAGAGATAGTAATACTTATAATGTTTCACCATTGGGACTAGTCAAACTTGCTGAAAATGAAACATTAATTACCGAAAGTCTTCAAACGTCGATTGAAACAGGAACCGCTCAATCAGACAATCAGAAAGTTTACCGCGCCTCAACGTCTATATACGCTTCTGATGATTTAGATAGCTCGGAAAATAGTCTAACGTTTGAATATGCTTATCAAACAAAAGCGGGTGACATTGTTACGGGTACTATTAATATCCCGGTACAATAAATATCAATGTTGATTATTTTATATCAGTAAGTTTAGTCTGATTAATTCACCTTTAAAACCCGCTATCTAGCGGGTTTTTTATTTTAAAGCTAGCTTGTCTTGTCGCCGCTTTAGTCTTGTGAATAAAACACTAGGTCAGAGTGAAAAATATTACGTGTTGTTCATTGCGTAAGTCTCTAATATGCAACCTAGAGTATGAAAAGGTAGGCCTATGACTAAACCACGACTCGCATGACGCGAAGTCATGCCTTAGCTAAAACGAGTATCACGTGACCGGTCTAGTTAATCGAACAGTAGGCTTTTATGTTTAAATTTTGCCCCGATTGTTAACCTTTTGCGATATTGTTATGTGCCACTAGATAGCTATTATATCTGACTGAGCAAAGTATGCCGGGCCGCATTTTAAGGTTTTACTTGTCATTTTACCCGCCAATTTATATTATGGTCCTATCGAATAGGCTCTGCATAAGTAAAGTTTTCAAGAAAAACAAGGAGGTCGTTACCAAAAGGATTATACTTTATAAGCATTAATTTGAAGGTGGTAGTCCAAGTGAAAGTAATATTCAGTCTTTATTTTTTACTTATTGGTATATGCTTCATTTTGATGGTATCTCCAAATGTACTTGCTCACTCAATAGTTACACCTACTAATATTTCATATGATAATTCAGCCATTAATCCAAAGCATAGTTATCTATTACTGCCTAAAGCTCTCCACTACAATTTTGCTTCTATTGAATTACTGATCGAACAAGAAGTCGGTCGGATTGTTTTACCTCAAATTTATAAAAATATTGGAATAGATATTACTATTACGCCTTTACCCGCTAAAAGAGCGGAATTGTTAGCGAGTATCGGCCAAAGTGATGGCGAAATAATGAGAATTTGGTCCTACGCAGATGAGAACAAAGAAATGATCAGAGTTCCTACTCCTTATTATTCTTTGCAAACTATGCCATTTAGCCTAGCAAGTAAGCAGCTCAATATTGTCAGTAAAGATGATTTAAAAAGATATAAATTGGCCAAAATTAGAGGTGTAAAACACACCGATAATATAACGAATGGCTTAAGTAATGTTGTCGAAATGAATAGCACTGAAAATATGTTTAAAATATTACAAAGTGGCTTAGTTGATGTTGTCTTGACCAATACTATAGACGGTCAGCTAATCTTGAAAAAGTTGGGTTACCAAAACATAATTCCTGCAAAAAAGCCATTAGCTGTTTTTCCTCTTTATCATTATATACATCAGAAAAATAAAAATTTGGTTGCTCTTATTAACCAAGAAATAATGCGTCTGCAACAAAGTGGTGAATTAGAAACGTTAATTGCCTTAGCTGAAAAGCAAGTCATCAGTTTAAACCACCAATGATTGCTATATGCAAACTCTGTTAATTACTATCGTTCTTAAATCCTTTCTCAATACAACTCACTAACGTCTTCATTTTATGTTTTTTTTGCCGATGTGGTGGTATCCTGATGTGCTTATTTTTAAGATAATTAAATAACTTTAAAAGGATGTAAAATGAAATTTTCATTAAAAATACCAATAATATTAATGCTTTTTATCAGTAGCTCTGCCTTCTCTGCTAATGAAGTATTGATCAATGCGCAGCAAGTCAATAAACAGTGTTTATCGAAGCAATGGCATAAAAAAAATCTACTACAACTCAAAGAAGATAAATTTACCCTTGAAAACAAAGCAGATAAAGAAGCTTTAGCACTACAATTACTGGCTTGTTTAGCAAGCCCAGATGCTGAAATAAGAGATGGTGTCGCTTTTGAAGCATTAAGTTATTGGTTGCGAAACGAACACCTTAGCCAAGCAATACATATTAAAATTTTTAACTACTTAACTCGTGTTTTAGAATCGAAAGTAACTGACACCTTTGGTGTCTATCAGTCATTCTCAATCTTGGTATTAGCTGAAGTGGTTCGTGTCGATAGGCACTCACCTTTTTTAACCGCTGACCAAAGAGACTATTTAGTCAATGTCGGTACGAGTTTTTTAACTAATGTAAAAGATTATCGCGGTTTTTCAACTAAAACTGGCTGGCAACATAGTATCGCTCACGCTGCAGACCTTATGCTGCAATTGGCGTTAAACCCTAAAGTTAACAAAGCGCAACTCGATAAGATACTGGTCGCTTTAGCTAGCCAACTTACTGCTAATGATCAACATTCATATATTCAAGGAGAGTCAAAACGTATCGCTATGGCTGTTATATATGTTTTTTTACGAGAACAATACTCTGCTGATGATTTTAACCTTTGGCTTATTAAAGTGGTTGATCCTGCTCCTTTCAATCAATGGCAAGATGTTTATCAAAGTGAACAAGGGTTAATTAAATTACATAACACACAGAGTTTTTTATACGCGTTATATGCCACAATAAAACCCAGTAAGAATAAAGTATTAACTGAAATGTCTACCTATTTAGAGCAAGTGATTAAAGCGACTAAATAACGTCAATTTGTATGGTTTAATGGTAATTTCAATCAATATAAAAGCAAAGACAACTATTATCATCAATGATTTTCGTAATAACAACAATAGCTAAACTCACGGAGTGAGCGTTTAATGAATACTAGAATTAATAAGAATACTTATATAATCAAAGAGCATGTTGGCCTATTTAAAGCGGCAAATAATTACGACATTTATGATCCTGAAACAGGGGATATCATCATGGAATGTCGAGAGCCTAATTTAGGCTTTTTTACTAAAATGCTGCGTTTCACTGACTACAAAACCATGACACCTTTTGATGTTCAAATACGTACGCCTGACGATCAGCGTATCATCCGAATTCAGCGTGGTATCTCTTTATTTATTTCAAAAGTAACTGTTTTTGATTGTGACGGTAATGCGGTTGGTTACTTTAAACAAAAATTATTTTCAATCGGTGGAAAATTCGATATCTTTGATAACCAAGACCAACTTGTCTGTCAGTTAAAGGGCAACTGGGTTGGTTGGAATTTTCGCTTTATGGATGGCAATGATGAACTTGCTCATATATCGAAAGAATGGGGTGGCATAGGTAAAGAGTTATTTACCAGTGCAGACAATTACGCATTAGAAATTTCTGCTGATGTTCCTGAAGATCACCCGATTAGAAAGCTGATCCTTGCTGCCGTAATGTGTATTGATATGGTTTTAAAAGAATAATGCTAAGAGGAAACATTTAACAATGGCTGTTATTACTTTTGTTAGTCAACTTGCCCAGCAAGAGCAGGATGCTTGGTTAGCGCTATTATCAACTAAGCTGCCAAATGAAGCAATTAAGCTTGATAAAGACTTGTCTGTTGAGCAAAAGCTTCAATGCGAAATCGCTATTGTTGCTAATCCAGATGCTAATATCTTGTCTCAATACCCCAAACTCATATGGGTACAGAGCCTATGGGCAGGGGTCGATGCGCTAGTTTCGCAATTAAGTGATAATAAACCAACGCCAAGTTTTAAACTTGTGCGTTTAATTGATCCAATATTAGCGCAAACCATGAGTGAGGCGGTCTTAACTTGGGTGCTTTATTTACATCGTGATATGCCAAAATACTTACAACAACAAAAATCAGCGCAGTGGCTACAACATCGCTATTTACTGCCACAAGAGCGCACCTTAGGTATTTTAGGTTTAGGTCAATTAGGTAAGTTGAGCGCGTTACGTTTGCATGAAAATGGCTTTAATGTGCTTGGTTGGAGTCAAAGTGATAAGTTAATTAATGGCATTACATGCTATTCAGGAGACGAGGGATTAGTGACTATGGTTAGGCAAACAGATATCTTAATTTGTTTACTACCACTTACTTCAGCGACCTACCAACTCATCAACGATGATCTGCTGACAAACCTACCGCAAGGCGCCAGTATTATTAACTTTGCTCGAGGGGGTATCGTCGCTAATCACGACCTTATTAATCACTTAGCCAATGGCAATCTTGAACATGCAATTCTAGATGTTTTTGAACAAGAGCCTTTAGATAAAAGTGATGATTTATGGTCGAATGAAAAAATAACGGTTCTTCCCCATATTTCTGCGCCGACACATTTTGAAAGTGCAGGTGAAATAGTGACCAAGAACATTAAACAATATCGAAGTAACGACCAGATACCTTTTTATATTGACTGGAATAAAGGCTATTAATATTTTTGATTAGCGATTTACTATTACCATCATTTTTGACGGCAATAGTAAGCTATTATTGAGCCGTGAGTCTGACTAATGCGACTTAGCCATCGGCATTAATCGTCGCAATAAGTTCGGCAAGGCAAGCTTCATTTTGATCATGTGGAACTTGACAGGTTCCCGCCGCATTATGCCCACCACCATTGTATTTCAACATAAGTTCACCGACATTTGTTTTTGCACTGCGATCAAAAATAGATTTACCGGTAGCAAAAACAGTATTTTGTTTTTTAAGCCCCCACATAACATGAATTGAAATATTACATTGTGGAAATAAGGCATAAATAACAAAACGATTACCCGAGTAAATAATTTCTTCTTCTCTTAAGTCCAGCACAACTAAGTTATTGTGTACGGTTGCACAGCGCTTAATTTGCTCTTTAAATTTTTCTTCATGCTCAAAATAAAGATCGGTGCGTTCCTTAACATCAGGGAGTGCGAGTAATTGGTCAATGTTGTGATCTTTACCAAAATCAATTAAGTCCATCATCAGTTCATAGTTCGAAATCCGAAACTCTCTGAAGCGGCCTAAACCTGTGCGTGAGTCCATAATGAAATTAAGTAATTCCCATCGCTTGGCATGCAAAACTTCTTCTTTATTAAATTGTGCTGAATCACCTTTATCTACCGCTTCCATCATGCTTGTCCAACTTGCGGGGAAAGTTTCTAGGCCACCGTAGTAGTCATAAACAACGCGAGCAGCTGAAGGCGCATCAGGGTCGATAACATGGTTATCTCGTTTTTTATTACGAAGTGTTTCACTATGATGGTGATCAAAAGCGATATGAACACCGTCAACATAAGGTAAGTTGGTGGAAATATCATCTGGCCCAACCGCTATCTTTCCGTCTTGCATATCTTTGGGGTGAACAAAGAGAATACCGTCAACTAAATTAATATGTTTGAGTAAAATAGCACAAACTAAACCATCAAAATCACTACGTGTTACTAAACGGTATTTTTTATTATCCGACATTTATTATCTCCATTATATAGATTTTTACACTCTGTTATTTAACACTATATTGTTTATATAAGCATAATTAAAGTAGATTAATGCGCGGAATCAACTTTAAGGTTAAATAAAGTGCTTTATGTGTAGATTATTTTATTTATGATTCTTTTATCTCGATTCTATTTGAAAAGTTTATGCCTAGGTTTAATTTTCTATGTATTGCTCTCGCATTAACCTAATGAACAAACCAAGCTGTAAGTCATTTCAGACCAGTTAGCATCCTCCTGCACGGCTTCTTTTAAAATAATGACTTGTGATCGGCTCTATATTTTTGCTTAATACAAGGGTAATCTTACTGGAATAGCTTTATGAGTCTCTGCAAAACTTGTTATATCTGCTTGGACGTTATTCATACCTAATTGGGAGAATATACAAGATATTGTATGATTTGAGAGATTGATAATGGCTACGTTTCTGATAAGAAATAGAATGTTGAGTATAGCTTAGATTGAGCAAAGCACCGAAAAATTTAAGTAAAGTAGGAAAAAAGAAACAATTGAATATCGTTGCATTTTTCCTATTTATTTTGAGGTTATGCGGCATTTAACCAATGAGAACGTTGACTATATGGCCGCATTATATATTGATCTATTATCCCGCTTCGGTTGCTAATATTTCGCGAATATTTATTGTTTGCTGATATTGTACAAAATTCATTTCTTGTGACGTTCTGGCAAGTACAGCCATGCGATCGGCGAGCTCATTACCTTCAATATTCGCGTGACCTTTAACATGAGTAATAGCAATATGTTTTTTAATTTCTTGATAGAGTGTATAGCAAACCTTGACTAACTCTGGATTTTTAATCGCTTCGCCATTTGCTTTTTTCCAACCTTTATTTTTCCATCCTGTTGCCCATTTCGTGATGCTGTCGATGGAGTATTTTGAATCAGACAGTACTTGAATGGTTCTACCAGGATTAGCTTCAATATAAGCTTTCGCCAATTTAAAGGCTTGTAACATTCCAATTAACTCAGCGGTGTTATTAGTACCATTGGCGTTATAGGCACCATACCAAAGGCTATGAATTTCACCTTGATGATAAACAGCGACACCAGTCCCTGATTTTCCAGGGTTGGGCGAACACGCACCATCACAATAAATATCGATATTAGCTTTAGTGACTTCACGATCGCTGCGTACTGTGCTGCCAGCAGGTTTTGCTGAAGCTGTTGCTCGACTCAATGATGAACTTGCGGTTTTAGCCGCAGCGGGGTATTCAGCTCCGTTGCGTGGTGGTGTTTTTAAGGATCGCTGGGTTAATGCTTTGGTGTAAGTTGACTTAAAAGCGGCTTCTGCTTCAACTTGTGAAGGAAACCCCATAAATTGAGCATCAGCACGCCCTGATGTTACGGATTGAACCGTTGTCCAGTTGTCAAAGACACCTGTTTTTGATCCTTTCCAAACCACGTAATATTTTTTACTCATTATGCTACTCAGTTTATTTTAGTTTGTTCTTGGCAGATAACGACCATATTAATAAAACGATACCAGCGATAAAAAATGGAATACTCAGCATTTGCCCGGTATTTAACGCCCAAATCGACTCATAAGCAGCTTGTTTAACTTTTACTGACTCAATTAAAAATCGAGCGGTGAAGGTTAATATTAAAAATAAGCCTAATAATGAACCCTTAGGCGTTTTATCTTTTGATTTTTTATAGATAAAGAAGAGAATAATAAAAATCAGTAAATACGCAATCGCTTCATAAAGTTGCGCAGGGTGGCGAGGTATATTATCAATACGCGCGAAAATAATAGCCCAAGGCGCATCACTGGCAACGCCTAATATTTCAGAGTTAACAAAGTTAGCTGAACGAACAAATACACCAAAGAGTGCGGTACAAATAGCTAATCGGTCGAGCAGCCATAAATAGTTTTCTTGATACTTTCTTGCGTATATACCTAATGCAATAATAAGTCCTAAACCGCCGCCATGGCTAGCAAGACCACCTTCCCAAATGGCCAGTATCTTTAAAGGATTAGCAAAGTAATATTGAGGATCGTAAAAAAAACAATGGCCTAAGCGAGCACCAATAATTATACCAAATACAGAATACATCAGTAAGTTGTCCAGAGCCTCTAGGTTTTTGTGCTCTGTTTGATACACCCATTTCATCACCTGTAAACCCGATATGATAGCGGCAGCAAATAGCGCGCCATACCAATGAACGCTTAAAGGACCTATAGAAAGTAAAACTGGATCAATATCCCAAATAAAATGTTGCAATGAAAAAAACCTTATTTATACGTATGCAGTGATTGAGTTGTTGATGAACAACAACCATAAAGTCGCTATTATGTCAGTCAATTAGCGATAAAACGAGAGCAAAGTTGTAATGAAAAATTATAGTTTAGGTAAGAGCGAACTCCAGTCATCACGATTAATCTATGGTTGTATGCGAATTGCAGGTGATCAATCAGTTAATGATATCGATAAAGGCAAACGTGCGGTGCAGAGCGCGATTGATGCAGGCTACAATCATTTTGATCATGCTGACATTTATGGTGGAGGGGCAAGTGAACAATTATTTGGTGAATTGTTAAAGCAATTACCGCACTTACGAGAAAAGATGATCCTTACCTCCAAAGCAAGTATTCGTCCAAAAAACAATGAAAATACTTATGCGCCAACACGCTATGACTTTAGCAAAACATATATTTTATCGAGTGTAGAAGGTTCTTTAAAGCGTTTGCATACCGAGCAACTCGATCTTTTCTTATTACATCGCCCTGATTATTTATTTGATATTAATGAAGTCGCCGAAACCTTTAAACAACTCAAAGACAGCGGTAAAGTTGCGCATTTTGGCGTAAGTAACTTTAAACCCTCACAAGTAGCGATGTTACAAAGTGCATTAGATTTACCGTTATTGGTGAATCAGATAGAAATTAATATTCATAATGTTGATGCGTTAAATGACGGCACTTTGGATCAATGTCAACAAGATAAACTATCGCCAATTGCCTGGTGCCCGTTAGGTGGTGTTGCCTACTCTGCATGGGGGAATACCTTTTCAGTTGAAGATGAACAACGTATCGCCGAGGAGTTAACTTCGCAAGCACAAGTGTATAACTGTCAACCTTGGCAAATTATTCTTGCTTGGTTACTAAAACACCCCGCGAAGATATTTCCTATTATTGGTTCGACCACACCAGAACGAATTATTGCTGCAAAAGTAGCACTAGAGCTTAATTATAGCCGTGAAGATTGGTATCGATTATTTGAAGCGAGAAATGGTCAAGCTGTTCCCTAGCGAGGAAGGTGAATCGATATTGAATCGTTTTTCTCGCTAACTAAAGTCAGCGGGTAATTATACAACAGTATTTATTTATCGTTTATCGGTAAAAATAGATTGATAAGCATGTTTTTTCTGCTACATTAGGCTTATTGAATAAATTTAGGTTATAAGTTTTATGTTAGCGCATCATAGGATCAGCAAAGTAAGTAAAATAGTTAGGGCACTCGTTGCGCTATTTGTTGTTATGCAAGTTTTCAGCTTTACATTTTTATTACTCTTTGGGGTTAATAATGAAGGCACCTTTGAGCTAACTGACAATTTTTCATTTATTTCTTCAGCGGCCAATATCGACTTTTCAGGTAGTTGGGAAAATTTAGCGTTAGCCTTAACCGATGAAGGTTTTAACGCTTTGCTTATACTAGGCAGTGCAGATTTGTTGCCAAGCCTTTTAATTTATTGGTCTTTGTTTAAGTTATTTGGTTTATATCAGCAGGGTTTAGTATTCACTGTCGCCAATATTCAATGCATTAAAAATATTGGTACTGTGCTATTAGCTTGGATTGCCTTAAAGCTTCTTTATCCGATAGTGGTGACCTTAGTATTACGATTTTCAGGAGCTTCTGATACGTTATCGTTATACATAAGCTTAGGCTCTGATGAGTTAAGATTTTTATTAATTGGTTTAGTGATATACGTGATAGCTTGGATAATGAGCGAAGCGACTAGCTTGCATCAAGAGCAGGAGTTAGTTATCTAGTGGCTATGATTATAGAACTGGACGTTATGCTAGCAAAACGTAAAATGAAATTAAACGATCTTGCTTTGTCAGTAGGCATAACGCCACAAAACTTATCTGTACTTAAAAGTGGTCGAGCAAAAGCGATACGGTTTTCAACGCTTGAAGCCATTTGCCAAACACTAGATTGTCAGCCAGGCGATATTTTACTTTATGAAAAAGATCAATAAACAAGGAATGAAGATGAACAAATCTATAGCGATAATGATTACCTGTGGAGCCTTAGTGAGTCACCTAGTAAGCTTTTCGGCAATAGCAACTGATGAGGAATCGTATGCTTTTGTTGGTTTTGGTCTAAGCCATTATGATAATTTAGCTAACTTAGCCTTAAGTGAGACTCAAATTGATCTTGTTCCTGAAGTTTATCTTGGTGTAGGTAAGCGTTATCAATTGAATGACGACTGGCAGCTAGCGACAGAGGTTTCAATTCATTATGCCAAAGCACATTTTAGTGGCTTAGCTGAAAATGTTGACGCCAATCATTTATCTAAAGAACGGCAAGTTTCTTCGGGTAATTATCAATCACTGGGATTATGGGCAACTTCTCGTTTTAACTATGTTAGCTTAAGTGATAATGTCTCACCATTTATTGAACTAGCCCTTGGCGCGGTGCAAACGAACCAGAGTGCACTTTTTGGTGAAGAAAAAAATCAGCAGATTGCTTATAAAGCAATCGCTGGTCTAGAGTTTGAGGTAGCTGAAAAAATGACTTTTTCTATTGGCGTTGGTCTTTCAGACAACGATGACCACCTGTAAATAAGTTGATACTATTATTGGTATCGCTAAGATTGAGCTGCCTTGTTGGTGGCTTTTTTTCTGTCTTTAATATAGTAAAACCAAGTTACTGCAAAGAGTATGGCAATAAAGGGCATACTCGTAAGAACTACTGTATGCCAACCCGCTTTAAATAAAACCCAACCAGCGAGTAACGATGCAGTTGCTTGTAAACCAAAAATAATAAAGTCATTAATTGCTTGTACTTTGTGTCGTTCACTCGGCTTATAACTTTGCGGCAGTAAGGTTGTACCAGTCAAAAACAAAAAATTCCAACCTATGCCTAATAAAATCAGTGCCCACCAATAGTGCATAACCTGCTCGCCAGAAAGTGCCACAACAGCGACTAACGCATAAATCACTGTGCCAATTAACATTAAGCTTTTCAAGCCGATTCTTTTTACTAACCAAGCGGTAAAAAGTGAAGGGATAAACATCGCGGCAATATGGCTTTGAATTACCCATTTTGTCTCGTGTAAGCTATGACCGCTCATCTGGTGCATGCTCAAGGGGGTTGCTGTCATTAAGTAACTCATTAAGGCAAAACCAATAGCCGCTGATAATATTGCAATAATAAAAATAGGTTGTTTGATAATTTCACTCAATGGGCGAGTGTCGCCCACTTGTTGATGAGATTCAATCTGGGTGTTTTTAAAATTCAGCATAATAATCATCGCACAAACGATTAATCCGGCTAACACTAAAAATGAGCCAGCATATCCATAGGGAGATGCTAACCAATCTTTCGCGACTACGGTTATTTCAGGGCCTAGAAAAGCGGAAAAAATGCCACTTAGCATTAAAATCGACAACACGGTTGGAATATCTTTATCGTCCTTAATACTCTCAATTGCTGCAAAACGTAATTGCTGGATAAATGAGGTACTAATACCAAAGAGTAAACCAGCAAAGACAAAGAGTTCAAAGTTAGCAATAAGTGCAGAGACCATTGCCGTTAAGGTCGCAACTAAACCAACACTATAACCGGTAAAAATCGCAAAGCGGCGACCTTTATTTTTTGCCAACATAGCCGCAGGAATAGCACCACAGGCTACCCCTAAAATCATCACGGTAACGGGGAGGGTCGCTAAAGAAGGATCACTTGC
This sequence comes from Colwellia sp. BRX8-4, assembly GCF_014077345.1. Lineage (NCBI taxonomy): Bacteria > Pseudomonadati > Pseudomonadota > Gammaproteobacteria > Alteromonadales > Colwelliaceae > Colwellia > Colwellia sp. BRX8-4. Next base: position 39,451 of record NZ_JACGVS010000007.1, read on the forward strand.
CATACGGGTCGACAATATACCGCCAATAAAAACAATCACCGGTGATGCCGCCATAACAAGGGGTTGGGCAATAAAAAGCAGCCAAATGTTTTTAGGTAAAGTGAAATATCGTGATAAGAAAAAAGCGCTGACAATGAGTAAGGCTAAGGTAATAAAAATATTGGATAACATAGCGATTCGTTTTGATAATTATTCTTGGACTATCATAGCGTATTATTTTTAGTGACGAGAGAATAATTTATCTTGGTTTTTATGCTTCAACTGATAAACTGCCTGCGTTGAAAATTAGCTAAACATTGTTTTAAGGTTGTTATGAAATTTAGTCCACTGGTTCAAGAATTAATCAATTCACTTAAATGTTTACCGGGTGTTGGCGCTAAATCGGCGCAGCGTATGGCGTTTCATTTACTTGAACGTAATCGTATTGGCGGCGCTAAGCTTGCGGGTACATTAAAAGTGGCGATGGAAAATATTGGTCATTGTTCACAATGCCGAAATTTTACTGAAGATGATACCTGTGAAATTTGCCAAAGTGCTAAGCGGCTTATAAACCAGCAGCTCTGTATTGTTGAAAGTCCAGGTGATGTTATTGCTATAGAACAAACCGGGGAGTTTCAAGGACGTTATTTTATTTTAATGGGGCACTTATCGCCGTTAGATGGTATTGGACCCGATGATCTTGGCTTAGATATATTAGAGAAACAACTGGCGACAGATCAGTTTAAGGAAATTATTTTAGCAACCAATCCAACGGTTGAAGGAGAAGCTACCGCACATTTTATTGCCGAACTGGCTAAAAAATATCAAGTGGTTATTTCTCGAATTGCCCATGGTGTGCCTGTTGGTGGTGAACTTGAATATGTTGACGGTAACACCTTATCTCATGCTTTATCAGGACGTAAGAGCTATTCATTCTAATCTTGAGTAAATTTATGCATTGAACACATATTCAAAGCATATTTTTAAATTTATTTTACCTAAGAAACATCACATTCCCTTGAAATAATTTCTCTTAGCCCCACATGTTATCTATCAACGTGAGCATCATATTTGCATGTTCTCTTTTAAACACCGATAAATGTAGGATATATTTCAAATGTCAGAAACAGGCCAAAAAGAAAATCATCAGTTTGCAACTGATAACGCTAAATTACTTAAATTAATGATCCATTCACTTTACTCAAACAAAGAAATCTTCTTACGTGAGTTAGTGTCAAATGCGGCCGATGCTGCTGACAAACTTCGCTTTAACGCACTATCAAATGCTGATCTATACGAAGGTGATGGTGATTTACGCGTACGAGTTAGTTGCGATAAAGAAAATAATACGCTTACCATTTCTGATAATGGTATTGGTATGACGCATGATCAAATTATTGATCATTTAGGTACTATCGCTAAATCAGGTACGGCTGAGTTTTTCTCGCAACTTTCTGGCGATCAAGCTTCAGACTCACAACTTATTGGTCAATTTGGTGTTGGTTTTTATTCAGCATTTATCGTTGCAGACTCAGTAACTGTGCGTTCTCGCGCTGCTGGTGTTGATGCATCCGAAGGTGTTGAATGGACAAGTGCTGGCGAAGGTGAATTCACCACAGCTAAAATTTCAAAGACTAATCGTGGTACCGATATTATTCTTCACTTAAAAGAAGAAGAGCAAGAATACGCTGACGATTGGCGTTTAAAATCAATAGTCACTAAGTACTCAGATCATATTTCTGTTTCTGTTGAAATGCTAACACCAGCAGTTCCTGGTGTTGAAGCCGTTGCTGAAGTTAAAGATGACGAAGACAATGTTACTGTTCCAGCTGCTGAAGCCGTTGCTGAAGTACCTGCCAAATGGGAACCTGTCAATAAAGCCACTGCATTGTGGACTCGTGAAAAATCAGAAGTTTCTGATGACGAATATAAAGAATTCTACAAGCATGTATCACATGACTTTGGCGACCCACTTGTCTGGGAGCACAATAAAGTAGAAGGTAAAACTGAATATACATCATTACTTTATATTCCAAGCAAAGCGCCATTTGACATGCATAACCGTGAAAAACAACATGGTTTAAAACTCTTTGTTCAACGCGTATTTATAATGGACGACGCTGAACAGTTTATGCCTACATATTTACGTTTTGTAAAAGGTTTATTAGATTCAAATGATTTACCGTTAAACGTTTCTCGTGAGATTTTACAAGATAACAAAATTACCCAAGCGATCCGTAAAGGCTGTACTAAACGCGTACTTAAAATGCTTGAAAAACTAGGTAAAAAAGACAAAGAGCAATACCAGTCATTTTGGAACGAGTTTGGTCAAGTATTGAAAGAAGGCCCAGCAGAAGATCAAGGTAATAAAGAGCAAGTTGCAAACTTATTACGCTTTGCCTCAACAGAGCATGATACTGCGGTTCAAAGTGTTTCAATTCCTGAATACGTAGAACGTATGAAAGAAGGACAAGAAAAGATTTACTATGTTGTTGCAGACAGCTTTGAAGCGGCTAAAAACAGCCCTCATTTAGAAGTTTTCCGTAAAAAGGGCATAGAAGTATTATTAATGTCTGACCGTATCGATGAATGGTTAGTGAGCCACTTAACAGAAGTTGATGGCAAGCAATTACAATCGGTCACGCGTGGTGGTTTAGACCTAGGTGATATGGAAGATGAAGAGTCAAAACAAGCACAAGAAAAACTTGAGCAAGAGTTTGATTCTGTTGTTACCCGTATTAAAACATCATTAGCTGGTAAAGTGAAAGATGTTAAATTGTCGCAACGTTTAACTGATTCTCCAGCTTGTATCGTTGCCGATGAGCACGACATGAGCAGCCAAATGATGAAGCTTATGCAATCAGTTGGACAAGAAGTACCTGACGCATTACCTATCTTCGAAATCAATGCAGAGCATGAGTTAGTAAAACATGTTGCTAATGAAACTGATGATGAAAAATTCAATCAGTGGACGCAAGTATTGTTTGAACAGGCGATGTTAGCTGAGCGTGGTAGCTTAAAAGACCCAGCAAGTTTTGTTGCACGTTTAAACAAATTAATGTTGAGCCTTACTAAGTAAGCTTTTAATATTTCTTAGTGTACAGATTAAAAAAAGGAGCTTCGGCTCCTTTTTTATATCTAATTCAGTCTACTTTATTTGTGGCTTTATTTAACAGTGTTTGTAGTTGCTCAACACTTTTATAACCATGACTCAAGGAATATTGGTCACCGCGAACGATCATCACCGCTGGAAATCCTCTAAAAGTAAGCTGCTCACCTTTGTTATCTTTAAGATCGTCAAAAACAAAACTTGAAAGCATAAAGTTGATAGTTTCTCTAACAGGAATAAACTGCTCATTCAATATTTTAGCAAGAGCGGGATCTGTAAAAACATCTTTTTCCATTGCTGCACAGGTTGTACAAAAGCGCATTTTAGCAAAGACAAAAATTGGTTTTGTTGAGTCCATTGCACGCGCGTCTTGATAACTATGCCATTCAACTTGAGTGGTATATAAAGTTGATGAAATACCCGCATAGAGGCTAGGTATTAAAATAATGGCGGCAATTATTGCGATAAAAAATTTATTCATGGGCTTTTCGATAATATAATTGAACAAGTACCCACTAGACCCACTATCTAAGTATATGCTTTCATTTGAGTTCATTAATTTAAAGCTGAACGTTAATACTCAACGCAATATCAAGATGAACGCTAGCAGAGCCTGTTATTTTGACCTATAACAATTATCTTATCTCACCATAAAATTGGCATTATCGTATCGGTTATTTGCAGCCTAAAGGCATTAAAAGTTAACTAAGCATGTAGTAACCATAAGTTACCTCTCTCTATAGGTAATGGCGTTAATTTTTAAAGTTCAGTTATCAATATCACTGGCTTTATTGGTCTGGGCACTTGTTAAAAATTTTTGCAATAGTGTATAAATTTCCTGAACGTCAATGGGCTTGCCTAAACAATCATCAAATCCTGCTTGTCGGTACTTTTTAATATCGTGGGCCATAACATTCGCCGTTAAGGCAATAATTGGGATATTTGGATTGCTTTTTTTAATCGCCTTACACGCTTCAACGCCATCCATATTTGGCATTTGAATATCCATAAAAATTAAATCAGGTATTAGTTTGCCGATTTCTGCTATTGCCTCTATGCCATCATTTGCAATACGAATGTTTGCTTTAGTCGGGCGTATAACAGCATTAAATACTTTTTGATTTATTTTGTTGTCTTCTGCCAATAGAATATCGAATCCCTGTGCCTGTGGGGCTTGCGTTTTTTTCAATGCTAACTTGCTATGACTTTTCAACGTAGTTTTCTTTAATGGCAATACCACACTAAAAATAGAGCCAACATTTTCTTCACTAATGACGTTAATGTCACCCCCCATCAAGTTTGTTAATTGCTTGGCAATAGACAGACCTAGACCCGTACCACCATAATTTCTTGTTGTGGAAGTATCTGCTTGTTCATAACGGATAAAAAGTTTTTTAATTTGAGCTGGTGATAATCCAATTCCCGTGTCTTTGACTTCGAAAACCACTTTCTCATCTTTCTCCATAAGCGTTATGCTAACTTCACCTTTAGGGGTAAATTTAAGCGCATTAGAAATTAAATTTACAATAATTTGTCTTAACCTTATCGGGTCCGTTAACCAGTAAGTACAAAGATCTTCTTCTATAGTAAAAATTAAGGTAATACCTTGTTGCTCTGCTAAAAAAGACAGTTCTAAAATAATAGATTTGAACAGTTCACCAATGTTGGTTGGCAGCGATTCTAAGCTAATATTGTTTGATTGGATTTTAGATAAATCTAAAATATCATTAATAATTGTAATGAGATTTTTAGAGGAAATAATGCCGATATCAACTAATTCTTTTGATGAGTCAGATAAATTTTCTTGTTTTAATACTTGTAGTGAGCCTAAAACACCATTCATTGGTGTGCGGATCTCATGACTCATGTTTGATAAAAACTCGCTTTTAGCTTGATTCGCCTTTTCAGCTTTCATCGTTGCTTTTTCCGCATCTATCTTAGCTTCTATTGCCAATGATTTTGCCTCACGCAAACCGACCTCAGCTTTAACTCTTGTTTCTACTTCATGTTTTAGTTTTAAATACATTTTGTATTGAAAGATAACTAAGATAAAAATAATAAATAATACCGTCGCCAATGTGATACTGGCTTGTTCAGACTTCAATAACAGTTGTTCGACAACTATTCTGCTTTTTTGTTCTTCATCAATGACTTTCTTGAGGGTATTCCTAACATCAATAATATTATTTTGCTGGTTGGTTTTTATTGTTAAGTATTTTTTCCACCAAAATTTATCTTGCAAAGCTTTTGCCTTGCTATAGTCCTTACTGTTAAAGGCGAGTATTGATTCAATTTCTATAAATTCATCAGGGGTAGCTAAGTCGGGTTGAGCATCAAAGTAGTGCTTCGCTACATCGAAATAATACCGTGACATTTGCTCGTTTTGTTCAGTTGCATAATAAAATGACAAGACAGTATTTAACCAAGCCTGCCAAAATTCATCATCAGTGGTAACTGATTTGATATAGCTTATTGTTTCAGTAGGAACATTTTCTTTAAGCCGTGCTTTATTATCTAAGTAGGCTAATAAAAGTAGCACTTTACTGCTTTCATCTGTTTCTTCTTTGGCTAGTTTTAGTAACTCATTAGCCACACGATTGGCAATAATAATTTCGTTAACACCGGTTAAATGCCATTGTAAATTATATAGAAAAGACGCTTTATTAATAACGTAATTATGTTTGTTTGATGAGCGTAATAACCGTAGAGTTAAATTAACATATTCATTTGCATCTTTAGAAATAGCAGAGAGTGCCCAAAGCATGGCAAATTCTTCGAAAGAATAATTTGATTGTCCTATTATTTTTTGCAGGCTATTACGCAGTATCTGATTTTCTAAAATAGGAAAATCTTCTCTAATAGCTGTCATGGCTAAGGCTATATCATAATGAATTTTTGCGTGCTTGCTTATTAATGTTGGGTAAAGTGTACTTAATTTTTTATGTGCGACGTCGGATGAGTCTTGTAAGTTTACTTCTCCGACGATTAAATAAATAGCGGCAATATTTTTCGCACTTTTATTTTTAATCTGCTCGGCTAAAATACTGAGACGTTGACTACAAATTTTTACCTCACTGTATTGATCGGCAAACATGCTATAAACACAAGATTGAATCAATAAGTTTATTTTTTGGTTATCGTTATCAATACTGGCCAGGCGAGGCAATAATTTTTCTTGAAAATAGTCTGTTGAATATTGTTGTTGGTTTAACAAACTTATTATTTCATCGACATCTTCACCCACTATGTCTTGTGCAAGAACAGAAGTTATCGTTAATAAATTCGCGACAAGGCAAAATATAATAATAAAAAAAGAGTTTCTACAACATCTATGTATCTGATTCATTGCTGCTTTCCATAAGGCTGATCGCGGAACTACTTATTATTACCACATAAATTTATATAGTTAATACTGTAAACAAGCAATAGGGGTAACCACCTAGAAGCGGTTATTAAAAGTATGCTTAACGCTTTATTTTATATATAAAATATATTGAGTGTGAATAAATTAATTTTTTACACTCAACCACAATGACTGATCAGTAGGTGACAACGCAAGCTTTACCTTTACTGATCCTAATAAAGGTAATGCACTCAGTGTTTAATCGTTTTTTTGGCTGCTCTAAGCTACATGATTAACGTATTGCGTATCTATGGAAATATCACAGTAGAAGATGGTCATTTGAATTTACTTATTACTCAAGTGCTTGGAGATTATATTTTTATCGCAAGTTTTTTCTTTATAGTAAGTAAGACTCATTAGTCCTTATTTGCTTGTCTCTTTGTTGATTATAATTTTGGGTATTATCTTTAAATGCCTTATATCACTACGATAACCCCATAGACTTTAGTATAAAAAATAGCTTTTTAGTGCCTTTTTTGATGATAGAGCGGTAATGCTACTTGTCTGACTACAATTGAACTTGTATAGTGTTGCACAATCGAAAAAATACTCATTTGGCTGTTATATTCGAGACGTTTTGACACCAGTACAACAGCCTAATTAGTATATTAAACATATAAGGCAATATTTTATGCGCATTATTTTATTAGGTGCTCCCGGCGCTGGCAAAGGCACTCAAGCACAATTCCTAATGGCTAAATTTGGTATTCCACAAATTTCTACGGGTGACATGTTACGTGCTGCTATTAAAGCAGGTACTGACCTGGGTAATAAAGCTAAAGCAGTGATGGATGCTGGACAATTAGTTTCTGATGATCTGATTATTGGTTTAGTCAAAGAACGTATTGCACAAGATGATTGTAAAGCAGGTTTTTTGCTTGATGGTTTTCCTCGTACAATTCCACAAGCAGATGCGATGAAAGATAACGGCGTTTCAGTTGACAGTGTCGTTGAATTTGATGTTCCTGATGAAGTCATTGTTGATCGCATGAGTGGTCGTCGTGTTCATGCCGGTTCTGGTCGTGTTTATCATTTAGTTTATAATCCGCCTAAAGTTGAAGGTAAAGATGACGATACCGGTGAAGACTTGTCTATTCGTCCTGATGATGAAGAAGCCACAGTCCGCAAACGCCTGGGCATTTACCATGAGCAAACTAAACCATTAGTGGCTTACTATCAAGATGAAGCAAAAGCGGGTGCATGTTCGTATTTAACGATTGACGGCACTAAGCCTGTAGAAGAAGTCAGTGCTTTACTTGCTAACGAATTAAATTAATTCGGTTGATTTTATAAGCCCTTTATTAACAAGTAGCTAATAACGAGCTTATAAATACCTAACAAAAAATTCGCTTCGGCGAATTTTTTTGTTTTTATTGGCTGTGAAAAATAGACAGGGTAATTTTTCTTAAAATAATAGCCTTTTAGGCTATCAAAATTAATTTTAAAACGTAAACTATATTCCCTCATCTATAAATATAAGAAGAAATTTCATGGTAGTAAGTTTATCGATAACAGGCCTCTACACGAGTTTGTTGGCGCTTTTATTTGTTGGTTTAGCCATCAATATTATTCGCCTACGTTTACAGTTTAAAGCCGGTATTGGTGACGGTGGTCATCAACCCCTTGCCAAAGCAATTCGTGTACATGGTAACTTTGCTGAGTATATTCCTATGGCGTTAATAATGTTGGGTATTTATGAGGTTAACGGGGCGAGCCCGATAGTACTGCACGCCTTAGGTGCGATATTATTTATTGGCCGTATTCTGCACGCCGTAGGACTTTCAAAAACTACTGGGGTTTCTAAGCAGCGTCAAATAGGCATGTTATCACTATTCCTTGTTATGCTTATTCTAGCCGTTGAAAATATCCGCTTATTTATTACTGCATTTTAGCGAGTACTACACTCTTTTGAACTAATACATAACATAACTCAAATAAGCATGCATACTGCAATGCTTATTTGAGCGCTACGCTTGTAATAACGGTTTAAAACACCTGCTTATTTATTGAACAACTTTTAACATAGCGATGTGCGGAATATCATCTTCAAGATACATAGCAGAAACACGTTCAAAACCGTGATTGCCATAAAAGCTTTCAAGGTGCTCTTGGGCTGATATTTTAATTTGTTGATCTGGAAAATATTGCTGACAAACGGTTAACGCCTCAGCCATTAACTGGTGACCTAAACCTGTCCCTCTCGCATGACTGGCAACAATAACTCTGCCAATAGCAATATAGTCGCGGTAACTTTGGTCTTTTGCTAAAATACGCAAGTAGCCGGCGATCTTACCCTCTAGGTAACAAAAGAGGTGAACGGTATCTTTGTGCCGGTCAATATCATCAATATCAGCATAAAAACAAGTTTGCTCAACCACAAAAACATCAATACGAAGCTTTAATATTTCATACAGTTCATCGATATTGAGCGCTTTAAAATGCTTCACTTGCCAAGCTACTTTCATTAAACCTTACCTATTGTGATTATCAGGAAACAGTTTATTTTTTCATGATTTATCTACTAGGTAAAGTTAATAACACCCATTTTATTAATTAGCGGGGTTACTTTATTAGCAAAGCCAATGCTCAAGATAAGCTTACTGACTTTAATAGTGAGGTATTATAAATATTAAATATCTAACGCATTAATAGCTAGTTTCATCAGTAGACGTCCTCAGATAATGAGTCATATTGGCATAATACCTAGATTTAGTGGTGAAGTACCTGTAAGTAGCCATGATAACTTTTACTGATTAAATAATTTGAAATTTCTTGTCGATATTCATTAACATCTATGTGAGGGAACTCGATATACATCGTTTCTTTTAAAGAAATCTCATCAAGAAAGAGTATGTAACCTAAAGGTAAGTAGGTGGGGGAGAAGTTATTTTTAAAAATTGTTATGCGAATTTCAGCTGCGGTATAGTATTCTTTGCACCCAAAATCACGTTCTAGTGTTGGCAATAATTTTGTGCCATAACTTTTTATTGACCAGTATTTAAACATTGCTATTCCTTAGCTGTTTTTAACATCCATTTTCTGCTGGAAAAATATACGCTCTTCTCTGTAAATGTCAATGAAAATAATGAATTACTGAATTTTTTATGATGTTTAATAAGGGCTGTAGGACATAATATGCAGATAGTACAAAGATTAGTTTAGGTTTAATATTTTGACTTTATCAGGGCTTACAAAAAAACCGGCTTGTGTAAAAGCTTGTACAATTCTATGCTGACTTCGTAATTTCTTTAACCCGATATTAATGGCTTTAAATGCGGTTTTTCCGTGAGGGTGTTTTGTACTAATAACAAAGTGGCGACTGTCTTTGAGCTCTATAGCAACACCTTTTACCGGCACTAAATGAATTTTATCCATTGTAAAGGATTGATCGGGTGTCGAATTAAAAGGCATTAATAAGAAGTCTATCCAACCTAGGTTTACCATGCGAGCTTGGCTTAGCCACTCATCTTCGTGGATCAGCTCTTTTAAATACAATAACTTTAACGTTTGCCAGTCAGTACGCCATTTTGGCGTAGAAACGGCAGTAAATTTTTGCAGGTCATCGAGTTCTGTTATAGCTAAAACAGCATTATTACTTGGGCTGGTGTATATACCGGCAATGTATTCGCCTTGTCGGATAACTGCATCAGAAGTATAAACACTGTCATTAAGTGCTTTGGCATCAGCAAGCCAATAAGAGTCAAAACTAATGAGTAAGCGTCCTGATGCCAACATCTTAGTATTTCTAAAGTTAATTTTACCTGTTGCATATTTGAAGCTGTGTTCAAAACCACCTATTTTTAAAGCTTGCTGGGCGATAATCATATCGACAACATCGCGGCGGATATTTTTTCCTGAAAAATTTTTAATTGTATGCACATCCTGACCATTTAAGAAGGTCATATAATCTTGGTAAACATCATCACGAATGAAGATTAAGATATCTTCTGCTTTTGTAAGGGGACTAAATAATGTTAGCTAGAGTATAAAGAGCAAGGGTATAAGAACAGTGATTAATTTTGTAAATATTTTTAATATCATGAGTGTTAAATAACTCTATGTCGGGGCGTATAAAAATCTTTTTCTAAATTATTTATCCTTAGACGTAAAATTGAGTATAGCCGCTTAATTAAAGAAAGATAGCTGTTGATAAAGTGTCTTATAAACAACTATCTTAAAGTTAACTCAGCTTACTTGTTATGTCGTTTTTGTAGTACCGCCATCACCTCAGATACTTCAATGTTTTTATCTTGAAGTAAGACGAGTGTGTGGTAAAACAAATCAGCACATTCACCGAGTAAGTCTTCTTTGGTTTCAGCAACCGCAGCAAGTGCAACCTCAACGCCTTCTTCGCCAACTTTCTGTGCTATTTTAGTGGTGCCTCGCGAAAATAAGTGCGCAGTATAACTGCTTTCAGGATCGCAACCTTTTCGACTAGCAATCACTTGCTCTAATTCGCTAAGGAAGTTTTGCTGAGTTAATTTTTGTTCTGGAAAGCATGACTCAGTTCCTAAATGACAGCTTGGTCCAATAGGTCGACAAGCAATTAACAAACTATCGTTATCACAATCGGTTAGAACCTGGCTAACATTGAGAAAGTTTCCTGATGTCTCACCTTTCACCCAAAGTGCTTGTTTTGAACGACTAAAAAAAGTCGCTTTACCCGTTGTTAATGTTGCTTTGAGGGATGCTTCATTCATATAACCTTGCATTAAAACGGCACCCGTATCTTGATGCTGAATAATTGCAGGTATTAAGCTTTCCATTTTAGCCCAAGCTAATTCATTAATGTTCTCTAGGGTAACTAGCATAATCTTATCTCTATATTTTGATTCTTCAATGTTTGTTTTAATTGGTTTATTTCAATGATACCTTTATGGAAAACACTTGCAGCAAGTGCGCCATCTACATCGGCTTGTTTGAAAACGTCAGCGAAATGCGATATTTCACCCGCACCGCCTGATGCTATTAAAGGAACATTACACACCGCACGTGCTTTTTGTAATTGCGCAATATCATATCCTTGGCGAACACCATCTTGATTCATACAATTTAAAACGATTTCACCTGCACCACGTTGCTGAACTTCTTTGATCCAATCAAAGGTTGTCCACTTGGTTTGTTGGGTACGACTTTCATCTCCAGTAAATTGATAAACTTGATACAACCCCGTTTCTTTATCATAAAAACTGTCAATGCCGACAACAATACATTGCTGACCAAAAACGTCAGCCAAACGAGAAATCAAATTAGGGTCACGCAAAGCAGGGGAGTTAACTGATATTTTATCCGCGCCCATCATTAAGATTTCTTTTGCGTCTTGCTCTGTTTTTATACCACCAGCAACACAAAAAGGAATATCGATGACTTCAGCAATACGGCTAACCCAGCTTTTATCAACCACTCTATTATCTGAGCTGGCGGTAATATCATAAAAAACTAATTCATCAGCACCTGCGGCTGCGTATTTTTGGGCGAGTGGTACAATATCACCAATAATTTCATGGTTTCTAAATTGGACACCTTTAACAACTTTGCCATCACGTACATCGAGACAAGGTATTATTCTTTTTGCTAACATAAAACTTCAACCTTTGTACTTTGCTTAGACAATAAAAAACTCACGGTTTCAAGCCCATAACTTAAGCGTTTGGCCAGCATGCAATCGCCTCCTCAAGTGTGAATTTACCTTCAAGTAACGAACGACCTAAAATAACACCGCTGACACCAGTTGGAATTAAAGCCTTAATATCGTCAAGGCTGCCAATCCCCCCTGAAGCTTGCCATTGGATGTCAGGATATTTTGCACAAACCTCGCGATACAAGTCTACATTGGTGCCTGTTAACGTACCGTCTTTACTGATATCAGTACATAGTACGTGTTTGATGCCAGCGTTATGGTATTGAGCAAGTAGGTCTTCTAAATTAACGCCACTGTCCTCAATCCAACCGTGTGTAGGGAGTGTTTTATTGCCAGCAGCATCAATTTTAATATCTAGTGCTAAGACAATTTTTTCACATCCATAGGTTTTTAACCACTGAGTCACAAGTTCAGGTTGTTTAATCGCTAAACTCCCAATGACTACACGGTCTGCACCTAATGCCAATAGCTGTTTAACATCGTCTTCACAACGAATTCCACCACCGACTTGAATCGTCATCGTTGGATGTTTGACGACGGTCTTTAAGGTTTCAAGTTGGCGCTTTGTTGAGTCTTTAGCACCGTCTAAATCAACGAAGTGCATTACGGTTGCCCCTGACTTAGCATAGGCTTGTTGGCGCTCTTGCACTGTGTATTGGTAATTAGTTTTTTGGCTGTAATCACCTTGAAATAATCGTACAACTTGGCCATCGATTAAATCAATTGCTGGGATCATCATAGGGCTAACTCCAAAAAATTCTTAATGATTTTACTACCTAATTTACTTGAACGCTCGGGATGGAACTGGCAGCCAATGAAGTTATCTTTGGCAATCACCGCGGAGAAGCTAGAGCCATATTGACAAGTTGCTAAGGTGTATTCACTTATTGGCGCGGCAAAGCTATGAACAAAGTAAAAGTAGTCACCTATATTTATGCCTTTAAATACCGGGTGATCGCCAACAGATGTTAATGTGTTCCAGCCCATATGCGGTAATCTATTATTTTCAGCATTGAGCGGTATAATATCGGTATGAATAATACCTAAACAGTCAACTTTTTTGCCATCGCTACTTTCTACTGACGAGTCACACATTAACTGCATACCTAAACAAAAGCCCAACACGGGTTGAGTTAAGTTTTGCAAGGTTTCAACCAGTCCTTTCGCGCGAATGTTTGCCATAGCATGTTTTGCTGTGCCAACACCTGGCAGTATCACTTTGTCGGCATTTTTAATAAGAGTAATATCGTCAGTGATGGTCACTTGAAAGCCTAAACGTTCTACAGCAAACTTAACCGAAGAAAGATTGGCACAACCAGTATCAACAATAACGTTCATCATTGCTTTTTCAACAGACATCACAGGGTACCTTTTGTGCTAGGTAGCACATCACCACTTACCGTAATGGCTTGACGTAATGCTCGACCAAACACTTTAAATAAACTCTCTACTTGGTGATGGCAATTACCTTCGGTTGTTGAAAGGTGCAGGGTAATAGCCATAGAGTCAGCAAGTGAACGGAAAAAGTGTGAAACCATTTGCGTCGACATATTGCCTACTCGGTTATCAGTAAAATCAGCATCAAATTCAAGCCACGGACGACCCGATAAATCGATAGAACATTCAGCCCGACATTCATCCATCGGCAGAACAAAGCCAAAACGACCGATACCACGTTTGTCGCCCAATGCTTTCCTTAGTGCTTGACCAAGTGCCAGAGCGGTATCTTCAACGCTGTGGTGCTCATCAATGTGGTAATCACCATCGACACTGACCTCCAATGAAAAACCACCATGGGCAGCAATTTGCTCAAGCATGTGATCGAAGAAGCCTAATCCGGTGTTAATTTTTACCGTACCGACTTTATCTAAATTAACCGCAACGTTAATATTGGTTTCTTTAGTGGTACGAACAACTTTAGCTTCACGTTCTTGTTGGTTCAATAATTGTGCTGAAATTGCCAACCAATTTAAGCTTTCTTTGTTATATTTTATACCGCGAATACCCATGTTAGCAGCAAGTTGTATATCGGTATCACGATCGCCAATCACAAAAGAGTTTTCGAAGTTTACTTTTCCTTGCTGTAAGTAATCACTTACTAAGCCAAGTTTAGGCTTACGACAACTGCAATTTTCATTGTCAAAATGCGGACAAAGTAATACATCGTCAAATATAACGCCTTGTGAGGAAAAAATATCCATCATCTTGTTATGAGGTAAATCAAAGTCGGCTTGTGGATAACTAGTCGTTCCTAAGCCATCTTGGTTTGACACCATAACTAAGCGGAAACCCTTTTTTTGTAGTGCTAATAACACTGGAATAACGTCAGGCTCAAAAACCAATTTTTCAAGTGTATCTACTTGCTTATCAGAAACAGGTTCTTCAATTAAAGTGCCATCTCTGTCGATAAATAGTATGTTTTGTTTTTTTGTATTGAGCATTTTATATCTCTTTTACTGCATTAATAATCGTTTGTTTTAGGAGCGATAATTCACGTTCGCTACCTATGCTAATACGTAAACAATCGGCTAATTGTTGTTGCGCAGATTGGTCGCGAATTAAAATACCTTGTTGTTTTAGGCAATCGAAAATAAAGTTTTTAGTGTCAGTATCTACGGCGCGAAATAAAATAAAGTTTGCATCACTGTTAAAAACTTTAGCACACCAGTCTTGGTCTTTCAGCCAATCAAATAATTGGCGACGTAAAATCACCGTTTCTTGAACACGGATACTTACTTGTTCAAGCGCTAATTTTGCTAATGCTTTACTGGCAATGTCTGCTACTGGTGCAGAGATAGGGTAAGGGGCGATGACCTTACTCAGCATAGTGATAATATCAGCATTAGCTAAAGTAAAGCCACAGCGTAAACCCGCTAAGGCAAATGCTTTTGATAACGTTCTAAGAATCACTAATTGCGGGTAATCTTTTAACCAGCTTGCGGTACTATTTTCAGGACTAAATTCAATATAAGCTTCATCAACAACCACAATTGCGCTATCACCAAACATCTCAAGTACGGTTCGAATTGAATCAGTGGTTAATACATTACCCGTTGGGTTACCTGGTGAGCATAAAAAAACAACTTTAACTTTACCCACTTGAGCTTTTATAGCCTCAATATTAAGTTGGTTATCAACTAGCGGTACGCGCATTATATTTGCGCCGTGATTCTCTGCGCTAATGGCATACATACCATATGTTGGTGGACAAATTAAAATACTGTCTTGATAGGCTTTACAAAAGGTACGTATGATAAGTTCAATACCTTCATCAGCACCGCGTGTAGCAAGAATATTAGCAGGGGACAATCCGGCATATTCACTGTAAGCATTGATTAAGTTGTCAGGTTGAAAATCAGGGTAGCGGTTAATGCAATTGCTATCTATAGCATATATCCCTGGACCTGATGCTTCATTGGCATTAAGCCAAATTTTATTACTATTCGCAGACGATGTGTCACTTCCACTTGCATAAAGTCGCCTTGCTGATTGGTATGGCACCATATCAACAAGTTCCTCACGGGCAAGTTTATCAGCTATTGTTGACATGATTATTCCTCTAACCTGATGGTTACTGCTCGTTTGTGGCCGTCTAGTCCTTCGGCATCGGTGAGCTCAGTGATACATTCGGCAATATTTAATAAGCCTTGTTTAGTGATCTCTTGCACAGTAAATCGTCGAGAAAAATCGGCCAATGATAAACTAGAAATTACTTTAGAATAACCATAAGTCGGTAAAACATGATTTGTACCACTGGCGTAATCGCCTGCGGACTCTGGCGTGTACTCACCAACAAATATTGAACCTGCGTTGCGTAAGGTTTTTAATAGCTCTTGAGCATTATCGGTTTGAATAATTAAATGTTCAGGAGCATAAATATTTGAAACTTCAACCGCTTGCGACAAACTTTTTACTAAAATCAAACGACTTTGTGTAAGCGCTTGTTCTGCTATCTCTCGACGAGAAAGTACCGCGACTTGTTTGAGTAACTCATTTTGAACGTTAGTAATTAATTCGGCACTGTCAGATAATAAGATAACTTGGCTATCTGGTCCGTGTTCAGCTTGAGAAAGCAAGTCAGCTGCGACAAAGTTTGCTTTTGCATTGGCATCGGCAATAATTAACACTTCAGAAGGACCCGCTGGCATATCAATGGCAAAACCATTTACTTGTTGAGCAAGTTGCTTTTTGGCTTCGGTAACGTATTTATTACCTGGCCCAAATATTTTATTGACCGGTTTTATTGTTTCTGTGCCAAAAGCCATTGCTGCACAACCATGCGCGCCACCGACTGTGTAAATTTCATCAATTTCACATAATTTTGCGGCCACTAGAATTTCGTCAGCAAGGTTACCATTGATATCGGGAGGGCAAACTAAAACAGTACGCGGGCATTGGGCTAACTGTGAAGGTACACCAAGCATTAGTACCGTCGATGGCAAAGGTGCAGAGCCTGCCGGAATATATAAACCAACACTTTCGATTGCTTCAGTTTTTAAGGTACAACGAACGCCTGGGGATGTTTCTACAGTAATGTCGTCACATATTTGTGCTTGGTGAAAGCGCCTGATCTGACCATAAGCCGTTTCAATGGCTTTTAATCTTTTAGTCGACAATGCTGCTCTGGCTGCAGTTATTTGTTCATCAGTAACGGTTAATGTGGTTAGTTTTACACCATCAAATTTTTCCGTTAATTCATAAAGCGCTTTGTCACCATTTCGTTTCACGTTATTTAATATGTTTTCAACTTGCTGTGAAAGTAAACCACTCTCACTTATCGCGGGTCGAGCAAGTGCTGTTTGTTGCTCTCTTTTTGATAATGCTTGCCAATCGATCATTTTATTTATCATTACTTTTAACCTTAATACTTTACTTACCGTGAAAGGTACCCTAGATTTTTGGGATCACAGCCGTGGCGATGCAATCCCAAAGATGACGCGCATTAGCCCATCATTTTTTCAATTGGCATAACTAATATAGAGTTACAACCGAGTGCATTGAGTTTTTCCATTGTTTCCCAAAAAAACGTTTCGGTAGCAACAACATGAACAGCAACTAAATCATCGCGACCCGCTAAAGGTAAGATTGTTGGCGTTTCTTTACCAGGCATTAAGGCACTTACTTCGGCAATTTTATCTTTTGGCGCATGCAACATAATGTATTTGCTTTCTTTTGCTTTCATAACACCTTGGATGCGTGGCAATAAGGTATCAAGAATACTTTGTTTTTCGCTACACAAAGTACTCGCTGTTTGAATAAGCGATGCTTTAGATTTAAAAATCTCTTCTACTTCAACTAAACCATTGGCTTCTAGTGTAGCGCCGGTTGAAACTAAATCACAAATACCGTCAGATAAACCTACTCGCGGAGCAACTTCAACAGAGCCTTTTAATAAACAAAAATCAACATTGATGCCTTTTTCTTTAGCATAACGATTGAGTAGTTGAGGATAAGTCGTTGCAAAACGTAAGCCGTCTAAACTTTTGACGCCCTGATAATCAAAGCCTTCAGGCATCGCAATAGATAAACGACAACCACCAAAATTAAGCTGTGAAGTTCGAATGTATTGAGACTTTTGCCCCATCAATTCACGTTCTAATGCCGCTTCTTCTAGGGTGTTGTCACCAACAATACCTAAGTCACAAACCCCGTCCATCACTAAGCCTGGGATATCTGAGCTACGAACGCGCATTATATCGATAGGCATATTAGCAACATGTGCTAACAAACGTCGATCAGTAACATTGAGTGTTAAACCACAACGTTTGAGTAAGGCTTGAGTGTCGTCACTTAAACGACCTGATTTTTGCATAGCGATGCGTAAGCGAGTTTCTGTAGTCATGTTTGTATTTCCTTTAATAAAGCGTTGGCCAAAATTCTAGTACGTGTATATACAATTTCAAGGCCTATAAAATGCGAAAAACCCCCGAGAGAGATAGACTCTTTCGGGGGTTAAATCTGAGTTATACAACTCGCCGAAAGGTCACAGCCCCTCAGCGAATAAACCTGAGCAGCTAATCGATATGGTGATGTAATGTGCTTAGGTTAATATTCATATTGTACTCATAGTTTGTTTTGTTATTTAACGAGTAAGTGTCATTCACTTTACAGGTTAAATGGGTTAAATAATCTGACGAAGAATTTATTCCGTGACGATTATTCTCTCATGGCTTTTACAGTACTGATTATTTTTATAATGAGCAAGTAATAAATAAACACTTCTTATAAAATAATCGCATAAGGTAATAAAGAATTGTCTAAAATAGTCGATACTTAAGTAAAATGGTCGATACTTAAGTTAAGAGTTTAATAAAAGGACCTATAACTGATGGATATTTTTACCACCGTATTAACACGTGTTGTATCGGTGCCGATTAAACCTGAACGTCTGCGTGTGAAACCACTGACTAAAGAAGCTGCAATTAACGAGCTGACCGATGATTTGGATCATCTTGAAAATCATGAGCATTACGTTGTTTTAGCTAAAAAAGATTCTGATCAAAAAGAACATCAGCAAAATAAAAAGAAGCATCAATCAACGTCTGCTGTGATTGCCGATACTATTGTGGATAACACCCATGATGACACCGATAACGTGATCACTCATAAAGATGAACTGACTCACCCTAAGAAAAATCATGATGAACCTGATGAAGATATCACTCATTTGGATATTTTTGTTTAAGTTTTTTACTGGGCAACTCGCTCATTAATCGAATGTATATTTCTCTCTGGCTTTTTATTCTTTATACTGGTGACAATATTTATCAGTAGTATTTTCTATGACCCTAGTTGAACAAGCATTTTCACCCTCAGGTATTCTCGCTAAAGTACTTAACGGCTATTCTCCTAGGCAGGCGCAAATTGATATGGCGATAGATGTTGAACGCGCCATCTCACAAAAGAGTTGCTTAATTGTAGAAGCGGGCACAGGAACAGGAAAAACCTTTGCTTACTTGATCCCATCTTTACTCTCTGAAAAAAAAGTCATTATTTCTACCGGCACTAAAAACTTACAAGAACAGTTGTTTCATAAAGATATACCGCTTATTCGTAATGCTATGGCAACGAATACGCAGATTGCTCTATTAAAAGGGCGGGCCAATTATCTGTGTATATATCGCCTTGAACTTTATGTAAAAGAGCGTGGTCAGCTAGATGCGGCAATGTTGACAGATTTTGTCAAAATTCGTACCTGGGCAACGTCGACTCGCAGTGGTGATATTGGCGAAATAGTCGATGTCGCTGAAGATTCTGGCATTTTTCCTTTTGTTACCAGTACCACAGATAATTGCTTGGCAAAAGATTGTCCTAACTTTGACGACTGTTACTTAGTGCAAGCTCGAAAAAAAGCAATTGATGCGGATGTTTTGGTTGTTAACCATCATTTGTTTTTTGCTGATATGGCCTTAAAAGACACTGGATTTGGTGAACTTATTCCCAAAGCAGATGTGGTGATTTTTGACGAAGCCCATCAAATACCTGATATCGCCAGTGAATACTTTGGTGACGCTTTTTCTACTAAACAAATTCTCGATTTATGTTCTGATGTTATTCAAATATACAAAACAACCTTAACCGATGTGAAACAATTAGGCAGAGCTGCAGAGAAGTGCCAAAAAGCGGCGCAAGAATTTCGTTTACTCTTTTTTCATGATCCTGAACGCGGCAACTGGCGAGAAAAATATGCCCAGCCAAGGTTTCAACAGGCCTTTGCTGCACTAAAAACAGATTTAGACTTTCTCTATCAAGTGATCAAGTTATGTATTTCTCGTAATGA
Organism: Colwellia sp. BRX8-4; assembly: GCF_014077345.1. NCBI lineage: Bacteria > Pseudomonadati > Pseudomonadota > Gammaproteobacteria > Alteromonadales > Colwelliaceae > Colwellia > Colwellia sp. BRX8-4. The sequence goes on from NZ_JACGVS010000007.1 coordinate 59,363, forward strand.
AGCTATTGATAATTGCTACGATCGTGCCGTGGACATACTCGCGAAATACGACATTATGGCAAACGTTGATATCGATGGTATGAGCTTTTGGTATGAAACAACACGGCGGCATGTGGTCTTACATTTAACACCATTGAGTGTCGCCGACAAATTCAGTGATTATATTGCTAAGTCTGAAGCGGGTTGGGTTTTTACCTCAGCTACGTTGGCGGTAAATGGTGGCTTTGATCACTTTTCTCAGCAATTAGGTTTAAATATAGCGAAAACGAAAGCAGCGACCTTACTTGTTGATAGCCCGTTTGATTATCAATCGCAGTCACAGCTAATTGTACCGCGCTATTTACCTGCTGCTCAGCACCATAGTCGAGCACTAGCACTCGCTGAATTAGCGATACCGTTAATAACAGCAAGTAAAGGAGCTTGCTTTTTATTATTCACTAGCTATCGGATGTTAAACCAAGTTGCAGATATTTTAGCGGAAAAGATTGAATCACCCTTATTAGTTCAAGGGCGAATGAGTAAAGGACTTTTGTTAGCCGCTTTTATTGACAACCCACAAGCGATTTTATTAGCAACCGCCAGTTTTTGGGAAGGAGTTGATGTTAGAGGTGACAAATTAACTTGTGTCATTATAGATAAACTTCCTTTCGCTTCACCCGATGACCCGATGTTGCAGGCGCGCTGTGAAGATGTTCGACGGCGCGGAGGTGATCCTTTTGCTGAAATCCAATTACCACAAGCTGTTATTGCATTAAAACAAGGCGTTGGTCGTTTAATTCGAGATGTTACCGACCAAGGTGTCATGGTAATATGTGATGATAGATTAGTGAATCGTCCTTATGGCGAAGTTTTTTTAAAAAGTTTACCTATGATGAAACGCAGTCGAGATATTGAGCAAGCGAGTGAATTTCTTACTTCACTATCAGAGTAATAGTTAATTTAAATAGTAATAATGATAAGTATTAGAGAGAATAATTTGAATTTTTTGGCAATAGACGCTTCAACGGAAGCATGTTCAGTAGCATTAACGTTTAACGACCAAACGATCAGTGAATTTGAGCTAGCACCACAATCGCATAGCTTAGTGTTACTGCCGATGATTGACCGCTTACTTAAAAAAGCCGACATAACGTTAGCACAATTAGATGGGCTTATTTTTGGACAAGGACCGGGAAGTTTTACCGGCGTTCGAATTGGCGTTGGCGTCGCACAAGGCTTAGCTTTTGCTGCTGATTTAAAAGTTGTTGGGGTATCAACCCTGCAGGCTATGGCTCAACAAGCTTACAGTCGGCACCAGCAAGTAGAGGTTATTGCAACGATTGATGCTCGTATGTCAGAGGTTTATGCGGGCTATTATCGATTAAATGAGCAAGGTATTATGGAAGCTGCGCTGCAAGATACCGTATTAGCACCTGAAAAATTAGCTGAGTATTTGAATGAGTCTTTAACTGAAAATCAGCAGGTCTATGGTGTAGGAACTGGCTGGGACGCTTATAAAAATGAACTTGAGCCTTTAAAAATTAATGCGGGAACACCAGAGATACTTTTTCCTAATGCGGAAGAACTACTAGAAATTGGTCAGTATTACTTTTCTCAAGGTAAGGCGGTTAGTGCTGAAAACGCTCAACCGGTTTATGTACGTGATACTGTTTCATGGAAAAAGCTACCGGGTAGGTAATCGATTTTATTTAAGTGAAAATACAAAAAGTTTTGTAATTTGGCAAAACTTTGGTAAATTTAAACTATGCAAATAAATAGTACGAGTTCGTACACGCCCCAATCAAGCGCATCGTTGTCGGTTGATAATCAAAATCAGGTTGCTGAGCAACGTGATCGCTTTCGTGTCCAACAAATTGAGCAAAGTACAGGGCAAGCTGAAAAAACCAACAAAGACAGCACGCAACAAACCCAAGAGCAAGACCAACAAGCGAGTCAAGTTGCACGTTTTGATATCGATGAGCAAGCACTTGCTTTAGTCGAACAAGCTCAATTTGAGAATCAGCAAGCACAACTCAACTCAAGTGCATCACAAACCGTTTCAGCAAGTAATATTTCTTTTTCAGGCCAAACTAACCAGCAAGTCGGCAATAAAAATAATAGCCAAGCAAGTTATGACAGCCCATCAAAGCAAAACCAAACCGCAATTGCAGCATATTCTTCAGTAGATAATATTGCTCAACGTGAAAATATTCAGCAGGTATTTGGTATCGACTTACTTGTCTAATTAACACTAGCCGCGTTTTGTCACATATTCTTCTTTTATCATAATGAAAAATAATCCATGAATAGTAAGTCTTCGTCCTTTTTGAAAAAATATCACTTTTGGTTAATATTGATTACCGCATTAATTATTAGCCAAATCCCCATTGTTTCAATACCTTTCAAATGGCTTGAAAGTTATTTTCATGAAATCAGCCATGGCCTAGCTGCGCTCTTTACCGGGGGGACTATCGTACAAATTCAATTGTTTTCTAATGGGGCAGGGCTATGCACAACTCGTGGAGGAATGAATTTTTTTATTAGCTTTATGGGTTATGCTGGCGCGGCGTTATGGGGAATAGGGATTTACTTTATCGCGAGTATGCACCAACGGGCAGCACAAATATTAAGTGGTATTATCGCATTATTGTTACTAACCACTTTGATTTTTTGGGCGAGAGATATTTTAACGCTAATTATTATTAGTGTTTTGTTAGCACTCGTTTTATTGAAATTTAAATATAAAAAATTAAGTTACTTACAGACAAGTTTGCAAATAACAGGGGCAATTATTTTACTTAACAGTGTAAAAAGTCCTTGGTACTTGGTTGATGGACGAAACTTTGGCGATGGTGCTGCATTAGCACAACTCACTGGCATACCTGAATTTTTATGGGTCGTTATATGGTTTAGTATTGGTGTTGGTGGTATTGTTTGGTTAGCGAATATATCTAGAAAAGGTAAATATGATGAAAAAACGTAATATAATCTTAATGCTACCCTTATGGGTAAGTGCAATATTTATAAGTGGCTGTTCATCAGTTCCAGAAGCATTGCAGGTACCTGATAATACAGTATTAACAGACTTTGTCGTTGTTCGAGATAATGCTAATACAGAACAAGGAAATGCGGCTCGCTGGGGTGGCGTTATTGCAAAAGTAACCAATAATGCGAACAATAGTATGTTAGAAATTGTTCACTTTCCGTTAAAGTCATCAGCGATACCTAAGCAAGGTAATGAAACGTTGGGACGATTTCGTGTTTATTTCTCAGGTCTACTCGATCCCGTTATTTATAAAGAAGGTCGCAGTATAACTGCATTAGGCACTGTCGCCGCTTCAGAAGAAGGAAAAATTGGCGAGCACGAATATAATTATCCGGTCTTAACCGCGACAAAAATACACTTGTGGAAAGAAAAAAAGCAAGTCGATGTGCGCGTTATCCATAATCCATTTTGGTCGTCTCCTTCTTTCTGGCAGCCTCGCTATTCCAATTATCCAAGAAGAGTTGTGGTAAGAAAAGCACCAGCGCCAGTTAAAAAGAAATAGTCACCTTGCGTATCCCCGATAACGTCGAAGAGGTGAGTTTTAACTTAGGTGAACTCACCCTGACTGGTCTAGCTTGTGGTGACAAAAACGACGAGCTAGTCTTGTGTCTACATGGTTGGTTAGATAACGCGGCTAGTTTTGTACCTATGTTACCTTACTTTAAAGGTAAGCGTGTTATCGCTATAGATTGGCCGGGGCATGGCTTATCGTCCCACAGAAGTGCTGATGCCCATTATCATTTTATCGATTACGTTTATGATTTGTTATTGCTGTGGGAAGTAAATCACTGGCAGAAAGTTGATATAGTTGCCCATTCAATGGGTGGAATGATTTCATCAGCATTCTCAGCCGCTTTTCCTGAAAAGGTTAAGTCATTAACCTTACTCGATTCAATTGGCTTTATTAGTGGTGAAGCTGAGGAAGCGACCGAGCATTTACGTAAGGGGCTGTTAAGTCGTTTAACGTGCAATCAACAATTATCGCCTTCAGCAAAAAAGAAAAAATTTCACCCCAGTTTAGATTCTGCAATTAAGGCTAGAGTACAAGTGTCTGATTTAAACTTTCAACAAGCAAAATTATTGGTTGAAAGGGGGATTATTGAAGATGGTAATGGCTTTATTTGGCGAACTGACCGTCGTTTAAGGAATACATCGCCGTATCGGCTGACGTTGGCGCAAGCAAAACAGTTTATTGAAGATATTACAATTCCTGTGCAATTAATTTATGGTGACAAAGGCTTGTCATTTGTACAAACTGGTTTGAAAGAATTTGGTCCATTGTTTGATAACTTTATCAGCTATAAATTAATTGGGGGACATCACTTCCATATGGCTGAACCTGAGCAGACTAGTAGACATATTTTAGAGTTTATTGGCTGATTTTTTCTAAATGTTACCGTTTATAAAGAGAAAACGGTAAACGTGGCTAAAATTTATAGACATCAGACCAGTAATCACGTAAAAAGAAAATTCAAACATCCGTTTTAAAAAATAAAAATTCATTCATATAGAGTAAAATGACGATATCGATTAAAAAATAATACGTAAAATATAAAAGTATTAATCGAGTAAAACCAATAATCGTCTACAGTTAAGCTATTATTAGAGGAGTCGCAAAGTGCAACAAACGCAAAAAATTTGGCTTGAAAAAAGTTATCCACCCGGTGTCCCATTTGAAATCGATGCAGATAAGTACTCCTCGTTATCTGATATGTTCAATAAATACGTTGATATTTATGCCGAACGCACTGCCTTTATTAATATGGGCGCAGAAATCAATTACCGAGATCTAGAGATACAATCAAAAGCGTTTGCTGCTTATTTACAAAATGATTTAGGTTTAGTTAAGGGCGATAAGTTTGCCATTATGGTACCTAATTGTTTGCAGTATCCTATTGCATTGTTTGGTGCTTTACTTGCTGGTTTGACCGTGGTTAATGTTAACCCTCTATATACCGCCCGTGAACTCGAGCATCAATTGAAAGATTCAGGCACTAAGGCAATGTTAATCATTGAAAACTTTGCTAGTACCTTAGAAAAAGTCATTGATAATACCTCAGTTGAACATGTCATTCTTACTTCATTAGGCGACCGACTGGGTACTGTAAAAGGTGCGCTAGTTAATTGTGTGGTCAAATATGTTAAAAAAATGGTACCTGCCTTTAAATTATCAAACACCATTAGATTTAATAAAGTTGTCTCTCAAGGGATGCTCAAAACTTACCAGCCAGTAGAACTTTGTGGTGAAGATCTTGCTTTCTTGCAATATACCGGTGGTACAACAGGTGTCTCAAAAGGGGCTATGCTGACCCATCGCAATATGATTGCAAACTTATTACAAGCAAAAGCCGCAATAAAGCCTTTGATGGAAGACGGCAAAGAACTCGTGGTCACCGCATTACCGCTTTATCATATCTTCGCATTAACGGCTAACTGCCTAACCTTTTTAACGTTAGGTGGTACCAACTTATTGATCACCAACCCTCGTGATATGCCTGGTTTTGTAAAAGAGCTGGCTAAATATCCTTTTACCGCAATTACTGGCGTTAACACTTTATTCAATGGCTTATTAAATACTCCTGGTTTTAAAGACCTTGATTTTAGTACATTGAAAATGTCGCTTGGCGGCGGTATGGCAGTGCAACGTTCTGTTGGTGAAGCATGGGAGCGTGTCACAGGCACACGTTTATTAGAGGGCTATGGCTTAACTGAGTGTGCACCTTTAGTAACATTATGTCCTTATGATCAAAAAAGCTATAGTGGCAACATTGGTTTACCGGCGTCATCGACAGATATACGCATCATTAAAGATGATGGTAGTGATGCTGAAATTGGTGAACCAGGTGAGATGTGGGTAAAAGGTCCACAAGTCATGAAAGGATATTATCAGCGCGAAGCGGACACGGCTGAAATTCTAAAAGAAGGTTGGCTGGCGACAGGCGATGTAGCTCTTATGGATGATAAAGGTTTCTTTAAAATTGTTGACCGTAAAAAAGATATGATTATCGTTTCAGGCTTCAATGTTTATCCTAATGAAATTGAAGAAGTGGTCATGATGCATGAAGGTGTATTAGAAGTCGCTGCTATTGGTATAGATAATGACGCAACAGGTGAAGCGGTCAAGATATTTGTTGTGCTTAAGGATAAAACATTAACGGAAAAAGATCTGATTAAACATTGTCGCGCCAATTTAACCAGTTATAAAGTGCCGAAGTATGTTGAGTTTCGAGATGACTTACCCAAAAGCAACGTAGGTAAAATTTTAAGAAGAGAATTACGATAATTCTTAATTGATAAAACATAAAGGCTGTAAGTTTATTCTTACAGCCTTTTTTTTAGCTGCTTATTTTGCTTTTTGCGCGTTAACTCGTTGGCCATTAACAGCCAAACTATCACTCGTCATTAAATACACATAGGCTGGCATTATATCTACCGGTTTTGCTGAATCGTTTTCATGTTCTGCTGGGTAGGCAGTGTTACGCATATTAGTGCGTGTTGCGCCTGGGTTTATCGCATTTACACGTAACGTGGTATTTTCGTATTCGTCAGCAATAACTTGCATTAGCCCTTCTGTCGCAAACTTTGAAACGCTGTACGCACCCCAATAAGCTTTACCACTATTACCAACACCAGAGGTGGTAAAGACCAATGACGCATGATCACTGAGCAGTAATGCAGGGATTAACGCCTGAGCCATTAGATGCTGAGCCGTGACATTAACTTGCATTACATCTTGCCAAATTTGTTGATGTATCTGCGTGTAAGGTGTTAATTCACCTAGCATTGAGGCATTGAGTAACGCGCCATCAAGTTTACCAAATTGATTAACAATGGTCGCGGTCATATCTATGTAGTGCTGCTTGGTTGCACCCTTTAAATCAAGGGGGATAATGGCAGGTTCAGCGGAACCTTGTGCGATTATTTCGTCGTAAACTGACTCTAATTTAGCGGTTGTTTTTCCTAATAAAATAACCGTAGCACCTAATTCAGCGTAGGTTAATGCCGCTTGGCGACCAATACCATCGCCTGCGCCGGTAACTAAAATTATTTTATTGGCTAAAGAATTTGCTGTTATTTGGTAATTAAACATAGTATCAATACAAATTATTTGAAGGTAAATAAGGCAGTAATTCTACTACTTTGACCTATTGACTGACGAGTAATATTTAAAAGTTTTAGCTAAAATGTTAGTTAAAGTTATAATAAAAGAAGAAACCGCTAGCACTTAGGCAGTTCTTACGGTAAGTTTAACTGGTCGAACAAGTTAGTTTTGTGAGCTACGCTTCACGAAATTACAGATAAATAAAAAATAAAAGCATAAAAAGCTAAATAATATAAAGCTCGTCTGTGGGGAGATAAAATGAAAAAGCTCGTACTTAGTGTTGCTATTGCCAGTGTTCTTGGACTAACGGCATGTGATGATGAATCAATTAAAGATGTTCAAAATGAAGTGGTTGAAAACGGCAGTGCCGTAACACCAACCGCTCGTGTTAAATTTAATCCAAGTGCGGGTGCTGCCGGACTTTCTATTCCGAATGACTTGATTTTTTCTGGTACCGTTGACGGTACGTTAGAAATTCCTGTTGCAGATCCAACTGATGGTTCAGACCCTTTTGTAGCCATTAGTGCACTGGACGGTTGGTCTATTTCTCAGCCTTTTCCTCTTGGAATTGAATTCCCAGCGGGTACATCTTTAGATGCCGCTAGTGCTTCTGAACCTGCGTCGGTAAGAGTCTTCGAAACAATTATGGGTGGTGATGCGAATGACAGTGATTGTACTGCTGTAACTCGTGGCCTTGCCTGTAAAGTTGTTGGTGAACTTGTGTTCATGCAAGATTTTGTTACGCAAAAATCTGGCGATAATGTTTTATTTATTCCGATTCAACCGCTTAAAGCAGAAACGACCTATGTTATGGTAATGACGAACAATCTTCGTGATAACAATGGTAAAGCTATTGCGGGTTCAACTACCTATGAATTAGCACGTCAAGATATTAATACTTTGCCACTAGGCAATGCATCGCAATTAGGTTTGCAAGCTGCAATTAATAGTTATGAGGCTGCTGTAGTCGCAGCAGGGGTTAGCAGTGATACTATTGTTTATACCGCTGCAATGACAACACAATCAACGACGCGTGTATTAAGCACGGTTAAGTCTTTGATGGCTGCTGGCGTACCTCAAATGGTTGCTAATGCTCAACAAGGAATCCCAGCAATTGGCGTAGCCGATACCGGTATTTCAGTTGCAAACGTATTAACGGGTTTAATTCCAGAAAGTTTGATCCCATTATATTCAGCAGCAAACTATATTCGTGGTTCAATTACACTTCCTTATTACTCAGGTGTACCTTCTGCTGAAAACCCATTAGCTCCTGTTAATGACTGGTGGCGTGCACGTTGTGATTCTGGCGCTACACTTGCTGGCTTAGCAGCAGCAAACCCAGCGGCGATCCCTGCTGATGCGTTAGATGCAAATGATGGTTTTTGTATGAATTTTGGTTTACGTGATTTAAGCTCAAGCGAAAATCCAGGATTAGCCACTCTTGATACTGAACGTAATTTAACTAAGTTTAACCCTATCCCAGCAACAAGCGTCATGATGCCGATTGATGTGCAAATGACTACTCCTGATTTAGCTTGGGCTAACCCAGTGCGTGCAAGTATGGATTTAGAGCCATTAGTAGAACCTGCTAACGGTTGGCCAGTAGCAATATTAGTGCATGGCATTACCTCAACCAAAGAGCAAATGTTGCCAATCACTGGCATATTATCTTTATTTGGAATAGCAACTGTTGCAATTGATCAGCCATTGCATGGTAGCCGTGGTTTTGATTTAGACGGTGACGGTACTGATGAAATTAATACCAGTACTGTGTCTACATTACACTATGTTAATTTGGGTAGCATGCTGAGTATGCGTGATAATACTCGTCAAAGTACTGCTGATTTATTAGGTTTGCGTTTAGGCATGAACTTTTTAGGTGGTGCTGACAGCGATGGTAACCCAATTAAAATTGATAGCAGTAAAGTACACCTTCTAGGACATTCATTAGGTGGTATATATGGTATGAATGCTGTTGGTTTAGCAAATACCGAACTAAATCCACAAATTGATGGATTATTCAAAATTGCTAGTACCTCTTTAGCTATGCCAGGTTTAATGTTAGCTAACTTTGGTTTAGACTCTCCAGCATTTGAAGGCTTGGCTAAATCTAATTTAACCATGCAGTTATCGCCTGACTTTGCCGCAGCAGTTGCAGCAACATTACCTGCTGATTATACTCAAGCCGAACTAAGTGCTTTCTATTTTGCTTTCTATGATGGTTTATCTATTGAGCAAAAAGCAACACTAAATGCTGGTTTCGCGCAGTTCACATTTGCGGCGCAAACCGTTACTGATTCTGGTGACCCTATTGCTTATGTACAAGCATTAGCTGCAACACAAACACCTACACACTTCATTGAAGTTGTTGGTGACGGCGCAGACAACCTTTCAGACCAAACAGTGACTAACAGAGCACCGTTTACACCTATGGGTGGCACAGAACCTGCTATTGCTTTATTAGGCTTGGAAGCTGTTAGTGAAACTACTGCTGGCTCTGGTGTGGTAAGATTTGTTCATGGTCATCATAGTTCAATACTTGACCCTCGTGCTAATGCTGCTTCACCTGATGCTGCGTTAAGTGCTAGAGCAACACAAGAGATGCAATCTCAAGTAGCCGTATTCTTTGCGACTATGGGACAATTAATTCAAGTAACAGATACAGGTGTTGTTAAATAACTTTAGCAACAACTAAAAAAACCCTCTTAGGAGGGTTTTTTATTGCCTTTTTATTGCCTTTTTAACTTATTAACTTTATTTATTTGCAATATGCCCCATATAGCTAATAGATAAATTTAAATATTAGCCTCAAGCCAATAAACGATTTAGACATATGAGGTTAATAACAGGAGAATGTATTGGAATTTTTGTATGAGTACGGGTTGTTTTTAGCGAAAGCGATCACCTTAGTTATTGCGATTGTCGCAATTGTCACGGTTGTTGCTTCTTCAGCGATGAAACCCGCCGGTAAAAAAGGTGAGTTAGAGCTTAATGACTTATCTGAAGAGTTTATCGATGTTGAAGAAGATATTATTCATTACCTCTTATCAAAAGAAGAATTAAAAGAAAAAGATAAGAAAGATAAGAAAGCAGCGAAAGAAAAAGCTAAAGCTGATAAGAAAGCAGCAAAATTATCAGCCGATAATGAAGGTACTATAGTTAAAGCTGAAGCTAGGATTTTTGTTGTTGATTTTAATGGTAGCATTGACGCAAGAGAAGTGAGTGCACTACGTGAAGAAATATCAGCAATACTAACGGTTGCAACCCCTGAAGATGAAGTGTTTTTACGTTTAGAAAGCGGTGGTGGCATGGTGCACGGTTATGGCTTAGCAGCTTCACAACTTGACAGACTTCGTCAGCATAATATCCCGTTAACTGCATCAGTTGATAAGGTTGCGGCAAGTGGTGGCTATATGATGGCATGTGTTGCCAATCATATTATCTCTGCACCGTTTGCAATTGTTGGCTCAATCGGTGTTATTGCGCAAGTTCCTAACTTTCATAAACTGCTCAAGAAAAACGATATTGACTACGAACAATTTACTGCCGGCGAGTTCAAACGTACAGTGACTATGTTTGGTGAAAATACCGATAAAGGTCGTGAAAAGTTTTCTGAAGAATTAGAAGAAACTCACTTACTCTTTAAAGACTTTGTTCGCGAACGTCGTCCAAGTTTAGATATTGATAAAGTAGCAACAGGCGAACATTGGTTTGGCAGTACCGCGAAAGAGCTTGGTTTAGTTGATGAAATTCAAACCAGTGATGATTTCCTTCAGTCTCGTAGTAAGTCACACAAAATTATTGCTTTAAGATACGTAATGAAAAAAACCTTAGCGGAAAAGTTTTCAAAAGCGGCATCAATGTCTGTTGATTCTATCTTTAGTAAACTTTGGCAAAATAATCGTATATTTCCAAGTTAACGCATGCGTTTTGAGTGAATAAGATCTAAAAAAGGATGCTAATGGCATCCTTTTTTGTTTCTTTACGCTGGGCTATTATAGGTTAATATTTAATTATCCACTTTAGAGAAGTTCTAGAGAAACTTCCGTAAAAGTTTTTAAAGTATACCTATAATTAAGATAAGCGCTTACTCAGCAATCAATAGCGACTTTTCATAGTCACGAGTAGACTTTACTTCTTTATCGCTTATTTGTCTCACTGGCAGGTTAATATCAGCTGTTGCTAACATGGTACTAAAGGTACTTAATTTCATTGAATCAGCGAGACTCTTTTCAGCCGCTAATGTTATTGAAAATTCAGCGACTGCTTCTACTTCTACCAATTCTATGGCTTGAACTTGTGCTACCATCATGGTTGCTGCTACTGTTAATATTGCTACTTTATTAAAAAATTTCATAGGGTCACCCTTAAATTAAACGTTATATCCATATAGATGTTCTGGGACCTTTTCTTACTTAATTCTTGAATATGGGTTGGGAATCACATTCAATAGCTAGCCCAATATGTTTGGGATAAAGATGAAGTCCTTCATCTATGAAACGAATTCTACGTTAACTCTGGTAACTTTTGAAATGACAATTTATAATGTTTGTCATTAGAAAAACTAATGAATAATAGTTATTTATCATTGTTGCTTATTTATGCATTTATTTTGAATGCTATTCCACGTAAAAGTTATGGTTAAAGGTGAATTTTGTCTAACAGGCTCCCGCCACTAAACGCTTTGAGAGCATTTGAGGCATCAGCAAGACAGTTGAGTTTTACTCGCGCTGCTGAAGAATTATTCGTCACTCAGGCGGCTATCAGTCATCAAATAAAATCGCTTGAAGATTTTTTAGGCATAAAGTTATTTATGCGTAAAAATCGTGCTTTGTTGCTTTCTGAAGAAGGTCAAGCCTACTATCTTGATATTAAAGATGTCTTTAATGCCATTAACGAAGCAACTGAGCGATTGTTTGCCCGTGGTGAAAAAGGCGCGATAACCGTTAGCACACAACCAAGTTTTGCTATTCAGTGGTTGGTGCCGAGATTAAATGCTTTTTATGCTTTACATCCTGACATCGATGTTCGAATTAAAGCGGTAGATCAACCTGAGAATTCATTGACGGGTGATGTTGATGTAGCGATATATTTTGGCCGCGGCCATTGGGCTGATATTGATGCAGAACAATTACAAAAAGAATATCTTATTCCTGTTTGTTCACCTTTATTGTTGCAAGGTAAAAAGCCACTCGATAAAGTCGAAGATCTGATCAACCATACTTTATTGCATGATACTTCTCGCCGTGACTGGAAACGATGGTTCAAACAAGTAAACGTTAAAGCAACCAATGTCAATCATGGACCCATATTCAGTCATTCCGCTATGGTTGTTCAGGCGGCAATGCATGGGCAAGGTGTCGCCTTAGCTCATAGTTTCCTGGCGAAACCTGATATTGATGCAGGTAGGCTTATATGTCCCTTTGAAGATGTTTTAGAAAGTAAAAATGCCTACTACGTCGTGTGTCGAGACCGACAAGTTGATTTAGGTAAAATTGCAGCATTTCGTGAATGGGTGCTTGATACTGTTGCCCAAGACCAAGAAGAATTAAATGACCAATAAGATGATTAATCTCACTCCTGATATTTCAACTATTATTAGTACCGTAGCAAAGCCTAAAGCTTTAGTTGTTTTTGCTCATGGTGCGGGTGCCGATAAAAGTCATGAATTTATGGAACAAGTCAGTCTTGCTTTAAACCAAAAAAATATCAATGTATTGAGATTTAACTTTTCGTATATGGATGTTCGCTTGGCGCAAGGTAATCGTAGGCCACCCGATAGAATGCCAAAATTACTGGAATGTTTTTCCACCGTTATTGACGGGTTAGATAGTGATTTACCCTTTTTCATCGCAGGGAAATCAATGGGTGGACGTGTCGCTGCGACATTGGCTGGAGATAAAACAGCTAAATTTTTAGGGGTAATGTGTTTAGGTTACCCGTTTCATCCACAGAAAAAACCTGAAAAATTAAGGTTGGCACCTTTGCAAGAAACACAAATGCCTATATTAATTTTACAGGGCACTCGAGATGCGTTAGGTAGCCAAGAAGAAATTGCACAATATGAATTTTCAGAGCGTTGTCACTGTATATTTTTTACCGATGGTGATCATAATTTGAAACCACGAGTAAAGTCAGGTTTTACCCATGCTCAACACATACAATCGGCGGTTAATGAAATGGTTAAATTTATTGATGAGCATAATCCAGATGAAATATAGTTGTGTTTATAGAAATTACTTGACCGCCATTATGATATTTATTGGTATCAGTGGCTGTTTTTCTGTATTATTCGGCGCTTGGTTTGCTCATGCTGGGGCAAATTTACCAAATGAAGTACAATCACGCCTTGCCAATGCATTGCAATATCAATTTTTTCATACTATAGCACTACTTACTGTAGCCATTTGGTTGCAAGTTCTAATGAGTAAGCGTCATGCGGCTAAAGTTATTAATCTTTTATATTTATCAGCAAGCTTTTTTATAGCCGGGATTTTATTTTTTAGTGGTGTTTTGTATATAAAAACATTTTTTGATTTTACTGTTATTGGAAAAATAGTTCCCTTTGGTGGTATATCATTTGCGCTGGGTTGGTTGTGTATCAGCTGGGCGGGAATTAATAGTACTCTGTGTACTTTAAACACAGACCAAGATCGTTTGTAGGTAAATTAGTTATGACCTCTATTATATTATATTGTCGCCCAGGCTTTGAAAAAGAGTGTGGTGCAGAAATTCAAGAAAAAGCCGCGTGGAATGAAGTGTTTGGCTATTTACAGCTAACTAAAAACGAAGGTTTAGTCTATTTTCATTTAAATAATCCTCAAGACGGTGAAGTTTTAATGGAAAAAATCCCATTGCGCCGCCTGATATTCGCTCGCGATTGGTTTGTTACCGTAACAGATAAAATTGACTTACCTGATTACAATCGTGTTGAAGCTATTACCGAAGTTTTAGGTACCGAATGGCAATATGCTGATTTACGGATGGAAATGCTTGACACAAACGAAGGTAAAGAACTTTCGAAATTCTGTCGTAAGCTGTCTGTACCGCTACGCCAGGCATTACGTAAGAATAAAATTCTTATGGAAAAAGGTGATAACGATGGCGCTATCTTACATGGTCTTTTTCTAAGTGGTAAAGAAGCTATTTTTGGTTTTTCGTTAGCCGATAATAGCTCTGTTTATACTATGGGTATTCCAAGGTTGAAGTTTCCAAGCGCTTCACCGAGCCGTTCAACATTAAAATTAGATGAAGCTTTTCTTCACTTTGTACCTCGCGATGAATGGGACGAACGTTTAACATCAGGTCTTAAAGCTGTTGATTTAGGCGCTGCTCCTGGTGGTTGGACATATCAATTAGTACGTCGTGGTATGATGGTGACAGCTATTGATAATGGCGCTATGGCTGAGTCATTAATGGATACAGGGCAAGTTAAACATCGCATGATGGACGGTTTCAAATATGTACCAATGAAACAAAATGTTCATTGGTTAGTATGTGACATGATCGAAAAACCTCAACGCGTTGCTAAGCTAATGGCTGAGTGGTTATTAAAAGGTTACTGTAAAGAAGCTATATTTAATTTAAAGTTGCCAATGAAAGGCCGTTATCAGGAAGTCACTAATGACTTACAAATACTTAAAGATGCTTTTAGTGAGCATAAAGTAAAGTATGAACTCTACGCTAAGCACCTTTATTATGATCGTGAAGAAATAACTGTTCATGCAAGATTATTATCTCCACCGCCAATGAAAGAAGAATAGCACGGCTCTTCTTGCATTAAAAAACCGACGTAATGTCGGTTTTTTAATGTCTGTTACAAGCGGGTATTACTAACAACTTCTAACCCGTTAGGTTTATAAACGCTCTAATACCGCTTGGGTAAAATCAGTGGTGCCGTGAGTGCCGCCTAAATCACGAGTCGTTCTATCACCCGTAGCAATAACATCTGTAATTGCATTACGGATCTTACTGGCTTTATCACCCATGTTTAAATATTCAAGCATTTGAATAGCGGCTAATATCACTGAAGTAGGGTTAGCTAAATTTTTGCCTGCAATATCTGGTGCACTACCATGCACAGCTTCAAAAATAGCGCAGTCGCCACCAATGTTAGCGCCAGGAGCCATACCTAAACCACCAACTAAACCTGCACACAAGTCAGATAAAATATCACCAAATAAGTTGGTTGTTACAATGACATCGAATTGTTCTGGGTTCATTACTAATTGCATACAACAATTATCAACGATCATTTCTGTCGATTCTATTTGTGGATAACGGGCAGCAACTTCACGCGCAACTTTTAAAAACAAGCCAGAAGTTGATTTCAAAATATTCGCTTTATGAACAGCTGTTACTTTTTTTCTACCTTCTTTGATAGCCGTTTCATAGGCAAAAGTAAGAATACGTTCAGCACCTTCACGGGTAATTAAACTTTTTGCTTCAGCAACTTCGCCATCATCAGACAATATTTGTCCTAAGCCTGAATACATACCTTCGGTATTTTCACGTACCGTTATGATGTTTATGTCTTCGTAGCGGGCTTTAGTGCCTTTAAACGATATTACAGGGCGAACATTTGCGTAGAGTTGGAAATGCTTACGCAAAGTAACATTGATAGAAGTAAAGCCTTCGCCAACCGGTGTGGTAAGTGGACCTTTAAGGGCTATTTTATTCTTTTGAATAAGCGCTAAGGTACTTTCAGGGATCAAGTCGCCATGATTTTCAAGAGCAGTAAGACCGGCGTCTGCATATTCATATGCAAAATCACATCCGGCTTTGTCTAGTATTTTAATTGTAGCATCGATAATATCGGGACCAATGCCATCGCCGGGGATCACTGTTATGGTTTGTGTAGCCATTTTTCTGCCTTTCAAAAGAGTTTGTCAAATTAGGAAACGGGTGCTGTTATAGCACGCGATACTTGTGTAATCTAGGATAAAACCTTTCAGGCACCCTACATCGTTTGGTTTTACCTGATTGTGTTTTATAGTTGTTAGTATAAAGGATCGTTTAATGAAACGTTATTAGACTTTTGTTTTATTAAAGCTGCTTTCAGCGTTAGTTATAGTTGCTGAAACTGTTCGTAAGCTGTGTTGCCAATAGCGATAAGTGAGCCATTTTTAAATAAAAGTGCGGTACATTCGTCTTGGGTAGTAAATCCATCAGATTTAACGTGTTGAGTACGATAAAAGGTCACTTGAAAACTGTCTTCATTAACTTTTTTCGCCTCTGTTATATCGGGACTGCCTAATTCTTTTATTGCTTGGTCGAAATTAAACTTTTCTAAGGTTAATTTACCTATGTACTGTTTGTTATATGATTCGCGATCACCCCATTCCATATCAGATGGACTGTCATCATAAAAGTTTACCACTAGGGCAACAAAAACACCGTAAATGGCTAATGCGATTAAGATACGAGAGATGACTTTCTTATTCATTTATTAAAATTTCCGTTAAATTGTTGATCAATATTGAAAGATGAAGCTTAACAACCGCTAATTATTTTAGTTAATTTATACAACGTTTAATACTAATATTTTGTTCACGCCCCCTAAGAAGAAAGGCGAATATCTTTTAAATTAAAGCCCAGTGCTATGTCTTTTTTTAGTGTAATAAGTTCTTGGCTGAGTGCAATTTGTTCCTTATGTTCAGCAAGCTTATTGGCTAATGTTGCTTTAATGTCAGTTGCTTCAAGTATACTTTTTAATGATCCGTACTGATTTAATAACTGTGCAGCAGTGACTTGTCCAATCCCCGCAACACCTGGGATTTTATTGGTATTGTCACCGGTTAATGTCCATAAATCCATAAGCTGTTGTGGCTTAACATTGAATTTACTTAGTACAAAGTTAGTATCAAGATGGCGACGATTAAAGTGATCATAAACGCCGATATGTGGACCCAGTAATGAGAGGAAGCCTTTATCTGTCGAAACGATCGTAACATTTTGATCTTTTAATGCCATTTTTACCGCCAATGTCGCAATGATATCGTCAGCTTCATCTTCTTCTGGTATTAATGAATCGACTTGTTGCTTCATTAACTCATCTTGAATATCAGGAAGGCTGGCAGCCAAATGTGCTGCCATTTTTTTTCTACCTTTCTTATAATCAGGGAATAGCTCGTAACGCCAACAAGGCTTATCACTATCAAATACCGCTAAAACATGGCTAGGTTGTAGATGATCAAGTATTTTTGTTAACGCTTGTCCACAAGCGATCTGGGTATTAAACAGGACTTGTTGTTTGGTGTTTTCTGCAAGCTCGTTATTAAAAAGAAAAGGACGCTCTTGTACTGCGTATATTCTCCTAATTAAATTCAACGCATCAATTAATACAAGATGTGCGGACATTCATTTACCCTTAAATTACTTTATAGCATGGTATATATTTACTGCCAGGTAGTTTCATTCGTTGTTGCTCAACAAATGACGCCAGTAAATTATCCATTAGTTTCATTATTTTTTTATCGCCAGATATTTCAAAGGGACCATTCTCTCTGATCGCTCTAATACCTTGCGATTTTACGTTACCGGCTACTATAGCAGAAAAAATACGGCGTAAGTTTGCTGCTAATGTCGCTTTGTCTAAATCATAGCTAATTAGCAAGTTAGCAATGTTCTCGTGCGTAGGTTCAAAAGGCTGTTGAAAGTCGGGCTCAATCACTAAAGACCAGTTAAAATGGAAGGCATCACCCGTTTTTTTGCGATAAGTTATGACTTCATTTAATTTATGACGCATGGCTTTAGCTACTGCAATTGGGTCATCAACAATAATTTCATAAAGGTTTTGTGCTTTTTCACCTAAAGTTGCGCCAATGAAGCGATCAATTTGAATAAAGTATTCTGCGCTCTCTTTAGGTCCTGTCAAAATAATAGGTAATTTTTGAGCTTCATTTTTGCTATTGAGCATAATACCTAAAATATAAAGCAATTCTTCGGCTGTTCCTGCGCCCCCAGGGAAAATAACAATACCATGTGACATTCGAACAAAAGCCTCTAAGCGTTTTTCGATATCAGGCATGATAACTAATTCATTAACGATAGGATTAGGTGGCTCAGCCGCAATAATACTTGGCTCTGTTAAACCAATATAACGACCGTCTTTATTACGCTGTTTTGCATGAGCTATAGTTGCTCCTTTCATTGGACCTTTCATTGCACCTGGGCCACAGCCTGTACAGATATTAAAGCCTCGCAGGCCCAATTGATAACCCACTTCCTTAGTGTACTTGTACTCATTATCGTTTATAGAATGACCACCCCAGCAAGTAACCAGATTAGGATCGCTTTCAGGGATAATAACATTCGCATTTCGTAAAATATCAAACGTGAGATCTGTTATTTGCTGAGTATGTTTAGCATCGGCTTGGTATCGATTATGGGTAAAAAGAATATCGCGTAACACCGCTGATAAAAGCTCTTGTATGCCTTTTATTATTTTACCATCAACGAAGGCATCACCGGGTGGGTTTGTTAAAGCTAGTTTTACCCCACGTTCGCGGCGCAAAACTTGTATCTCAAAATCTTGAAATTTTTGATATATTTGTTCTGCATCATCGGTATGGCTGCCGGCATTTAATACCGCGAGTGAACAATTTCGATAGACTTGATAAGTTTTACTGTTCGCTGATTTTTGAAGTTGCTCTATTTCTGATTGTGAGAGCAGGTTCATATTGCCAACAGGATTTATTTGCGTATTCATCATTGAGCTCCTTCAGAAAAATGTAAAGCTAATAACTTGAAACGTACCAAGGTTATTAGCTTTTTATGGATAATTGCAGGAAAAAACGGAATTTTCAGACGATATTTATAGATAAACAACGTTGTTTTTGCCTTTCTCTTTGGCTTGATAAAGTGCACCATCTGCTCGTTCAAAAGCCATATGGACATTATCATCTTGTTGGATATGTGTAACGCCAATAGAAATGGTGATGGTCACTTTATTACTTTTAAATTTAAAGGGTAATTTTGCGACTTGTAAGCGCAGTCGGTTAAGTTTATCGATTAAGTTTTCTTGATTGGTACCAGAGAATACGAGTACAAACTCTTCTCCGCCATAACGTGCAATAAATGCGTCACTACCTATGTGTTTTTTTAAGGTACTTGAAATAACTTGCAAGGTTTTATCGCCAGCAGTGTGGCCGTAGGTATCATTAATACGCTTAAAGTTATCAAGGTCCATTACCACAATAGCCAAGTCGAAATTTTTATTATGAAAACGCACCATTTCTCTAGCGAAGTATTCATCAAATGCGGCGCGATTGTTGAGCTTAGTTAAGGCGTCTTGTAAGCTTCTGGCTTGTTGTTCTTGAATGCGTTTTTCAAAGTTTCGGCTTTGTTTTTCTAATAATTCGACCTTTTCAGTCATTGACGATAATTGACCGTGTAAAGCATCTTGTTGTTCACGTTCAAAGGTTGTTTTCTTTAAAAGTGTACCAGCAATAAGTTTTAACTTAGCATTAATATCAACTTTAATATCGGCTAGAGACGTGGCTTTATCTAAACCATTAGCCATATCTACAATCTGTTTTTGCAACTGTTCATTTAATAAACCATGTTGTGATTGAGATTCTTTGCAACTGTTTAGTGTTGTTTTTACTGCGAACTGCACCGTTGTTAAGGTTTCGCTTAATGTTGAAAGAAATACTTTTGCAGTATTTCTTTCATCGTTTAAATCTTCAATGATCACATCAAATACGGCCAAAAAACTGTCTAGTAAGCTGTTGTTTGATATACCTTCATTGAGCTGAGACTTAATCACAGCGATATCTTTTGCATGTTTATCTGAGACAACTAAGTCGGCAATAATTGTTTCAAAACGAGCGATGTATTTCAGCTCGGCATCGTTATTAACTTCAACCGTTTTTGTTGTTGAGTTCTGTTGTCCTAATAATCCCCCCACAGGAGCAGCGTCAATAAACTTTGCTGCTAAGGCGTCATCGTAAAAGGTTAATAACTGACTTAACAAGGGAACATATTGTATAACAGCATCTTTGGGATCTTTTGACTCCGTGATTAAACTACGTAATTTACGTCGTAAGTCAGCAGGTAAGCCATTGATTTTTTGCAAAGCTAAACCAGCGATATGGAATCTTTCGTGTAATTGGTTAAGATTTGAAATGTTTATTTGAGATTGCTGTTGTAGTAAAAGTGAAGTTGCGGCTATGTGTGCTTGAATGTCAGCAAGTGGCGCCGACTGTTTGAGTAAAAGTCGTAACTTAGCCAACTTATTATCTAACGTAATATCCATGCCCTTGCATACAAGAGAAAGCTTTTCAATAAAGGTTATTAACAATGAAGACTGTGAGTTCAGGTCTTTTTCTACGTCGGCACGTGAAGTAATGGCGAGTTCGAGTTTTTTCTTCAGTAATGTTATTTCTTTGTTGGCGGCTGGGTTGTTGCTCATAAAAAACGGTCTTCCGTAAAGTACTTTATCGGCTAATGGACTTGATAAATTTGCATTGAGTATAGCTAAATATAGTTAATATAAAAATGAACACACTTTTAAATTATATGACTTAATAGTAAACCTAAGATGCTAAAAAGTCAGCATTGATAATGATTTATAATTGATTTAACTCAAATAGTGTTTATTGTCTTAGCGTTCTTCCGGTTGGTGCGTGTAAGGTAGACGTCGATCGAAATGGATTTATGTCTAAACCGCCTCGTCTGGTGTAGCGCGCAAAAACAGTCAACTCAGTCACTTGACAATATTTCATTAAATCACAATATATTCTTTCAACACATTGTTCGTGAAACTCATTATGTTGTCTAAATGATATTAAGTAAGCTAGCAAAGCGCTCGGTGAAATTTTTTGACCACTGTATTGAATATAAATACTTGCCCAATCGGGTTGATTAGTAATCAAACAGTTAGATTTTAATAAATGGCTGACTAAAGATTCATCCTTGACAATTTCCCCTGCAATATTTGCATTGTTGAGCAGCGTTGGATCAAGTTGATAGTTATCAATATCAAGTTCAACATCATCTATACATAGGGTGTTTTCAGAAAAAATCTGATGATTTATTTCCAGTGCAGGGCAATTATCAACAGGAAATAGCTTTACGCCCGCTTTGCCTTCAGCGGTATTGGATAGATCTTTAATTAAGCAATCTTCAACCTCTTGCCAAGATGAAAACCGACTCTGATTAAAGCTATTTAAATACAATTTAAATGACTTTGACTCAACTATGTTAGTGCTGGTGCAAGGAAAACGAAATTCTGCAACAGCAACAACGGGTTTACCTGTGCTATTGAGCCACGAAAGTTCATAGGCATACCAGACATCTTCGCCAATAAAGGGTAAGCTTTCAGCGTGAATAGCTAAACTGTCTCTATTTAAAGTTCGAGGTACCGCTTGCAAGAGTTCTGGGTTATATTCACTGCAATAATTAGTGGCTTTTCCAAGTGTTAATTGGCTTAATACTTTTGCGTTTTTATAATTTGTCATACAATGGCTAGTTTAGTCTATTGGCTATTTGTCGTTACATTTTAAAGGATCTTTTTAACAGATGAAATCATCACCATGCGAGTTAATGCAATCTTTATCATTATTTTCACAAAAATATTTATCACAATACCAAGAACGTTACCAGCATTTACCGCTTATCGAAAAAGACGAACAATGGCCTTCTCCCTGTTTATCAAATGATTATGATGAAAATCATCAATATTGGCAGCCTTGTGAAATCAGCGACCCGATTAACTTTGATAATGTTGAAAAAGCGTTAGAAATAACAATACACGCGGATTTTAAAACCTATTTCACCAGTTTGTACAGCGACACCTTAGATGCAAGCTGTGAGGAAGGCGCTTTATCACTACTTTTTGCTTGGAGCAAAGATGACTTCCAACGTTTACAAGAAAATGTGATAGGGCATATATTAATGAAGCAGAAATTAAAGCAACCATTAACTTTATTTTTTGCCTTGACCGACGACGATAATATGATTTTAAGTGTCAACAATGACAACGGGGAGATCTGGGTCGAAAAAGTAGGTGCTAAAGCGCATAAGAAAGTGGCCGACTCACTGGTTAGCTTTATTAATATGCTCAGCCCTAGAATTCCTTAACTTATATTTTTTTTAGGCTAATGATCAGGGCTTTTAGCTCTGCTAATTCAGTTTCTATTGGCTCTAATGCCGTTGCTATTGCTTTAGCTATCATCATCTCTATTTCTGGAGAGTTCAAGGCTAGCGTTTGATTTTTTTCAACAAGCTTCTTAGTTTCACCGGTTAATGTGATCAGTTTAGGGTCATGGGTCCAATTTCTTAATATTGATATAAGGGTTGGCAGTGGAACTGGTGCTTTTAGTTTGGTTTTAAGCAAGGCTACCGTTGGCTTTTTACCTTGATTAGCTAATTGATTAGCGATGATTGTTATTTCGTCAGTTATGGTCATAAATTTATAATTACTTGTCAAAGAGGCTATGTTTTAGCGAATATCACAAAGTATGTTCGCTGTGTTTATCTGGTTTTTATTTTATTTATATATATATCAATGTGTTGCCGAGTTGGTTTATCCCTTGCTATTAAGTAAGTTGTAGACCAATAACGTTGTTTAAATTATATAAAATATTTACACATAAAATATTAATCAGGGAAACTTATGAAAAAATCAATTATAGCATTACTTATTGCAGCACCTTTAACTTTATCATTAACGGGATGTGTTATTGCTGTTGGTGGCGGTGATGAAGGGCATTCAATGTCAACTTCGTTTGGCGATCGTGAATATGAAAACCGTAAAAAAATTGATAAAATTCAATTAAATGCCAGCTATAGTGATGTTAAGCAAAAGCTAGGGCTTGGCGACTTCAATGAAAAATACCAAATAGACGGTAAAGAAATACAGGTGCTCTTTTATCGTACTCATCGCGTCCATAAAGATGATTTAACCACTAAGGACGAGTGCACATATTTACATTTTGTAGATGGTGTTTTATTAGAAACGGGTAATGGTGCAGATTATAGACGCAACATTTCAGGTTAATCGTTATTGCATATAGTGTAAAGGTAACGACTAGTGCTACCTTTACAACTAAACCCTTATGTTTTTACTATAACGGCACCTGCTATCTACGGTTTATTATTACATATTTGTCTTAAGAAAATAGCTTGAAAGCGTTGGAGTTTTGTTTGACCTTATTCGTTTTTTACTGCTATGGTGATGAGATAAAAATAATAAACGCAAGGATGACAAGGTATGTCAGAAGTAATACGTGATAAAAAAAATCTTGATATAAAAGCTGCTTATTTGTCAGGTGAAGATTTAAAACTCGCTGCCTCTTTATTGTATCAAGCTTATCATGATGATCCTGTTTTTCTAGAAATATTTTCCAATGAAAACAACGATTACGAACAAAAGTTGCGCGCAGCCATTCGAGAAGAGTTAAGTGCTTTTTGGCATGCTAAACAACCTATGGTTGGCTTATACTTGGGGGAGGCAATGGTAGGTGTTGCTTGTTTAAATAGCCCAGATGAAAGTGTTAGTTCAGAGCGATTTTGGCACTGGCGTTTAAAGATGATGTTAGGTGCTGGCTACTTTAGTACCAAACAGATGATTGAAAAAGAAAAAACAGTACTTGCTGCTGTACCAATGAAGAAATTTCATATGCTTGCTTTTATTGCGATTCATCCTTTACATCAACATCATGGCTTTGGTCATTACCTTATGGCAGCCGTTAATACAATATTAGAAGAGCACTCTGCAAGTGAAGGGGTTGCTGTTTATGCGACAACAAAGAAATATCAACAATTTTTTAAAGAAGTTGATTATGAACTGGTTAAAGAGCTCTCTATTGGTAATGTTTCGGGTTCACTGATGATTCATTACCGAAGTAAAAGTTAAACTGATTCTCTTGGTCAACTTTAGATAAATACCAAATTAATATTTGGTATTTTTTTACTTAATTTAAGGTGTTTTTTTACCTAAGTTAAAAATGTAGCGGTTGTATTTTCAAAGTGGCCAATGTTATATTTTGTTGATTAATCAAATTTTTGTGCTTTAACTATCCATTTTAGCTTACAAAAAATGTTCAAACACTAAGTATTAGCTATAGGGTTTTACTCAATATTTTTGTTAAGGATATTATTGTCAGTGAATTGCCGTTAATAGGACATGCATTGCAAAGTTAAGGAGTTTAGATGAAGTTTGAAGCAGCACAGGAAAATATGCGCTTTTCATATTTTGATGGTGGAATTGGTGTATTAGTTTCTGGTTTAATTTGGTGTGCTGCTGGTTCAGTTGCCTTAGTGCATTCGAATCAATTGAGTATGCTAGCATTATTCTTTGGCGGTATGTTTATCCATCCGTTGTCGATGCTATTGTCAAAATACTTTAAACGTCCTGGCAATCACTATCCTAAAAATCCCCTTGGCAAACTGGCATTAGAAAGTACAATTATCTTATTTGTTGGTTTATTTTTGGCTTTCTATGTAGCAAAGCTGCAAGTTGAATGGTTTTATCCGATAATGCTGATGATCATTGGTGTACGTTATCTAGTGTTTAATACGCTGTATGGCTTAAAAATATATTGGCTTTTAGGAAGCGTGCTGATATTTTCTGGTATGTTATGTATATTGTTAGGTGCTAATTTTATCATTGGCGCATTTATTGGTGGAGCAACAGAAATTGTCTTCTCACTTGTGATCATTAATCAATCGAAAGGTTTGGTTTTAAACGCCACTTAGTTGCTCATTCCCGCCTCGCCATTATTTGATGATTTGTTGACCACCACTAAGCACGATCTTTTATGCTATAGGCGGCGAACTGTCGTCAAATTATGCTTCATTTACCTTATCATTTTGGAAAAACAATGGAAGAACTCAATAAACAATTAGATTTTATTATTGAATTAGATAGGCTCAAAGGAATTTATCGACAAGCGCTGGTCAAGTCTGATAAAAATAGATTTGAGAACAGTGCAGAGCACAGTTGGCATATTTCATTAACGGCTGAAATACTTCAAGAGTATGCAGTAGAGAAAGTCAATATAGCACGAGTGATGAGTATGTTACTTATTCACGATATTGTCGAGATAGATGCAGGAGATATGTTTGCTTTTTCCGATAAACAAGCACTAGCAGAGCAACAAGAAAAAGAAATTGCTGCAGCAACCCGTATCTTTGGTTTATTGCCGGATAAACAGTTTCAAGCTTTTAATGCCTTATGGTTAGAGTTCGAAGAAGCTAAAACTGTTGATGCTCGATTTGCTAAAGCCATAGACAGCGTTTTACCCTTTTTACAAAATATAAAGAATGAGGGGGGCAGTTGGGTTAAGCATAAGGTTAACAAATCACAGGTACTAAAACGTAATAGTTTTCTTGAAGGACTCGCTCCTCAGTTATGGTTATATGTTTGTCAGCAAATTGATAATGCGGTAGAGCAAGGTTGGTTGTTGGACGAGTAATCGGCATAGCTAGTCAGTAAAGTATTACGCTGTTTGATTACACAAGCTATTATTTATATTGTCGATAATAATTGTTCGAGCAATTATTGCACCGTGGCATGCTTAAGGATAATTTAGTGAAAATATATGCGGATATTCAGTCAGGTAATTGTTATAAAATTAAGCTTGTCACCTCAATTTTAAAGATAGAGCATGAGTGGATTAATATTAATATACTTGCAGGTGAGAGTGGCACAGCGTCGTTTTTGAAAAAGAACCCAACAGGAAAAATTCCGTTACTTGAGCTCGATGACGGACGTTTTTTATCAGAATCTAACGCTATTTTGAATTACCTTGCCTCAGGTTCATCACTGTTACCTAAAGATAGATATGAAAATGCAAAGGTACAGCAGTGGCAATTTTTTGAACAATATAGCCATGAGCCATTTATTGCTGTTGCTAGGTTTATTGCTAAATATCTTGGTTTACCTGATAACCGTAAAGCGGAATATCAATCCAAACAAGAAGGGGGTCACAAAGCTCTAAGAATTATGGAGAAGCAATTGGAAATAACACCTTATCTTGTCGGGAGCACATTGACTACCGCTGATATTTCACTTTATGGATATACACACGTAGCAGAAGAGGGTGGTTTTAATCTGCTTGAATATCCTGCGATTCAAATGTGGATCAATAGGGTACAAGCACACCCCAACTATACTGCTATGGCGTAACATCATCGTGGGAAGCCATGAAGTTGGAGATAAATGTCACGTTTGTCAATACTGCAAAGCTATGCTTTTTATTACGGTATTCGAAAATTATTTACATAAGGATTAACTATGATAGATTTTAAAAACTCTTCGGTGTTCAAATTAAAACCAATAGAAATCGAAGATGCGAGAGAAGACTTTCACAAGTTTATGATTGAGGGGGAGTCAATTTTTGCGGCCTTTAAGAGTATTAGAGACCAAGTGGTATTCACAAATAAGCGCATTATTGCCGCCAACGTTCAGGGAATTACCGGTTCAAAGGTCGACTATACTTCTTTGCCTTATAGCAAAATACAGGCTTTTTCAGTTGAGTCATCGGGCACATTAGATTTGGATTGTGAAATAGAAGTCTATGTCAGTGAACTCGGTATGGCTAAATTTGAGATTAAAGGTTCTTTCGATCTTATCCAATTTAATCAGCATATTAGCCAACACGTACTTGCGTAAATTCATTGTTATTAACAAAATAATAATGAATTCATTGGTTAATATTTTAGCTAACTACACCCTACCTATTAATAGCTATCACTAGGGCGAAATGATGAAACTGCTTTATGCTCACGAAAACCATTTTATGGTTAACAATGTTAAAAACCTTATTGAAGCACAACAAATAAGTTGTTTTATTAAAAATGAATTTGCTCAAGGAGCCGTAGGTGAAATATCAGCTTTTGATGCTTGGCCAGAAGTCTGGCTTGTTAATGAGGCTGATTTTGAACGTGCGACGACGATATTAACGTCATATCAGCAGGCAAACAAAGGCGAAGACTGGCTATGTAAAAGCTGCGCTGAAACAAATGATGCTTCCTTTGAGATATGCTGGAACTGTCAGCATGAACATAAAGAGTCGCTTTAAAGAAGCTCTTTAAGTTCGAACATTGTTTTTATAATAATATATTAGCCAACAATTATCAGCGATTTCTTTAGGCTACTCACTTAGGATATTGAAATGACACCAGGAATCAAT
Organism: Colwellia sp. BRX8-4; assembly: GCF_014077345.1. Classification (NCBI taxonomy): domain Bacteria; kingdom Pseudomonadati; phylum Pseudomonadota; class Gammaproteobacteria; order Alteromonadales; family Colwelliaceae; genus Colwellia; species Colwellia sp. BRX8-4. The sequence continues at coordinate 86,631 of NZ_JACGVS010000007.1, forward strand.
GTAGCTAAAAAAAATAAAGTTTCACATAAAATACATGAGTATTCTCATGATGAAACCACGGAGTCCTATGGACTCGAAGCAGCCGAAAAATTAGGTGTCATCGAACAACGAATATTCAAAACTTTAGTGGTAATGCTAGATGATAAAAGCTTAGCCGTAGGTATTATTCCGGTTTCCGCTATGCTTAGTATGAAGCTTATTGCAAAAGCTGTTGGAGCTAAAAAAGCTAATATGGCTGATAAGTCTGATGTTGAACGTTCAACGGGGTATGTTCTTGGAGGAGTAAGTCCACTTGGACAAAAAAAAGCACTGAGAACAATTGTTGACGCCTCAGCTAACCATTACGCCTCTATCTATGTGAGTGCAGGCCGGCGAGGATTAGAAATAGAATTGAGCCCCGCCGACTTAATAAAGCTCACGAATGGAATGCTGACGAAAATATGTCAGTGATATCATTAATAAGTTATTAAAAATAATAACTTAAGTTTCGATTACTCAGTCTTTTATTCAGTGTTTTACTCAGTTTTACTGGAATACCATTGATTTTCATAGGCTAAACTTCCCCATAAAGCATGGGCTAAAGCGATCTCAGCAAGTTTCGCGTTAATTGCTTTAGGTTCTAGTTTCTTTTTCTTTAAAGAATAGTCAAAATTTACTGGTGGCTTTTGTGGTTGCAGTATTGTGACATCCTCATCGGTCATATAGGCAAAGTTATCGGCATATTGCATCACTGCCCTTCCTTTGATCTGGGTATTATTTAAATCACGGCCAATCATAGGGGAATCGTTAGTTACGCCCATTAAGGACAGCAAGGTCGGAGCAAGGTCGATTTGACTTACAATTCTTTCATCAGATAAATGTTTATTGCCTGAATTAAGAATAACGCCTGGAATATGGAAATTTTTAATAGGAACAAGGTCGTTTCCTAACGCTCTAGCATCATGGTCAGCAACAATAATAAATATAGTGTCTTGCCAATAGGGTTGTTTTTTTGCTTGGTCGATAAACTTACCCAGAGCATAGTCTGCATATTGGATCGCCTGATGGCGCAATAGTTCTTTTGAATCGTACAGAGCTAATTGCGCTGTTGAATATGCTAGTGGCGTTATTTTACCTGAGGGTATTTCAAAAGGATCATGATTGCTGGATGAAAAAATAAAACTTAGAAAAGGTTTATCACCTTTGTGTAATTTGCTTAATTCGATATCAGCTTGATTAAACAAGTCTTCATCACTGGCTCCCCACGAACCGACAAACTGAGGGTTTTGTATTTTGTTAAAATCAACAATATCGCTAAAGCCATTGCCTAAAAAGAAACCTTTCATATTATCAAAATGGCTTTCACCACCATAAATAAATTGCGTGGTGTAATTATTTCTCTCAAGTAAACTTGCGATGGTGAAGAAGCCATGCTGAGATTTATCAAGCTTTACTACTGCTCGAGCTGGCGTTGGTGTGAACCCAGTAATAACCGCTTCAATGCCCCTTACAGAGCGTGTACCGGTAGCATATAAATTTTTGAACGCCCAGCCTTCAGTATTTAATTTATCAATTTCAGGCGTAAGTGGTAGCCCTCCCAATGATGAAACAAATTGCGCACCTAAACTCTCTTCTAAAATTATCACTAAATTTTTAGGTTTTCCTTGGTAAACGGGTGCCCTAGCGCTAAAAGAAGGTTGCGCATTATTATTAAAAACTTGTGTATTTAAGCCAGTTTCCTGGCGAACAAGTTTAATAACTTGTTCTGTAGCCATAGTGCCATAAAGTTTTGATGCATACTTTTCATTACCGAACTGTTTATAAGCATGAGCAACACTATAGATTGAATTTAAGGTTAATGAATTAATCAGTGGGTCGGTAGAAAAATAAACGAATGACGGGTTAATAGGGCGATGACCTACAGTACCTCTGGCGCAGAGAAAAAGCACAATAAAGAGCATGATAAATGATAGGGATGATGATGAGGGTGTTACAGCAATTATTGGCTTTTTGGTACGAGTGAGTTTACCTACCGTACGCCAAATAAACGGACTAGACACCATCATTAAGGAACATAATACAACTATGGTCAATAAGTGTCCGTTGAATAACATTTTCATGACTTCATCAGGATAAGCTAAATATTCGATGAATAACCTGTTAGGTCTAAATCCATATTCATTAATAAATGCAGGTGTGGCAAGCTCAAAAAAGAGCACTGCCATAAAAATAAAGAAAAACATTGCTCTTAACGCGCTAAGCCATGTGCTTTGAAATTTAGACAGCATTAGCAAGGGATGAACTATTCCAGGTAAAATTAATAAATAACCTAGCGTGCTTAAGTCGATTTTTAGCCCATTAAGTATCAGGGTAACCATACTGCTAAAATCGGTAAAACGTTCAATTTGCCAAATCGCAAAGCCAAGCCTAGCGACAAAAAGTGTAAAAATTAATAATAATGCAAACAGTAAAAATGGACGAACTAAAGCGGTTGTAGAGGTAAACATCGTTATTAATATCTCTAATAAAACACGATACTTACCTTAAAGTATAAAACTTAAGGAAAGCTTAACTTAAACTGAAGTTAAGCTTTTATGAGCATTACAGAAGTATTATTAGCCAAATGCTACTGGCGACAATAAGGCTGATCATCACTGCTGCAGATCCTAAGTCTTTTGCAAGCCCAGACAATGGATGAATCTCTAAACCAACCCTATCAACAACAGCTTCGATGGCGGTATTTATTATTTCTGTAAATATAACAAAGAGGATCGCCAGGACTAATATCACTTGTTCTTTGAAGCTTATATCAAATACAAAAGACAGTGGTATGGCAATAATAAGCAGTAAAAGCTCTTGTCTAAACGCTGACTCATTGGCGTAAAGCCATTTAAATGCGCGTAGTGAATTTAAAGCCGCTAAATAGACTCTATGCAACCCTTTGGGTTTATTTATATTGTCAAACACTAGTCTTGAATCTCCATTGATTTGTCTTGGGTTATAGTGGTGCGTGCTACAGCACCTTGTGATTTACACGCCAGAAAAGGGTCATTATCAATATAATATGCTTTTGTTCGAACTGACATAATACTAAGTAAAGTGTCAAAAACATTGTCATGAGTTATAGGTGATTTTGCTGATGTTTTCAAGCAATTAAGGTCAAAGTCATTTTGCATTGGGTCGTTCCAATAGATCATGGGAACATGGGTTTGCTCCTCTGGAGCGAAGGCGTAGGGCAAACCATGTAAATAAAGTCCATTCTCACCAAGTGATTCGCCATGATCTGAAATATAAAGCAAAGAAGTTTCAATATCATTTTTCTCAGCCACTTGATTTAACTCATTAATAATTTTTGAGAGTACCAAGTCGGTATAAGCGATAGTGTTGTCATAACTGTTAATAAGTTGCTCTTGTGTACAATTTTGAATATCGCTGCGTTGACAATCAGGAGTGAAAATACGTTTGTCTTTAGGGTAGCGTTTAAAATAAGTGGGTCCGTGAGAGCCAATCATATGCAGTATGATCATGGTGTTTTTATGGGTTAGTTCATTAAGCTTACTTTTTAAGGGCGCTAAAAGTGCTTCGTCATAGCAGTACTCACCATCACACAAAGGGTTTGATTGGTTAGTGTCTATCTGTTTCGTTTTTACCCGCGTACAAACGCCTTTACAACTGCCGTTATTATTACTTATCCATAAAACGTCAGCCCCCGCTAAGTGAATAAGATCTACAACATTTTGTTGTGCCATCGCAACACGTTTGTCATAACCCGTTTTATTTAATCTTGAAAACATGCAGGGGACAGAAACAGCCGTTGCCGTTCCACATGAACTCATATTTGAGAAAGAGACAACACCTTGTTTTTCGGTATATGGGTTAGTCCGTTTACTATAGCCATTTAGTGAAAAACTTTGAGCGCGAGCTGTTTCTCCTAATACCATTACGGTGACATGCTTTTTCTGACTGTCACGCACTATTGATGGTGTTGTATCTAAGACCTTAAATTCTAATGGTGGATAAAAATAATGATTTCGGACAAATTTGAATGACGAAACCACCATTTTATAAGGGATGATGTAGGTAATAAGGTCTTTATTATTTCTGCCAACAGCCGCGTAATTTGAATAGAAAAAGACGCCTATTAAAAAGACCGAGATAAGACTTAGGCTAATGATTTTTAGTCGACTTAACAGTTCTTTGAAAAAGGGCTTATAAATTAATTGTACCGAATAAATAATGAAAGAGGGGAGCAATCCAAAAAATATAAAGAATATAATAGCGTGAAAATTTATGTAGGACCACGCTTCAGCCGTGTCGGTTTCTATAGTATTTTGCACCATACCGTAATCAAAAACGATCCCGTATGAAATGGTGCCATAAAATATTAAAGCAGAACAAATCACCGTAGCGATCAACAAAGGTTTAGTTAACCATCTAAATGAAAAAAGCCCTTGAATGATAATGGTTAACGCTAATAAAAATATTGGCAATGACACCAGAAAGAATAAATTATAGTTATCGAGCGCCGTAATAATCGTTGTGGATTTGATCAAAAAAGGTAAATTCAATATCAGTGCTATGTAGCAACTGGTAAAGAACAATAATTGATTCGTTGTTAATTTTATATTGTTGAAATAAGAGATATATTTAATTATTAAATTCATAAAAACACCTATGGGTTAGTGTCTTCATAGTAATAATACAAACTTAAGGTTCGCTTAGGCTAAACTGAAAATAGCCTTTAAGATAAAAATCAATTTACCTTGGACGTGATTTACGCTAAAAAGAGAACGTTTTCCACGTGATTTTTCTGCATCACCACCACAAGGTACTATTTGGATGTTTCTCTACTCTCATTATTTACGCTCAACTTATATTCGAACTTATATATTGTCCTGTTTAGTTATGGTCAGTTGTTATGCACAAAGTACAGAGAAATCCACTGTAGCGAATAATGCCACTTTGGCAGAATATACAGCGCATTATACCGTTTATCGAAAAGGTGATAAATATGGAACAGCAGAGCGGATGTTATCAAAAACTGCTGATAATCAGTATAAACTGACATTTAAAACGGAGGCTTCAAAATATTTTTATGTCATTAATACCGAAGAATCTAGTGAGTTTTCATATGATGCCCAACAGATAAAACCAATAAAATATACCAGCAAAGATGAGCGAACATTTAAGAAGACAAAGAATCAAACGATTGAATTTAATTATGCTAACCAACTTGTTTTAGGGAGCGATACCGCTGAACAATGGTCGCTTGCTTTAAAAGCTAATATACTCGACCCGTTATTAGTTATCGAGAAATTGAGCCATGACTTACAAAAAAAAGAACAGCATTTAGAATATTTTGTTTATGATGATAATTCAGTTAAAAGTTATATATTTGAATATTCAGGTAGAGAAAAAATTAAGACACCAATGGGGCTGGTTGATACGTTAAAGGTTTCTCGAGTAAAAACCAATAGCTCAAGAAAAACCCATTTTTGGTTAAGTGTCGAGCATAACTTTATTCCTTTTAGAGTAGAGCAAGAAAAAGAAGGTAAAGAAGTTGCAACACTCGAATTAAAAAAATTGATAATACCTGCCGTAAACTAGAAGAATCTTAAATAGGTGATTTTAGCGTTTACCTATTCGGTTAAAGCGTGACTAGATTAAAATTCAAGCCTCAGTTTAGTCAAAAGGCGAAGAGCGTTTTGTTTTAAGCTGTCTTTTATAAAGATTAAGATTAAGATTAAGATTAAGATTAATATTTTTAAATTGAGTCATGTCATCTGGCATTCGCCACTAAATCGATAGTTTAGATAAAAGGTGGTCAGTGTTAAAAAACATATTTGTAACGAAACTGAACGACATTGGCATTTATTTCAATACTAGGTACTTCTTTAGACATTACTTTTTTTGAATAATAACATCAGTTATGCCACCCAATTACATTAGAACTTTCGGTTATTACCATTGACTACTGCGACTACATAACATTGGCCAGCTAATGTTATTTAGGTTAACCAGCAACTTTCAGGAATAAATCATAATCATTTTTGAAAAAGAGTCGTTAATACTCATTTTTATAATAGCAACTGTTCCGATTAAGCGACGTTAGCATCAATATATTATTAGGCCACTGAGAATAATCATAAGTCATAGATGCGGATTTATCCTAACTGGCAACTAAGCCAACATTGAAGTCATTAGGGTTTTAAATTTGAAAGGCAACCTCTTGACAAAGTAGATACTTCAGCAGTATACAAACCATGTAATGCCTTTCAATAACCAGTACGGTCTTAACCTGCAATGCCTTGTTGAGTAAGTGCATTAAGATCAATTAATGCTTGTTCGGCATCCTTAACGGCAATAAAAACATGATCATGATAGTAAGCAGCAACCACATTTGCACTAATATTGGATTGCGTCAATTTAGTAGAAACCGCAGCGGTTAACCCAACAGCATCAAGGCTTGAATGTACATTCAATGTAATACATTTAAAAACACCAGAGTACGAAATGTTAAATTCATCGGCTTTTTCTTTCGTCAATATAACGGTTAATCCTTCCTTTTCTTGAAAAGTGCTTATAGGGTTTAGCAATAATACTTGTTGATAATCATATGTCTCAAGAGTACCAAACACATATCCATCTTCGATTAAAACAGGCGTCATAGACGCGATTAATTTTGCTAAGTTTTTTTCACCAGACATATATATTTCCTAAGTTTAATTTTTGTATTAATTAGATATTTTTAGACCAACCACACCAACAAAGATCAAACAAAAGAAAAACAATTGTTGAATTGAAAGTGGTTGATCAAAAAAGTAATGGTTTATGATTGAAATTGATGACGCACCTATAGCTAACCAAACGAGGTATGCTTGGCTAACAGGAATGTCTTTTAATGCTATTGAGAACAACACTAAGCTAAGCGTCATTGAAAGAACAGCGAATATTACATATGGGATATTTGTAAAAGATTCTGATTTTTGAATACCAACTAACCAGCCAGCTTCTAAAATTCCTGCGAGAAATAAGATGAACCAATACATATAGACACTCTATTAAATTTAGGGGTCGTCCCCTGAAAAAATAGAGCGGTGAGGTCGTCCCCACATCGATACTGATTTAACTCACTAGCACATTAACAAATAAAATTGATAAAGGGAAATAGCTATTATATCTACTTATGATCGTTATGGGGGCATAGTTAAAGTTAAAAGTTTTATATCATCAATGTTTGACAAAATATTAATGGCAGCTTAGTTGCCTGGTAACTACCTTGACGTTTACGAATTATCGTAGCTTTATCGCAAATATTTAATTTTAAAGCGGTAAACATAAATGCAATTGAGTGGTACTGATGGTCGTTATTTTTCATAACGCCACAAGCTTAGTCATAGGCTAGATAAAATAATACCGTAGATCATATTATAATAGTAAAAGTAATACTTTGGTCAGGTGCTATTGCTACGTCTAAAATAGCCCCTATTCTCTCACAGTAAGATTTAACAATTGCTAAACCTAGCCCGTACCTTTCTTCGGATGTTCTTGATGAATCTTTTTGCCACAAAGGTTCAAAAAACATCGTTAAGTCTTGTTCTGAATATTCAAAACTGCTGACGTTTGAAATATCCAGCCGTATTTTATGGGTATTTTGTTCAGGCCTTACGGCAATAATCACCGGAGTTGTTTCTGGGCTATAGTAGAGCGCATTATTAATCAGATTAGTTAGCACAGTAGTGAAAGCAAATTCATTGGTCTGAATATAACCACATTGCTTACTAAAGCTAAGGGTAATATTTCTGCACTGCTTATTTTCAGAGACCATGATTGTCTTAAGTAACAGCTCAACATTTACTTGTTGTTTCTCTAATTCAGCTTGATAAGTACTTTTTTGCAATAAAAGTATCCCATTGACGATATTTCTTAATCGCTGTGTGATCGCAAGTACATCCGTCTTAAAGCTTGCGGCTAACTGCTCTTCATGAGGGAATTTTATTGCAACTTCACTTAAATTAAGTAACTCGGCGATTGGCGTTTTTAACTCATGTGCAATATCAGAGGTAATTCTTTTTTCTCTGGAATAAAGAATTTTATTCTCGCTGATAAAATGGTTAATTCCGTTTGCTATTGCGATAAGTTCTTCGGGGAGTTGGCTAGTTGATATGGTGCTAATTTCAGAATTTAAATTAATCTGTTTCAGTTTGATATTTAACTCATCGAGCGGTTTTAACCCTCGCTCAACAACATTAAAAACGATAATCCTTACCGCGATAACCGCGAAAATCGAGGTCAATATAAAAATAATATCAACAAACCAAAGAATTTGATTTAAGCCCTCGTTACTCGTTGCATAGGCCAACTCCATTGGCTTTTGAGTTTTTGCAAAGAACGCTTTTGTTATTCCGTATTCTTCTCTCACATCACTGTCGATTTGAGGGATGAATTTTGTGAAATACATCCGGCCAGAACGCCCATCGGGTAGCGTTATATTTGTTATTGATGATTTGTGTAGTGTAACGTCTAACTTGGGTAAGTCGTTATTTTCAAAAAGCTTAAGTGTTTCAGAGCGCTCAAATACCTTGTCATCTCGCCATAATTGAAAATATTCAGGATCGTTAGCCCCTGAAAACTCAGGCATAAACTCATCAGCAAAATCAAAATCTACTTTGTCAGGATGCTCGCTTACTAAGGTTTCTAATAAACCGGCTTTATTAATCATCGCGCGGTCAAACTGACTGCTGATCCAACTATCAACACTAATATCAGTAATTAAAAAGAGCGAGACTAACAATATCGATATTGATATTGATATATATCGACTTAACTTTTTCTTAATAGAAGTCATTAATTTTTCTCAACAAAATAGCCGAAACCACGCTTGGTTTTTATGGGTAAATCATGCCCTATATCTCTTACTTTTTTTCGGGTAGTTGATAGATGGGCTTCAATGGAATTTTTTGCTACTGCATTGTACTGGCCGGCTAGATAGTCACTTAGTTTTTCAGGAGAGACGACTTTACCTTGATTGGTAAATAAACATTCAACAAGCTTATATTCATTAGGTGTTAAATGGGCATCGATGCTATTGCATAGCAATTGTTTTAAATGGATGTCTAATGAAAAAACGCCAATATTAATTTTGCTGTCATTTATATTTAAGCTGCCTCTGCGCATTAAGCAAAGCAGACGAACATGGAGTTCATCGAATGAAAACGGTTTTGTTAAATAGTCATCAGCGCCATTTAGTAAGCCTGATATTTTATCCTCAGTCAGATCTCTTGCTGATAGTATCAGTACCCTTAGGTCTTTATTGGCTTTTCTTATAGCTTTTAATATTGCAGTGCCATCAACAGATGGCAGCATCAAATCAAGTATTAGTAGCGAGTAATCACCAGCTAAAGCCATACTTAGGCCTTCAGAGCCATCGCCAGTATCATCTACCGTGAAACCTAAGTTTGACAGCCCTATTTTTAGACTTCTTCTTAATGAAGTTGAATCTTCAATAATTAATATTTTCAAGGTAAGCCTATAATAAACAGTTTCTCTTTGTAGAAGATAGCAGAGTTAACTTAAGATTTGCTGAGTTTTTACTTAGATTATGCTGTTAGATATAACCAGTAGATAGCCTAAATAAGCGCTATCTAAAGTGTCATTTAAGAGAAATTACATGTGAAAAAGTAACTTGAAAATCATAGAAATAAAAAATTACATTTACTGACTTGAAAAAATAAACTTGTCACTCAATATATATTTAATAGTAATTTATTTTGAGAACCGCTTGAGTAAATTTATCTTCGCCATACTTTTATTTGTTATAACCAGCTCCCATGGAGAGTTAGGATATAGTATTGGCGATGAAATAAACTCGAACATTGCTCAACAATTCACTCTTGAAGTCTTCACTGATATCGCATGTGATGCAGAACCTGATGTATTGCTTATTAGCAATAAGACAAATAATCGCATCAACCAAGTTACCTACCTATTTAAAATTTCAACAAACAAAAACATCATATTATTGAATGACAAATTTCAATACCTGCACCCAAGAGCTCCTCCCTTAAAAATCGTATAAATTTCATTGCTTTTAATCAGGCCATTTAAATATTGATTTTTGACCTAATCTCGACAATTTTTTTGTGGAGATTTATTTAAGATGCTATCAACGATTTTTGTTATATAAGCTAGGATTTAAAATTAAAATCCTACGTTAATAAAGTCGTAAAAACCTTAGTATACATAAACATTTAATTCATTGTGTTCATGTTACTTTTGAGCTTGATAGTTGTCGAAAAGGTCATGCTAAGTTCGGCTGTCATATTTCATTTACTAGGCAGAAAAAACATCAATATAAAAGTGATTTGTAATTATACAAAAGATGCTTTTAATCAAGCGTTTAATTAACAGAGTAACACGATTAAAACCTTGATTAAGCAACAGGAAAATATCATTTAGTGTATTTTTTTCTGTTAGAGACAAGATGATTCTTAATAAAGTGAGTAGTAATTATGACCAGTTTACAGTTATTTGATTTAGATTTGATAGACAAGATTATATCACCAGAAGATTTTCACAATATATCTTTAACATCGCCAGCTACAGATATCTTTACTGATTTTAAAGAACATAAGGCGTTAGTGATTGAAGGGGATACTGATGCTGCTGATACTTTAAAGTTGATGCTCAAAGCACATGTAAAAATGAAAATAGTTGTGTCAACAAACAATGATTTTTTAGGTATAGTGAGTACCAATGAGTTGTCAGAGCAACGTATCGTAGCAGAAGTTGCAAAGGGCATTGCTAGAGATGAAATACTAGTAAAAGATATGATGATACCAAGGTCTATGCTACACGCACTTGATTACAAAGATATTGAAAATGCTAAGGTTAATGATGTTGTTTCAACATTAAAAAATTATGGATTACGCCATTGTTTAGTTGTTGATAGGAGTAATCACCATATAAGAGGTGTTATATCTTCGAGTGATATTGCGCGTAAATTACATTTACATATTGATATTATTACTAAAACCTCATTTAAAGATATCTTTGAGGTAATTCATGGATAGATATTAACGACCATAAAGATAAATAATATCTTTATGGTCTCGTTATTTAACAGGTTTATTAACAGTCGTAAGCTATAGGTTGTTTGAATAAGTAAAAATGGATACAAGTGAGTATCCATTTTTATTTAGTGGTCAGTCAATTTCACCTCTTTATATTGCAACTTTAGCTACTTAGCGTTACCTTTGCTTTATTTTGTTAACATTGCCTATATTTTATTTTTTGCCAAGACAGAGTTTTGATGATGAAAGCTTTCATCAAGCGACCAAACTTATTTGTTGTAAAAATGGCAACTTGTTGATAAAGCAAAATACAATCTAAGATTATGTCAATATGTAGATGCATTTTAAATGCTTGTTCTAGTCAGATAGTATAGGGAAGGATCACACCGTGAAAAACGTATTAATATTAGCTATTTTGTTACTTTGTTTTTCACTGCCGAGTCAAGCTGAGAGAGTTATTAATAGTGTACTACTTAATGGTACTCCAACTACAATAGTTTCAGCGAGCGAAACAATATCAGTGCTACTTAATGTCACTACCGATGGGAACGGTGATAATGGGCGTTGGCGATCCACTTCTTACATATTAAATGGTACGACTACTTGCAATAATGACGCTAATATAGAACGTGCGGGCACTTATAATCGTGGTTTTGATATTACTGCACCTTCAACAGCAGGTAGTTATACTATTTCTTTTTATGCCTATAGAAAAGATGGTTGTGACACCAACAAAGAAAGTGATGTTTTTTCAATTACATTTGGTATTACGGTGATTGGAAATGAGCCCGATATTTCTGTTGATGATATAAGTATTGATGCTGGCGATATTGCCACTTTTACTATTGAGCTGACGAGTAGTTACTCCGAAGACATTACCTTGGATTATGCCACCTCAAATGGGGCTGCTACTTCAGGAACTGATTATACGAGCGCTAATGGCACGGTAACGATATTCGAGGGTGATATATCTAGTACAGTAAATATTATTACTTCACCTTCAGGGAGTGGTGACTTTACTCTTACATTAAGTAATGCAAGTGCAGGCTCTATCGCTGATGCAACTGCTACTGGAACAATTGTTAAAGCAGCGAGTTTAATCGTAGATTACCGTTTTGATGATTGTAGCTACACAGGGGCTGATGATGAGGTTTTTGATCAAACGGGAAATTATTCTGGTAAAACCTTTGGTGTATCAGATCCTGTTGATGATGCTGTTATTAATCGGTCACTCGACTTAACTGCTGATGGCATTAATGACTGGGTTATGGTGCCTAGTGGATCTGTTAATGGCCTAGATGACTTCTCGGTGAGTTTCTGGGTTAATACAACTGTAGATAAAAAGCAGCAGGAAGTTTTTCATGCCTTAGGCATTGGCGAAGATGAAGATGATGAATTAGAGATAGCTCTGGAAGATGATAAAAAAGTTTATATTAAAGTTAAAAATGGGAGTAAAACATTAAAAAGTAGTATCGAACTCACTGATGGCTCATGGCATCATATTGCTCTTACCCGAAGGGGTGAAGATGTTTGCTTATTTGTTGATGGTAATGAGCAAGATTGTGATGATGGTGTTAATAGCGGTGTTTTATCTGTCACTAATAGTAATGCAATTGTTATTGGCCAAGAACAAGATGAATTTGGTGGTGACTTTTCTGTGGCTCAAGGTTTTGAAGGAAAACTAGATGAGTTTCAAATTTATGATGCTGTACTTAACTCAGATAGAATAGCTAATATATATGCCAAGCAAAAAGCGGGTGTCAATGGCGATGGTTCAACGCGAGACCCAGTAGTTTGTGGCAAAATCGAAGTTGTCGCAGGGCGTATTACCTTAAATAACACAGCAGATAACCCTTCATTTACTCGTGTTTGTTTTGATACTCCTTTTTCAGTTGCTCCAGTGGTTTTTAGTTTACCTACTACTGCGAGTAATAGTGATCGCCTTGCACTTAGGATCAGCAATGTTACAGAAAGTGGTTTTGATATTGCTCAGGTGGAATCACCAGAAAAAGCCAACCCTAGCGCTCCCGCAGGTAACATAGCTCAAACAGTAGATTTTTTGGCTATTGTAGAAGGAGATTATGATCTAGATGGAGGTGCTAAAATGCGGGTGAGCACATTGGATACTAAACGTTTTCAAGGGAGATATTTTAGCGGTAGTTCTTGGGATACTGTTGATATTACCGATTTAGGGTTTTCACAACCACCCTCTATCATTGCATCCATTCAGACAATGAATAATGAACCCAACGTAAATAATCCAGACGGCCCTTTCCCTATTTCAGAGCCCTTTTTAGTTACCGCTATTAGAAGTGTTACTAAAACTCAGTTTAATATGGCTTTAGATCGAGCAGAAACAAACACAGGAACTATTGCTTCCAATGAAACCATAGGTTATTTGGCTATTACCCAAGGTGTTATTGGACAGCTAACGGATGATATAAGATATGAATCTTTTCAAACAGGCAATAATATCGAAGGTCTAAATAGTTGCCGTATATTCAACTTAATTGGCAGTTATAGCGACAACCCACTTATTATTGCCACCCAGAACACTCGTAATGGTGGTGACGGTGGTTGGCTAAAACGGTGTGCTATCTCACCTGTAAATGTTGGGTTTAGTATTGTCGAAGACAGTGACAGAGACACTGATACTTATCACACAAATGAACAAGCTGGTGGTCTAGCATTGGTCGGTACTTTCAAGGATTTTACCAATAACTGTGGTGATCCTATTATTGATCACTACGAAATTGAACATGATGGGAGTGGTTTAACTTGTGAAGCTGAAAGTATCATCATAAAAGCTTGTGCAGATGCCGATTGTAATACAGTTAACTTAGACGCTACGGACGTAGAACTAGCAATTAATGGTATGGTAAATCAAACAGTGACCGTTGTTGGTCGCACCGGTGTCAGTTTTGACTTCACCAATCCAGGAGCGGCTACATTAAGCTTAGATCAAACTTATAAGTGTAAAAATGATGCTTCAGCAAGCTGTGATGTAGTTTTTGAAGATACTGGTTTTCGATTTTTCTCCGATACAGAAGGGACAGCTATTCCAGAGCAATTATCAGCCAAGCCCTCAAATACTGGTTATAAAGCGAGTACATTAAAAGTACAAGCGGTAAAGAAAAACCCTACAACGGGTGCTTGTCAGGCAGCATTTATTGATAGCAACACTATTGAAATGCTAGCAACTTGTGTTGACCCTAACGAGTGTGCAGGTAGCCAAGTAACAATCAATAACTTAAGCACTGATATCCCTATTAAAACTTTAAATAATGCGGCGAGCAAAACGTATACGGGTGTGGCTCTTAATTTTAGTAACGAAGCCGTAAACAGTGCAGAATTTATTTTTACTTATCCTGATGCGGGCAAAGTACAACTTCATGCTAGATATAATATTCGTGATGAAAATGGCGACCCAACAGGTAATTATATGCTCGGTTCGTCTAGCGCTTTTGTGGTTAGGCCGCTTGGGTTTTATATTAATGTTAATGGCAACCCAAAAGCACAGAGTGCTAATCAAGTTAATAGTGCTTTTAAAAAAGCAGGGGATGATTTTACTACAAGTTTAACAGCCGTACAGTGGCAAGCCACAGATGACAGTGATGGAAATGGAATACCAGATACAGGTGCTGATTTATCTGATAATACCACTACTGTTAACTTTGGTAATGAAGCCACATCAGAAAACGCTATTATAACCGATAGCCTTTATCTGCCAACCCTAGGTACAGAAGGGGTTTTAACCAATGTCAGTTTTACTGATTTTAGTAATGGTATTGCTACTAATGGTGTTAATAATAATAAAAGTATGACTTATGACGAAGTAGGTATTGTCAAATTTGCTGCAAATTTAACGAATGGTACTTATTTAGGGGCAGGTGATATTACAGGAGTAGCACCTTATGTTGGTCGCTTTATCCCTCATCATTTTGAATTAACAACGGGTCTGGATGGCGATCTAATGTCGGTTTGTGATATTAATAACCCCTTTCCAGCAATGACTTTCGCTTATAGCGGGCAAATGAGTAGAACATCGACATCATCAATTTCAAGTAAAGGATCGTTGCAATATCAATTTGCTCCTGAATTATTCATTACGGCAAAATCATCAATCTGTCCTAGTGGAACTTGCACAACAACAAGTAATTACACGGGAGATTTCATAAAACTTTTACCGAGTAATGTTACCTATATTACGCCAACAGAAGATGCTGACACTCTTGATTTACTTGGTGCGAAAGTTAAGCTTACTGCCAATTTAAGTGAAGGGGTTTTTCTTGAAGAGAGCGGAGGAGTTATTACTTACGCATTTAACGCTGAGGATAACTTTGTTTACCTTCGAGATCAAAATACAGAGATAACTCCTTTCCCAGCTAAAATAGAATTAGGAATTGCAGCCGTAAGTGACACAGATAGCGTAGTCGCTATTGACAGTGATGGTGATACCGATAATGGTCGCTTATGGGCTTTGAACCCTGAAGGGAAAGAAATTCGTTTTGGTCGAGCTTCTCTTAACAACAGCTTTGGTCCAGAAACGTCCCGTATAGGGCAAGTTTTATCAGTAGAGTATTTTGATGGCACTAACTTTGTTTTAGCTGATACTGATACTTGTATCCAATACAATTCGACTAATGTTAGTTTCGGCTCGCTTAATGATGTTGGCCTTGATTCTGCTGATATTCCTGCTGTTTCGGGTGCATTTGTAGATATTGATGATTTACCTAATGGCGTAACGCGACAAATTGTTTTACCTGCTGTAGCATCAGGGAATCAAGGAAAGGTAGAAGTCATCTATAACATATATCCATGGCTGCAATACGATTGGCACTGGAATGGTGTAGAAGTGAAAACTTTAAATGAAAACCCTAGCGCGATAGCCACCTTTGGAGTCTTTAGAGGCAATGATCGAGTCATCTCGTGGCGAGAAGTTATTAACTAATCATAGGTGGGCATAGTTAACAAAATAGCTTTGTGCCTTTATTATTTAAAGGATGAAATATAAACCCCATGTTCTAACAACCGCTCTCTAAATCATTAAAGTTTGGGTAGCAAATGTTTATTGCTAGACATCACGATTAAAAATAACCTTTTTAATCGTCTCATTAATATTTTTGGCATACGCTAATTAGTCATATTAAAAATGCTTTTTAAACCACTTTAATACCGCATATACTCCGCGCTGATCCTGTTCGATGGTCGGCGAGTGACTCGTATCCTCAAACTCTATATATTGAGATTCAACTCTGGGGGATTGACCTTCTCTAAACGTAATTCCCCCTTAAACAATCGCTACATCCTTTTCTGCGTTACCCGGTATGATTAAGGAGGGAGGATCTGCACAATTATGGATCTTCATGAATAATTAGAACTCTCGTTCAGGATTTTCTTGGCTGTAGCTAGATTGAGTTAAATCGATTGAAAAATTTTCGTCAAAAGTCGTGAGAAAACTATAAAAAACGTCACAAAAAATAAGAAAATTTAAAAACCTCCTAAGCTATGTACTGAATGGTCACTTATTAGCCATCAGCGGAAGTTAGCTTTTGATTTAAAAACGGTAGTTCATAGATCCTAAAGCTTCCTTTTTCACTTAAATTCACATCCATTCACAACTAAAATTATGACTAAAACTTTTGCATGGCGTTAGATCTCAAATCCCCAAAGCAGACATTGGAATTATTTAAGTTTTGAATCAATATAGAGTATTAAGTCTAAGGCGTAATCGCCCCCTGAGCGCAATATAAAATTAATATAGCAACCTAATTATTCAAGAAGAAATACATTTCTTATTGTATAAATTTTAAATGACACAAACTTTTTTAGTAGAAAAACCATTTTTATAAAAAGTTAATATTCTCTTAAAAAATAAGAGATAAATAGCCTATCCAATTGAAAACAGACTATTTACGACCATTAGAAGCCCTAATTATAAATACAGAGCAATTTATCAGATCACAACCTTTGATCTGAATAAAATACGACGATTACAAGTAAAAAACAGAGCAAGTAGAAACAATAGACCAAAGTCAAAACTACCACCGCTGCTACTTTTACTAGATTCTATTGGAATTGACGGCTCAGGTGTTGGAGGTGGTGCCTCGGTAACAATCGGTGATTGTACGCCACCGGGGTCAACAACTGTTTTGTTTGCTTTGCCATCAGCATCATTCACTCCACCGTCTTCTATCTCAAGCATTACACACCAATACCCTGCAACTAAACCTTCTACATAAGAGCTGTCATTTGACGCAGGACAGAAGCCCATAGCTCCGGGCGCTGAATATAATATATTTTTATTATCTTCTACAAATTGATGCCAGCTTAAATCCTCGATATGTAATTTAGTATAAATAGCCTCATCAGGAATGGCTGCTAATTGAGGGATAATAATTTTTATTGAAGCACCTGATTCAGAAATACCTGAGACACGAAAGTCAAAAATACCACCATTAAAAACTCTACTTTCTTCTTGTAAGTTAGGAAAAACAGTTTGCAGCTCCGCCATCGATATCGAAGGCGAACTATTTCCAACATTCAAGGAAACCTCATTTAATGAAATCTGTAAGCCTATCTCAGTTTCCATTATATAAGCATTACTCACTTGTGAATTCGCTCGCATTAAATGTATTTGTGCTATTGCATCCATATATTGTGCAATACCATCGCCATCACTATCGTGAAAACCTTCAATATTATCAGCAACCCCATCTCCGTCACTGTCAACGTCTGTTAATAAAGGCGCTTCCTGTAGAAGTTCAATATAATGTTCAACGTTAGTATTATTTCCTTCACTGTCAGTTACCAGCAATGAAATTTTATATATTCCAGCTGTCAGGGCAGTGGAATCGACAGCTAAAATAGAATTAAGTGTATCTCCATCAACATCTACTAAGTTGCTATCACTTAACGACCAATCATAACTATGGGTATCTTGTATATTTGGGTCTTCTACTACCGCTGTAACGTTAATATTTCCCATACCGATAACAACAATATTTGTCTTTTTATTATCTTGTTCAACAACCAGTTTGACACGAGGGACAATGTTTTCTTCGGTGATACTGGCAACAAAAGTATTTTTATTGCCAACAACAGCATTGATTGGTGTACCCATAGTGAAAATAATAGACTCAATATTTTCCCCCGATATCATATCGTCAACCACCAATAATTCAGTACTACCAACCAAACCACTATCAATCTCAATTTGACTTTCTATTAACGTATAGTCAATTCCATTTGCCTCAGCAGTGCCTGTGACCACAAAAGGTATGGTTACAGGGTATTTCGCAGCATAACCGTTTAATTCTACTGTTACGTTAACTCGCTCACCTTCCGCGACCAATTTATTTGCATAAAAGTTAACTAAGGGATTTACCATTAAAATTTGTGTATCGATTCCTTGATTGCCCTCAGCATCTGACGAAGTCCAAGTTACGGTATATTTACCCGGCGCATAAAATCCATTGCCATCGGGCAATGGGGTCAATTCACCATCTTTTTGATCAAAAGCAGCCGAAACACCTAAATTTATCGGGGTATATAATCCTGTTGCTGAAACAACAAGTGTCCCTGGCGCAATAACTAAAGGTGGCTGTTCATCCTTTTGAATATCAGTTCCGGCTAAGAATTCACTTAAATTATCTATACCATCACCGTCACTATCTAGAAGTGCATCCGAAGCATCAAATGGGTTTAATCCGTTTGCTAATTCAACCTCATCAGGTATACCATCACCATCAGAGTCGTTAGCAGTTAAATCATCCTCCTCATGAAGATCAGAAGAGAGCAATGCTATGTTAAATTCAGTTGCTACTCCTTGCTCCTCAATCACTATTTCTCCTACTTCGCTGACGAGATCTCCTGAATGGTAATGTAAAGTCAACGTATCACCAATGCGTGCAACTTTGTCAGTTCGCGCATTTAACGAATCTATCAGAATATTCAATACATAACGGTTTTCAATAATGGGATTATCCCCCAAACGATAACTTGCTATTTCTTCACCGTTATTTTTAACCACAATAGTGACATGAATATCAGCCGACGTTAACAATAGACTATCGAGAGAAATAGAACCGTAAAATAAATTGTCAGGTTCAGGTATCTCCGCTTGGGTGAAGTTCGTTTGCAACAATAGACAAACCATTAAACATTTTGTCAATGTGAACACGTTAATTTGTTTCATTGTCATCGCCTTAATTCCCTGAATAACCGTAGGTTTGAAAGTGTAAAAGAATATCTGTAATACCAGAACCATCGCGACTAACGCCATCGGGTGTTAATTGCCCGTGAATAAAGCGATTTAGTCCTTCGTCTGAGTCATTCTGCAAAGTGCCACCAGGAATAATCAGCATCCATTCGGTATTCCACACCGATCGTCCAACCAAACGAGAATCACTGATCGATTGTGACGGAACATATTCACCGCTGTCATGATAGGCACGAAAGCTCGACATACGACGGATATCGCCATAAGTATCGCTTAATGAATCATTGGCAGGTATCCACTCAGGATTAGGTAAATCTGAAGCGCCTAATGGAAAAGGTGCAGGCAGTTTTTGGTCAACAACATGCCATTCTCTGGTTTTAAAGTCATCCCCTGAGGGCGAACGTAATACATCCATACCTACAGGTATTAAATAAACCCGTGGCGTATTAGACAATGCGGCGCCGTCATAACCTTCAAACCAAGCGCCTACTGCCCTAACTTTAGTGGCAAAATTAGTGGGGTCGTAAGCACTATCTCCTCCACCGAGTTGATGGCCAAAAAAGTTTAAACCGAAGGTCACTGTTGTTGGAAACCTGATCACTAAGCCCGGCTGCTCACCCGCACTTTCTACCGTGAACGGGCGCGCATAACGTTTAAATTCAGGTATATCCCAAAGGTTAGCGACACGAGCCTCTTCTAAAGTTTTACTCCACGCGTCGTCATTTCCCGCCAGCCTGAAGAGCTCTTTGCGAAGCGAAAAGCGATTGTCTTCAACTTGGGGGTTGTTGAACCCTAACTGACCTCGATAGACATCAAAATTCTGAGTGAGACGCGCCAATACATCGGCTAGGCCAGGTGTTCCAGCAATAGGTACACCGTTAATCACCTGCCCTAAACTGCGCTGACGCACAATATCAGCAAGAAAGTCACGACCCGATCCAGATTCATTACCCAATAAGTTAGTTTCATAATCGTAAGCTGCAGCTGCTAAATACACATAACGAGCAGCTAAGTCGAACTGCGCTCTATATTTCGCTAAAGCATCGTTGCGGAAAATACGGAAGGTCATATCTCGGTAACGATATTGCTGAGTATCTCCGGCAGCGGCTATACGAAATGCCCTACGTTCTTCAATTAAGCGTTCACCCTCAGCCAGTTTTGCGAAATAGCGACCTTGAGTCTGATTGACCACTTCACTTTGAGTAAAAAGCTCCAATCGAAGTACAGCTTCTTCGCGCCAAAGATTTTCAAGTGCTTTTATCCGCGCTAACAACTCAACATTGGTTGTATTTGAAATCAGTTCAATACCCGCTTGCAGTTCAGCTGCTTCTTTACGGAGTTCTAAATCTAGCTCTGCAATCTCAGCATTATCTGCAGCTGCGAAGCCGAGAACGTTTGCCGCTACACCTATACCAGCCAAAGCAGTACATCTAGGAACGGAAGTAGCGTCAACTGAGAATCCAACTGCTTTTGGAAAGCATTCTTTAACTGCTTCACCGATTTCTTCACCTACTTTAGCTGCCGTTCGCCCAGAGAGCTGTACAGCTCTTGCAAGCCCAATTGCAGATTCTAAATCATCAGATAAATTCTGTTGGTTTTGTAATACGGTAATTGTTTCAGCCGCCGTGTTGTATTCCGCTTCCACCAAATCTACAGCGGCTTCTAAATCTAATAATAAGTTTTCATGTCGCTTTAAAGCTCGCTTTAAATTGGCCTGAGATTGAAGCAAATCTGACACGGCTACTTGTAATTGCCCCGGTGCCCGTCGCTTACCCCAAGCTACAGGAGCGATAAAGTCCCAGTCTGCTCCCGTTACAATAGGAAAGTTAACCTCTAATATTGCTCCAGCATCGACATTAGTGTATGCATTATTTAGGGAGTCTGCGTCAAATATAAAGCTATTTTCAGTACCAAATGTCATGGGAGAGAAGAAAGTTGTAAATTCAGCATTTGGCAGTAAATTACCCGATAACTCAGAACTAACATACTGATAATGAAGAATGTCTGGCCCATCGTAATCAGACGGGTAGGTTTTTCCTCCGCCCATATCACCCGCATACGGATAACCGAATATTTCAATTAATTGGTTTTTAAAGCCTCGTTCTTGTTCACTTACCAGTGAGGTTAATTTATCAACATCATCTTGCACGTTTCGTAGCGACTGCGTTTGTTGACTGGCGTGATCAAAAACGACTAGGGCGTTATCCAATGCCTTTTGAGCACGACTGGCAATTTGGTCAAAATGATTCTGGCCTTGTACTGCTGAACTTACTTGCAAGAAGCTAGGGTCGATATCGAATGGCACCACTCCTTTGGCTAAACCTAAAGGATTTAAACCAGCGTCAGCTTTATCAACTTGTGCTTGAATTGAATTGAAACCCGAAATTATTTGGGCTAACTCAACCACGGTTGTGCGGTCAATTTTTTCAATTCCCTCATTGTCGGGATTAGGGTCTTGTGAAGGGAGTATGGCGTTGGCAGTAAGCCAATCAAAATAAGCCCCTTGTCCAGAACGTCGTGCCCAACCGTCTAAACCCCAAGCACGTTCTCGGTCGGTATCTTTATAACCTTGCCATTGACCTGAAGGCGCTTCGACATATTTTTCACGATAACTTAAGTTCACTATTTCAGCACCCGCGCGTGCTTTAGCTGCTGCTGCACCGGCAAATTTCCGCTCATCTAAGTAGTCAATTTCAATGGGCGCGCCACCAATCGTTACTGACTCAGTGCGTGGTGTCCAAGTGTAATTCGGCTCTTGTAATAGATCGTATCTCGTTTTAACCGAGGTTAAGTAATGGCCCCAAGCATCACCATGCCCTTGCGGATAAAGTATGCTGGCATCGGTCTCATTAATGAATCCATCGGCGTTCTGATCAGTAATTCGGTAACTTTGTACATAAGCAACTTCGCCACTGCCTTGAGTAAAGTTCCAAAACAAGCGGTTATTAACAGGAGCTCCTGCAACACCAGCGCGGCTGTCATCACGACCACGCAATAATACTAGTTCTTCTTCTAACGGCGATACCAACTGATTTTGAAAGGTAAATATTGAAGACGCTAAGCTGCCAACAGTGCTGCTGGTATCAAAACCAATAGTTGGGTCTTGCGCATCAGCATAAGCTTCATTACCTAGCAGCATATATAAGTCAGCAATGCGGGTTGAAGCATTCAACAACTGCGTATTCGCCGCAATATCATCGAAACCAGAACGAATACTTAAGTCTTTACCGCGCTCTAATATTGTTTGGTACGCTTCAATAATACCGACAGCATTGACAACATCTGGGTCAGGATTAAAGGGAATAGGACCTGAATACGGTTTGCCTGCTTGGGCTATCATACTGCTTAAGGTACTAATTTCATCGGTGCGGAAATTATTAACCCGCTGATCAAATGGATTCAAGCCGGCAATAACCCGTTTTATCCAGCCCATGGCTAACATTGCTTTGGGTGCATTGGGTGGTTGCGTTGGGTCACCTGCCCACGGACTAGGAACCGTGGCATTATCTCGAATAGGTAAACCGGTATAATGGGTAATAAACCAATTATCACTCAGGGTTAATAAACCGGGACCTTGAATAGTAATATCCAGTGCGCCAAGACCTGAATCTGGCGTGAGTAAGTCCCAGTCTCCAGAATTATCAGGGCCGAAATCTGCATTAAGCGGTGCAAAAGGTTGACCACTGGTATCCGGTTGATAATACCAATTGAAAGAAATCTCATCAGGATCACCTGCAAAATCGCCTGTATGGCGCAAGGTTAATGCTTCTTCAAAAATATTATCTGATGGCACAACCCATATATTACCTTGGTACACGCCATAATCAGCACTCAAATTTATAACTTCTAATTCAATGGGTAAACTTAAACTAGGGTCGTTATTAAATACAACGGTTACATAGCCTTCGCCAGCTGGGCGGCCAGCTGTAAGTGCCATACGAGATCCTAGCATAGCTTGTGGCTCTGCTATGGTATGGTCAACTGCACTCGCTAAAAACTGCCCCCCGGGTAAACTAAATTCACTGTCGTCTAAGCGATCATCTTTTTGATTAATAGGGTTTAAATCTACAAAGTTGTCAGCGAGCCCGTCACCATCTTCATCAATACCTTTACCTAAATATTTGGGCTGCAAACCAATTAAGTAGGCAATATCTGGTATGCCATCTGAGCCACCACCTTCACCATCGTTAGCAACCAAATCAAGTTGATTAGGATTACGCGTTAAGTTATATAGGGCCTTTACTGCGTCTTGAAATGGCGTGTTGATGCTTAGCGCTAAAATTTGTTGTTTTTCTTTGTTTGTCATAATGTTCGGTAGTAAGTGCGGGTCACCAAACAAGGGGAAATCAACCGTGCCTTTGAAACTTAATTGTTTATTGATTTTGTCATAACTTAAGCGAGAACGGAGCACAAAAGGTAGATCGATGAAAAACAGTTTTCCTTGCTGACTTAAGGTGCCAATAGTAGCGTCTAATTCTTCTAAATCGACGCTACGCGCACTTAAAGGGTCCATCAACTTAACCAAGGCATCGGCAACTTGCCCGTTACCTGTTTCCACACTTTCATCGTAAATAATTTGTGCGGCAGCTTGGCCGTCAATGGTGGGTAAATAGCATGCTTTTTCAGCCTCGGCGCCATTTGAGCAAGGCACTTCGCCATTCGGTTTGAATAATGTGGCACCCGGTTGCAACACCGGTACAGATGCTGGCCATTCAAAACTGTATTCAACATTTACCGGAGGTGAGTCAGCGGTGTTATTGTTTAATCTATTTAACCAAGGTATACAGGTACCTATTTCTAAATCTTGAAACCCATCGGCATCTAGATCGTAATCAAAACCGCCTTGCAATGGATAGTAATATTGTAAAGTGACATCACCTGCGGCTCTTGCCCAGGTAAAATCGTCTTTATCTTGCCAAGCCGCTGTAGATTCATCTACGGTAATTGCATTTTCTTCACAAACCGCCATACGGGTCATCGGTTGTGGCAGTTGTAACAATAAGCCGGCAGTTTGACGATAAAGTTCACTGCCATCAATTGGGCTAAAAGGTCTGTTATTAGTACTTGCTGCAATGGCTAATACTTCAAACGCCCATTGATTGTCAGCTATTGAGTCTTGATATTTTATCAATACGTAAGGATCAGAGCCTTGTGCTGAATTTGCTGCTTGAAGCACTACATTCAAATCATTGCGTAAGGCGTAAACTCTTTCGTTTTCAAATAATGCATGCTCTTCGTTTGGGTTATAACCGGCTAGCTCAGGGTCATTTTGGCGATAAATAACAGGATTGCTCATATTTGGCAGTAGCTCGAAACCTTGTTGGCTCGCAATCACTATTTTGTTAGGATTTTCTGGCCAAGCACAATTATATTGCGCGGGGGTATCGCCCCAATATTGTCCAAAATCGTTGGCGGTATACCAAACGACACCAAGGTAATCGTCAATTTCATCAGAGGCACGTTTATTAACCGGTATAATGGGGCCAATGCCTGCTGTATGAATGGTACCGTCATAGCGAGAAAGACTATTAACCACATGACCATTGCGACTGCTCAATAGATTATGCCTATCGTCTGTTATTGGCTGCCCAATAACACAACTACCGGCTGCGGTCTGAAGGTCAAAACTTGGATCGTGCCAGTCTTTGGTATAAACGATTTGAAATACTGACGCTTGAAGCTGTGCATTAGGCGCTTCACCTTCCGGTGTAACTGTGTATTGCAAGGTAACATAGTCAGACTGACTTGCCGTTACAGAAGCTCGATTGAAAACCTTGCCCTGAATACCCGCACTCACTAAATCATTCGAGTTTGCTGGATACACAACACCACTAAATACCAAACGTTGCGCTGTATTATTTACTGCAGGTTCAAGCAGAACAGAAGTTCCCGCAACGTGTGTTTGTACATTTTTATTGGTTTGAACTGGCGAGCCTAACGTTGTGACTCTAGTTTCATTTTGTGTATCTGAACTGACTTTCCATTCAATTGTAACAATACCCGGTGCTTCACCAATGACGTATAGTTTCCCTTCTGAAGGACTCCAGTATAGGTAACTGGAGTAGTCGGAAGCTAATTGACCATCAATTTTAATATCGGGTTGTAATGGCAATGCTCCATCAGGCAAGGCTATTGCTTCACCAATTTCCCAGCTTTGCGGTATTAACCACGAGCCTGACACAGCATCTAATAATGAGATATAGCCATCGCGAGGATCATCGTATTTATTGATGATTTGGCTAGGAAGTTCTGCCGCGCTTAAACCGCTAATATCAATATCCATCATTGTGCCTGAGCTTGCGGAATTGGGAATTACACTATTGGTTAGTGGTGTATTAAACTCCCATAAACCTTTGAGGCTTAAATCACTTGGGGTAAGTGGCCCCTGTGAATATTCAGGACCATCTGGATCGGCAAGTTGTAGTGCATCTAACGAATATACTTCAGCGTTTATATAGAGTTCATCAACATAACCGTTGAAAGGTTTTAGATTGGTGTACCCTGCTATTGTGCTACTCGTTTGTCCAAAAAACAGAGTTTGTGCGGCAAAGCCACTGTATTCAATGCCTCCAAATTCATATAACCATTCACTGGTGTTAGTTTCACGATAAATTTGCCCACCATCGACCCAAACTGTTGCTCTAACGGCATTGTCAAAATCACCATATATTTCAAGCGCTCGATTAATTTTAATGGTATGCCATTGACCACTTTGTAGCGGCGAATTTAATTTGAATTTAAATGCGCCCTCGGTATTTTCTGCACGATTTTCAATGAGGGTTATCAAGGTTGGCGATTCCATAATTAAATGAAATCTGGTGTTATCACTCATTAACACTTGCGGATAAGACGCGTCGGCATTATCAGCAAACCATACTTTAAAACCAAGTTCATAAACGGGTATTTGTTGTGTAACCGTGTCATAAGGAATTGGCATTGAAATAACATTATCAATACCATCAAAGCTAAGGGCAGTGTCTGTATTAATACCAATTGAAGGTGTTTGCGCCGCGTTTAGATCTGCTAATAGGATATCGTTATTGCCTATTACATCACTAATATCGCCATTTTCTGCAGAGCTTGTGAAATCCCATTCTCCATTTATACATGTGTTGCCGGGACAGTCCGGATAGGTGTTCACAGGAAATGTATTTAAAGAAAACGACTCAAGCGTACCTTTAAAATAATGAGTACCCACTAACACACCAGGAGAGCCCAAAGAAAACAACTTTGCGGCATAAAATAAACAATTGCCAGGACAAGAACTATACCAACCAGTATCTTGCTGAACACCATCAAGCCAAACCGTTATATCAGCACCATTTTCACCGGCTCTGGCTTGATAATTAAATCGTAAAGTGTGCGTTTTACCATCATTAAGTGGCGATGCAAGTATTAAACGTTTATCCCCAGTAACGCCTGAATTGTTTAAAACCAACTCAGTAGGCGACTCCATCACCAAGCTGAAGCGGTTAGCATCGGATACTTGGCCCGATGGATCATTATCACTAATTAGCGCTTGAGGAAATTCAGCTAAGTTGCCAAAACGCAAGGCAAAACTAAATTCTACGGTAGGAGAGAGAATGCTTTCGGTTTCTGCCGATGGTATTATCAGAGCATCATCAATGCCATCAAAGCTAAGAACCTGACGATCTTTTGGCTCAACAACACTGTCATTAAAACGCTCTCGACCCGAAGTAGAACCTGCCACAAATACAGTATTGCCAGTGGCGCTTAACCCAATGCGTGCGTTTTTTTGTGCAATGTAGTCTTCTTCGTCGTTAATTGTTGTAGTTGTGGTTGCCCATTTCCAGCCGAAAGGGTCAGCACTTCTCTCATTTGCCGACAGTTTGGCGACAAATAAAGACGGTGTTGTTACTGCTCTTAATTGTTTCGCTTCGTCAAGATCGGTAAAAATTGGTGCGCCAACATAGGCACCTGAAATATAAACGTTCTGTTCGTCATCAACTGCCAACCCACCTAAGTCTGTACTAAGATGGTCCATGTACCTAACGGTATAAGCCGAAGGTTTAGTAAATAACGAACGGTCGTCTACTTCACCTAAAATACTTTCAGTACCGCTTCCACCATCTAAGCGTTTGACTAAGCCAGCAGCGCTATAATATACGTCGCCTTCAATATCGGTAACGATGTCGCCTCTATATTGAATATCGTCGACTTGTGTTAACCACTGGCATGTCCATACGCCATTAATTTCTTGGTATTTTGAGACAAATACCCACGACTCATAAGGATAAACACCACCACTTGCTATATTGGTACCACACCATGAGCCTCCAGTATTTCCAATACCAGCAATAACACCCAACACATAAACCTCAGTCGCCGATGATGCTGCTATTCGGCTCACTTCTTGTCTATATTCCAACTCTCCATCTCCGCCTTCAATCATGTATGTTGTTGAACTTAGTCCATCAGCATCAATACCGTTGAAATATCCTTTCCATGACTTTGCGACTGCTGTTTTTCCACTAAAGAGACCACTGGCAAACTCTTCTTGTTGTTGTGCATTAATAGTGGTGGTTGTGTACGAGGCTAAATCAACATCATTTTGTGCAGTATAATGAGAATAAGTTGTGGTTTTTGCCCAATCTTTTGTTCCGCCAGCAAAAAATTTACCTGTAAAACCGGTATTAACACTAAGACTCGTTTCTCTGTCGTTACCAAAAGTTGCAGCGCCAGAGCCAATATTACCGTTAATATAAATAGCATTTTCATGATCAACGGCTACTGAGCTGACCGTATCGTCGCCCGTGCCGCCGACTGTTCTGACCCAATTGACATTACCGCCACTGTTATAAGAGGCAACGAAAATATCTTTGCCGCCAGCTGATTCTATAATGAGTGACTTAGCATCAGTGCCTAGAGGAAAGTAGTTTTTGGTGTCAAACATGCCGACAACAATAATATTGCCATTGCTGTCTACTGCCATGTCGATAATTTCTTCATCACCGTCGCCACCAAATTGCACTGGCCATTGCGCCATACTATTTTGTATCGATGCAAAAATAATGAGCAATACCCAAACTAACTTTAGGCACCAATTATTGGTTTTATGTGGTTGTATAGTTTTCATTGGTTGATGCCTTATTGGTTCAATTTATCAATTTGAGCGGCGTGTCGCAGCGTAAAGGTGCCTGCAGCAATAATGGGTAATTTGTGTAACCCATCAACCACTTCTCTATAAGTTCCACCTTTAGCGTCATAGCCTGCACCGAGTCCATTTTCGATAGTCTCAAATGTAAATTCCATTTTTCGGTTCACGGCATAAGCTCTTGATACCACTTGGCCATCTATGGTTTTTTTACCATGCTGAGCATGATAAATATGACCAAAAGGGTTTGTTGGCGCTGTGGCAGCTAAATTCAGCTGAAAAGTTACATGGGTATCTAACGAGCCGCCCCCTTCCATGCCCATACTGGTGATTTCTGTGCCTGAATCATCCAAACCAAAATCATAGGCCATGGTGCTAACACGTTTACCAACGGCTTCGCCATCTCGTAAAACTATGCCGGTATAGTCGGCTATGAGTGAGTCATCGGTAAGTAAAACGTAATCACCCACAGTGCCATCAAGATTTTTTTTACGCATTTGAATCACATCTTTAAGTAAGCGCACTTGTGTGCCGTCGCGATGCATAATAATGCGAAACGAAAATTCAGCGGCAACCGGCGTTAATACGTTGCCGGCATCTTTTGTTATGGGTAGTCGATTATCATCGACACACAAAGCATAAGTTTGGGCCGGTATATTTGTAGTAGTGGTAACGGGTACACCGTCTACTAACACAGAGGATATTTCTTGATAGGCAGCAATATCGCAATCGTGCTTGTAATTCTGCACCTGCGAAACTTGGTTTATCGTTACTGTGCCTATCCACAAAGAATTGAGTTTGGGGGCAGAAGCGCTTACAGGTATTAACCAACGACTACCCGCACCACCAATAACTTCAAGGGTTTGACTAAAGTTTTCAGTGGTAAAATCGGCGCGTCGTACGCCCAAAGGAAAACGCAGTTCGCCACTGGCAGGAAGGGTTTTACTGAGACTTGCTGGCAAGGCCAACCATCGCTCTGCTGCAATTGGGTTATCGTTGGAGTAACGCAAGCCAAGCGCGTCGCCAATAAGGTGCAACTTAACATCTTGCTCAGCGTTCTGTCGATTATGTAAAATTGGTTTTAAGCGCGCTAGTGTAGAGCCGTATTCAAGCCGGTTTAGCTGCGGTAAATCAATATGCATGGGGCCGGTAAAATCACTGCCGCTTTGACTGAAAATCCAGTACGCTACATCAGGTTCAATCGGTGTAGTTAAAGGGTCAACCAACTGCCAGCTGTTGTTATTTAAACGGTAAATAGGCTGGCCATTATGTGCGGATGAGTTAGCTAAAAAATCGGAGAAAATAGGCGGGTTAGTAGGGTCAATATGAAAACCCGTTAAATTAAATGACCCTGCCACCCAATTTGCTTTCGGCACTACGGGTTTACCACTAATGGTCAAGGACGCGTTAGCACTACCGGCCAGATTAACCAAGTAAGAACGGTTAGACGAAATAGCAAACAGGTTAGTTAAAAAAGACTGTTGTGCTTGCGGCGGAAAATAACGTAACCAACCAGCCGCACTTAATAGATTTTCCGGATCAGGGTCTTGAATAAAATCGATTTTTGATCGCTGCTCAAGCCAAGTCCACACGCTGTTTATTTGTGGGCCGGTTTCATCAACAAAATCTGCAAATACCGCCTGAGTTCCACCATCTTCAGGCTCTACCTGTACATATATAGCATTCCATCCTGGCACGAGCTCAATGGTTTGGGTACATTGCCCGCCTTCTACACAGCTGACAGTTGCCATTGATGAGCCACTGAAAAGTATACTGCTTAAGAATATTGCAAACGACACGCTAATACTGGCAAAAGGTGATATTGACTTAATCATTATTCGACTCCGAGTAAGAAGGTCTGGATTATTATTGTTGGATATAGCATCAGTTAGCCTTGTGGTAATAAAGGTGATGCTTGCATGTTTTTAGGTACCTGTGCTGCATTAGAAAGATCAATTCTTTGCATTGCTTGTTGATTAATAACTAGCGGTGCTGCCAACTCTTGCAGTGAAAGCAACCAATCAGATTCAACCTGTTTGCGTTTTTTCTTTGCTATTAAGTTATTAATATTGCCAGATACCTGCGCTAGCGATTTTTGATGTTCAGGCTTTATATCGATAAGTTTTAATAAATAAAAGCCATCAATGCCTTGTACTAATGGCGATAACTTAGCTTTATGGGTGAGTTGTGTGAGTGCTGTAGCAATAACAATATCAAATTGCCCTTGTTTGCCCGAAGTTAACCAACCCACATCACCACCACTGTAGCGTGAGGCTTGATGATCAGAATATTTCGCCGCTAGAGAGCCAAAACCATTTATCGAATCAGGTAAGGTTTTCGCTAAGCTATACACCTGTTCAGCTGTGGTTTTTACCGATGCGTATTTTTCTGCCGATGCTTGTGGGGATAGTGCCAACTGGATCATGGCAAAACGTGTCATTGCAGGTGTAGTGTATCTTACGATGTTGTCTTGATAATAAGCGGAAATTTCATCGTCAGTTACATTGACTTCATTAAGAAGCTGGTCGAGTTGATTGTTTCTAAGCTTTGCCACCATAAGGTTCTCAAAGGCGGCTATAATTTTAGGGTCAGTATTATAACCAGCGCGCATTGCTGCAATTACTTGTACTTCACGAGCAATCATTTCATTGAGTACGAGTTGTTTTTGTTGCTCGCTGGCCATCTGTTGTCGTATACCACCACTACGTGACTTGAGACGCTCAATGAGATCTACTACAGAAATATTTCTATTTGAAATGCTTGCTACTAGCGTTTTATCTAGAACTAGAATTTCTTTTTCTACAAGCTGCTCTTGAAAAAAATATGCCAGTAGAGCAACTAAGCAAAATGCCAATATCACTAGCACTTTCATACATTGCCCCAAGAGACATTCACTCGAATGTTAATAACCATTGAAGAAAGCAGTACACAAGTGGCCATCCATAACTTAGTTGAACTGAAGTCAGGCTTATAAGGAAAACTTATCGTTGGAGGAGAAGATATTTCTGAAGTTTTCATGGTAATAGTCCGTTATATTCGATTGATGCTTTATAGCGAAAAATCTATGTTATTTATCCGAGCACACATTGGCCTTATGCACCTATAATACGCTTGCCCTTACCAGCGTATAAGTCCCCATAGGTCTACCTACCACAGACTAAAGTCTGTAGTTACATCCTATCTAACTGAAAATCATGATATTTACACTTTATTGGAATTTAGGAAGTAAGATGGACGAATCAATTGAAATACTGCATGATAAACATACTAATATATTCACCATTTACTCGCGGTACCTAGAACACTCAAAGGGAATATTTTGCAATTAGTTAAAGACGAACACATTCAAGATAAAATTCACGCTGAACAAATTAAAATAATGCACAGTTCTATTCCTTTAATTTTGTTTACTAATTTTGTCGTTGTTTTGGCACTGTCTTATGGTTTTTCAGATGTCGTTTCGCAGACTTCACTTAAAATTTGTTTAGGGCTAATGTTTGTTATGGTGGCTGTTAGAGCTGGCTTGTACTTCAACTATAAAGATAAATTTGATTCAAAAGACTTAAGGCCTTTAGCATTATCTCTCATTATAGGTAGCGGGTTAGCTGGAGTACTTTGGGCGACGCTTAGCCTTCTTTATTTACCTGCAGACAATCAAATATACCAAATTTTTCTTTTGGGAGGTTTAATGGTTATGGCAGGAGGTTCTGCCTTCACATTTAGTATTTATTTGCCGTGCTACTTTGCTTATATTCCTGCTACGTTACTGCCAATAACCCTTCAATTTTTCATCATTGGTGATAAATTTCATAATACCCTGGGCATTATTTCTGTTACATACTTCTTAGTGCTAACGCTATTTAACATAAAAATTAATAAACATTTCAAGGCAACATTAGCACTAAGATTTGAAAACCTCTTTCTTATTGAACAACTCAAAGAACAAAAAGAAGAAGCAGAGCGAGCTAATAAAGCTAAATCTAAGTTTCTTGCTGCAGCCAGTCATGATCTTCGTCAACCACTCTATGCATTAGGATTATTTACCTCGGTACTAGATGAAACAATCAAGTTCCCAAAAGTTAAACGCGTTGTTGAACAAATTAATTCATCAGTAACGGCCCTTACCAATCTTTTTGACAAGTTACTTGATATATCTCAACTTGATGCTGGTGTGGTTATAGTAAATAAACAAGACTTTGCATTGAGTGATATCTTTGACAAGTTAACTAAGGAATTTTCCAGAGAGGCGCAAGAAAACAATATAGAGTTTATATGGCCCACTGAATATCCAGCCGTTCACAGTGAGCCTGATTTACTTGAACGTATTCTTAGAAATTATTTGTCTAATGCCATTAAATATACCTGTGAAGGTTGCGTGGAAGTTATTTGCGAAGCGCGTAACGGGAAAGTTTACATTCGAATCTCAGACACAGGTATAGGAATGACTGAAGAGACACTTGAAGAAATTTATGAAGAATTTTATCAGGTGAGTAATCCTGAAAGGGATCGGCAAAAAGGCTTAGGGCTCGGTTTATCTATCATTAAAAGAACTGCCGACTTACTTAATCATGAAATTTCAGTAACCTCCGAAATAGGAAAAGGTTCAATTTTTTCAATTGTTGTTACGCAAGCAGTAATGATGAGTAAAGCAAATTCCGAAGTAAGCAATATATGCGAACAAATTCAACCGACAAATAAACTCGTACTAGTTATTGATGATGAAGAGAGCATCCGTGAAGGGCTCACATGTATGCTAGAACTTTGGGGATATCAGGTAATAGCTGCGGTCGATACTACTGTTGCGATACACCAACTTCAAGAAAACAATCAAAGTCCAGACGTTATTATTTCTGATTACCGGTTAAAAGAAAATAGAACAGGCATTGATGCTATTAAAGCGCTTCACGAGAAATATGGCAAGGATATCCCTGCGCTATTAATCACAGGTGATATGATGCAAGAACGATTAATAGAAATAAAAGACAGTGGGTTACTAGTGTTATTTAAACCCGTTCCAGCGATGAAACTTAGATCATTTTTAAGTAGTATAAAATAACCAAAACGCGCGTTATTTAAACAGCTCTAGTTTTTGTATCATAAGTGCAGCTTCTGTTCTATTACTTACGCCAAGACGTTTAAAAATAGACGTGGCATGCATTTTAATCGTTGCTTCAGCAATACCAATTTCTAACGCTATTTTCTTATTAGAATGTCCTTTCATCATCATATTGACAACTTCTTGCTGTCGAGGAGTGAGTGTTTCCTGTGTATTCTGATTATTATTTTTTCGTAAAGTCATCGATGATGGAATGTATATTTCACCTGAAATAATCAAACGAAGTGCATTTAACATCACTTTACTGGTTGTGTCTTTTGGAATAAAACCTAAAGCGCCACCATCAAGTGCTCGGTTTAAGTCACTTTGTTGTTTCGATGCTGATAAAACGACTGCTGAAACAAGTGGGAAATTTTTTCTACAATAGCTTAAAAGGACAAAACCGTCTTTATCCGGCATGGAGAGATCCAAC
The DNA here is from genome assembly GCF_014077345.1 of Colwellia sp. BRX8-4. Classification (NCBI taxonomy): domain Bacteria; kingdom Pseudomonadati; phylum Pseudomonadota; class Gammaproteobacteria; order Alteromonadales; family Colwelliaceae; genus Colwellia; species Colwellia sp. BRX8-4. Next base: position 120,546 of record NZ_JACGVS010000007.1, read on the forward strand.
AAAACCATATCAAGATCCGGATGACTGTTTAAATATATAATCGCTTCATCATAATTACTCGCTTCTAAAATAGTTAGGTCATTTTCAAGCCCATTAAGCACGTATACTAACCCTTCACGAAATAGCGCATGGTCGTCGACGACAAGAATCTTCATTTAGTATTCCTTAAATTGACTAGAAAGCTCTTTACGACCACTACAGACCAGGTGGATAGAGATTATGTGAACATTGATAATGTTAGTAACTATCTTAGTTTGGACCAACAGTTATTGTAAAGAATAAATAGATTTAGCAATCTTATAGTAAACTACTATAAGATTAATATTAATACCTTATAATAGTATCTTAACGTGCACCAGAAACGTAAAGTTTTAAATAATCAAAATTGATATTGGGTTAAAAGAGCCTCAAGCAAAAAATTGAGCCTAAATTTACTCCTAAAGTCTGTGGTCATTCACATAACAATTAGTAAACAGTGCTTGTTCAAACATTTTCTGTATTCAAGGTAGTTGATAGTTAGGTTTATAACCATGAGCGACCTATTATTGGAATTGGTGGTATTCCCCCCTACGAACAAACTTAAACTTATACCACTAAAGCTGAGTATCATCATGGAATTACAATGAATTCAGGCGATTTTTCTAGCCTAATCAAAACCACAATAAACATCACTGCAATACAGTTAAACTAGAGTTAATAACCTAAATCGCTTTGTGCCCCGAAGCGCCATAGAATTTAATACCTAAAATTATATTAATCTAATATCCGCTTTGGTATTTTCTAATCAAATTAGAATTTTTGACTTTATAGATTCCTGATGAAATTTAGAACAATTCTATTATCTAACGCAGGGCTGATTTTCATCGATTAAAATGTCGCTAGATAAGCCAAGGCTAACGTCCGGTTTCGTATCTTTGCTGACCTTATTGGATCGTTGACGGGTTACAAAATTTTCTCCGGTGTAACTTAAATGTTAAATTTCCTCATCGTGTGAGTCATTTTTCATTATTTGTGACGAACCACGCAATTTATTGCAGACTATTGCATTTTTGATTAAATATTTGTAAGACATATCTTACGTTAATGTAAGATATTGAGTAAGTAGATGTAAAAAAAAAGACGTGTTATATTCTTTAGTTGTTGATTATGTTGGTTTTTGTATATTTACATGCTTGTTACATTTTTATATCGTTAAATATAAAGTATTATTATGGGTACGAATAAATCTTAATTAACGTAATATTAACCACATCAGGAAGATGCAGGTCAGGAAGACCGATAGAGTAGAGTACTCTTAAAAGGACGCTTGAAGGAATAGGCCCGATGACAGGAGTCATCGAAGGAATTAAACGGATTTAGGTTAAAGGAATAACGGCTAGAGGAACAAGCCAGATGACAGGAGTCATCGAATGAACTAAATGGATTTAGGTTAAAGGAATAACGGCTGACGGAATAAGCCCAAGGATGAAATATCACTATTGATGTGACTCAGGACGAGTTGCAATCACGGAAGATGAATGGAAAGCAAAGGATTATTAGGAAACACTACGGACAGTTCTTTATGGATGAAGCGGGACACATATAATATGCAGGATGCATATAAGCTAGTTCAGGAAATACGGCTCTTAGAGCCGTATTTTTTTGCTTAAAATATAGTAATTTTATTCTCAAGGAATGTTGAATAATATGGGTGCTTACCTAAAATGGCTTGGCTACCGTTTAGAGAAAAGGTATAACCACATAAGGTAAAGCTGCTTCTAATGGCAATATTCTTGATTATCACTTTAGTATCTAGTGGTGAAAACCGCGCTAAATAGTCACCATTATTTTCTTGATTAACGTCCAATGTTCTAATCACTTCACCACTATCATAAGAGATAACCTGACAGCTTTTATCACCTTGTGCGGTCATTTGTTGCCATAAAAAACCACTAATAGATTTGTCACCCTGCCATTTTATAGTAATACCATCAAAAGATGATGCCAATAAAGAAAAGTTATCAGGCAGTGTAACTTCGTGTCTCAGGGATAATTTTGATTGTTCTATGGCTGTTTTTTCATTAGTGTTTGCTGCTATAACGTCATCATCAACTGAGGTAATACTCGATGGCAGAATTATTGCCATTATGATGATTAATATTAGTACTGTTAACGCTAATACCTTCTGTTTATTGTTAAGTAGCTTCAGCCTGATCGCTTCACCAATATCATTAGTAGGGGAAACAGGCGAGTCTTTAGCTTTGTTATCATGTTGAGCCAACGTATCAGGGGTATCTTGATAGGAGCTTGCCAATGAATCTTTTACTTCGTGCTGATTAAATGTCGGTTCTATACGTTTTTGAGGTTGAGAACTTCCTTTTTTTATATAGCCCGTTAAATCGACATGACCAGCGTAACCAAGAATATGATTAATTTTTTGGCTTTTGTAGGTCATTAAGAAGGTAGAAATAGCTAAAGGGAGTAAAAGTAACCAGTAGCTTATGGTGTTATCACTGATGATGATAATTAACCCAGCAAGTAAAAAGCTGGCTGTAGGTGGCAGCAACCAGCTTATCTTGAGGTTGGCATCATTTAGACGACGCTTTGTTGAAAGAGTAAAAATACCTGCAAAAATAGACAATGCCATAAAAGATAATAAGTTGTTAAAAGAAAAAATGGCGCTAGTAAGGGTAAACAACAAGTAACAACTTATATGAATAGCGATGAATCGACGACGATTATCTGAACCGGTTAAACAAAATAGTGACTTCAACAAAAGCACATAAACTCCTAAAAATATTGTTTGATCTGAAAACTTTGGCAAGAGTAACCAATTTTCTTTTAACTTTCAGTGATATTTTCATATTCCATCACTTATCATCTTGATACCTTCCGACAAAGTCACACCTATGGTGTAAGCCATTTCGCACAATGACGTCAGTGATCATACAATAATTTGTAAGTGTAAAAAGAAACACTTTGTAACTATATGTTTAATAGTAATAAATTTGAATTGTTCGATAAAAAGACAAAATAACGTTAATTTTATTTCGTTTACCTTGCTAGCGACAAAACACATGAATGCTAATATTTATCTTGTCAGGACGACACAAGTTATGGATAACACTACAAATAAGTTTAAGGGATAAATACTATTTGTTGAACACGTATAGGAAGTACGAAATGGAAAGTGGTATAAGTTAATATTCAGTTGATAAAGGATTTACCCGCAAGGACACTAACATTTCCAACGGAATGGAAGGTAAATGGATTTACATGAATGGATGCAACAACAAGTGCTGAAGTTAACTTAATTTACTACGCTTATAATGAATAAAAATTTATGGATGAAACTAGCTGAGAAGGGATACTTAACACAGAGATAATACCTCTGCTTATACGGAGTCATTTAAAGGAATTAAATGAACAGTTAGTACTGAAATGGATGTTAATTAAGGATAGTAATAAAGTTTGAGTAAAGTGATATTACCCAAAAATAATTTCCGTATGATTTAGGAAATTTAAAAATTAGCAAATGGATTTGCAGCATTATATTTAGCAACGAAAAAGCGACTTTTATGTCGCTTTTTCTTTGTCCAGAAAAAGATTATTTACACACCTAATTTATCTTAATACTTGTAGAAATTATATTGTTGTTCAGTAAAGAAAAAACCTGCTAAAAGCAGGTTTTATTAAGCGAAATTCATACTACAACTTAGCTATTAGATGTTCGGTATGAATCACAAGCTTCTTCATCTTCACACTCACCATATAAATATAAACTATGGTTTGTTAGCTTTATTTTATGTGATTTAGCAATATCTTCTTGGCGTTGTTCAATGACGTTATCTTCAAACTCAACTACTTTGCCACATTTTAAGCAAACAAGGTGGTCGTGATGCTTTTTATGACTTAATTCGAAAACTGATTTACCGCCTTCAAAATGATGACGACTAACAATGCCCGCATCGTCAAATTGATTAAGTACCCGGTAAACGGTAGCCAAGCCAATCTCTTCATTCTGCACTAATAATATTTTGTAAACATCTTCCGCACTAATATGCTGATTATTCGGATTTTGCAAAATAGTGAGAATTTTGATTCGCGGCAGGGTGATTTTTAATCCAGCTCTTTTTAGCTCTTCATTTTGGTCTGCCATTAACTTTAATTCTCTAATTCGGTAATTTAAACAAAATTATAGGGGGTTCTTCTGCTTGAGGGAAGCCTTAGTTGAAATGAATAGTAAATTCATTGGCTTTGATTTTCGAAATTTGTATAAACACCAATAGCTTTACTGGTACGATGAGTTGTGTGAGCTAGTGATTATAGGATCAAAGGAGATTTAGATGTTAAAAAAAGCGTGGTTATTAAAATTACTGCTAAATATTTGGCCGCCATTTTTATTTACGGGTATCAAAGTTACAGAACTTTCTAGTGATTTTAGACAAGCCAAGGTGCGTTTAAAAATGCGAGCATGGAATAAAAATGCTTTAGGCACACATTTTGGAGGTTCACTATTCTCGATGACCGACCCTTTTTATGTGTTAATGATTTTAGCGCGTTTAGATAATCAATATTATGTCTGGGATAAATCAGCTGACATTGACTTTATCAGACCAGGGAAAGGCGAAGTAACAGCTGATTTTTACGTCAGTGATGATTTTATTAATGAGATTATTGAAAAAACCCGTCATGGTGAAAAATATCAACCCACGGTCAATGTTTATGTCAAAAATATTGATGGTGAGTTAGTTGCTAAACTAAATAGGCGTTTATATATACGTCAGAAGAATAAACCGACTTTATTGACCTAATTAGGTAAAAGTAAGACAAAAAAAAGCCTGTCGATACAGGCTTATTATTAGTGGCTTATAAGAAATAAATTAGTCTGCAAGTTCTGCTAAACACATTTCTTCAAATATTTGAGTAACCCACTTGTCAATTCTCGCTTCAGTTAATTCTGGCTGACGGTCTTCATCAATACATAAACCAATAAACGTTTTTTCATCAACTAAGGCTTTAGATGCTTCAAATTCGTAACCTTCAGTTGACCAGTTACCAACAATAATTGCGCCTCTTGACTCGGCAATATCTTTTAAAGGTTCCATTGCGTCACAGAAGTATTCAGAATAATCCTCTTGATCACCTAAACCAAAAATAGCGACTAACTTATCGGTAAAGTCTACTTCTTCAAGCTCAGGTAAGAAGTCGTCCCAATCACATTGATTTTCGCCATAATACCAAGTTGGAATACCTAAAATGATTAAATCAAATTCAGCTATTTCTTCTTTTGTACTTTTTGCGATGTCTTTTACTTCAACTAATTTTTTGCCTAACTTTTTTTGAATAGTTTTGCTGACAGCTTCAGTATTGCCTGTATCACTACCGAAAAATAAACCTACAATTGCCATGGTATAAAACCCTTATTTACTAATATTTAATGCTGGTGCCGTCATTGAATTTTTCAATATCGACTCAATAAGTTCTCCGCGACTAACACCTTTAACTTTAGCTAAGTCGTCGAGTTGCTCAAACAAGTCTTGATGTATTTTAAACTCAACTCGTTTTAAGCCATTGTTTTTATCGCGTTTAACTTGATTGCGCTTGTTTATTTTTACTTGCACGCTACGCGAATGAGGATTTGTTTTTGGGCGCCCGGGACGCTTTTCATCACTAAACAAATCAATAGTGGTTAAATCACTTGCTTCTTTTGCCATTGTTAACTCTTACCCAACCCCTTGGCTTTCCCAAACCAGTTGAATAATGCCTTTGGCAATAAAGCCAGCACAACCTAAAAATAGAACCAAATAAACGACCATACGGCCCATTTTGGGAACATCATTTTTTGTCATTACATCATGGACCGATAAGCCAATGAAAATAAAGATAAAAGCAAAAAATAAATTCAAACCAATAGTTTCAATAAGTTCTAAGTTTTCAGCTAACATAATTCACCCTAAAAATTTCAGGCGCACTATAGCATAATCTAACGCTTAAACACATAATTTTTACCACAAATGACAAGGCAATTTGACGCTATTTTTTCAATCAATTAATTGTAGCAAACCTAAAAAGGTTATTTGATTCATTCGTTTTAAAGCGTTTATAAGTCGATATTAAAGGCTTAAATAGTCATTAACAATTTTGTTAAATACTGTCGTTTTCTCTGCATGTAACCAATGCCCTGTGCCTTGTATGATTTTGGCTCGACTATTTGGAAATAATGCTTGGATAATATCACGATGCGCTGCGGTTATATAATCAGAGTTACCACCTTTGATAAAAAGGGTTTCACCTTTAAAATCTTGTTTACCTTCATTTGCCGCCATTATTTGTCGATAACATTGCTGAATATTATCTAAATTGCATTTGAAATTGAATTTTCCATCTTTGGCCACTAAATTACGCAATAAAAACTGCCTAACGCCTATGTCATCAACGAATGCAGACAATTGCTTGTCTGCATCTTTTCTATTATTAATGTCTTCAAGCTTAATACTTTGTAAACCTTCAATAATTAGATTGTGGTGAGGTGGATAGGCAACAGGCGCGATATCAGCAACAATAAGCTTATCCACTTTTTCACTATGGTCTAGTGCAAGCTGCATGGCTATTTTACCGCCCATCGAATGTCCAAGGATATGGGCACGTTCAATATTAATTATTGCCATTAGATCGACAACGTCTTGGGCTAATTCTTGATAGCTCATTGAGTTTTTGTGAAAAGATAAACCGTGATTTCTCACATCGATATTAGTTACTCGGTAATTATCTTTTAAACCTTTTGCCACCATATTGAGATTTTCTAAACTACCGAATAAGCCATGTATTAAAATAATATCGGCGCCGGAGCCTTGTTGTTGGTAATGTAAATTCTTAGTCATTGATAGCTCATCGAATGTATATACTTGCTTTAACCTTTATTGTCTTAGCTTTTATTGCACCATGCAATTATTTTGAGGCTTTATCGAGATATTGGCGCTGGAAAGTTTTCCTTAAGCTAAGTATAATCCTGCGCGAATAATAAAATTCTAGGGTAATTAATGAAAAACATTGAAATAGATGAAGAACTTTATCAACACATAGTGTCGAATACCCAATTTATTGGCGAAAGTGCTTCGTCAATCTTGCGTCGCTTACTGAGTTTAACGTTAGCTGAAGATGCGCTTGATGATCTTGTCGAAAGTGTTCAAGATGTTGAAGTCACCACTGACAACTTAGTGCCTGGCGTTGAAGAAAATATCGAAATGGAAGCCGTGATAGTTGAAGAAGTAATGGCAGAACCACCTAGTATTGATAATGTACTCAATTATATCAATAAAGAAGAGTTAGCCATGCAACGTGGTGCAGTTGGTCGATTTTTACTTATTCTTGCCGCTTTATATCGCGTGCACAGTGAAAGTTTTGCTGTTGTCTCTGAGATCCGCGGGCGAGACCGTCTATATTTTGCCAAAAGCAAAGATGAGCTTTCCGCCAGTGGTAGCAGTACTAAACCATTACAAATACCTGATAGTCCATTTTGGGTAATGACAAACTCGAACACTACCCGTAAAAAAATGATGTTAACGAAAGCATCGCTAATGTTAGGTTACACTAACGAAGATGCCGAAAATATTAGAGATCTTTTATAAGCCGTATAAAGTTGTCGACGATAATATTTAAATAAAAAATAAAGGGAATATCATGACTATTCATGCACACGCAGGAAAACCAGTTAGACCACAAGACCGTATCAATATTGGTAAATTAGTCAGTGATTATTTTTTATTAAGGCCAGACGTTGCTATTACCGCGCAAAGGGTAACTTTTGGTACCTCAGGTCATCGCGGTAATGCCAGTAAAACCAGCTTTAATGAGCAACATATTCTGGCTATTTGCCAGGCAGTTGCCGAACATCGCATTGAACAAGGATTGAAAGGGCCATTGTTTTTAGGTAAAGATACCCATGCCCTTTCAGAGCCCGCTTTTGCTAATGCGCTGTCGGTGTTAATTGCTAATAACATCCCGGTCGTTATTCAAGACGATGATGGTTTTACACCAACCCCGGTTATTTCTAGGCTCATTATTGCTCACAATAAATTATCGATAAATAAAGATAAGCAAGCCGATGGTTTAATTATTACCCCTTCTCACAATCCACCAACAGATGGCGGCATTAAATATAATCCAGCTCATGGCGGGCCAGCTGAAGGTGGTGTGACTAAAAAAATTGAACAACGAGCCAATGACTTAATTGCCGAAAAGCTCATCAATGTCAAACAAGTTAGCTACCAGCAAGCTTGTTCGTCCGCTTTATTATCAAAACAAGACTTTATTACTTTTTATGTTAACGAACTTGAACAAGTGGTTGACATGAAAGCTATTGCGAAAGCCGGTGTTAAAATTGGTGTTGACCCACTTGGTGGTTCAGGGATTCATTACTGGCCCGTTATCGCAAAGAAATATCAGTTAAATCTTGAAGTTGTCAATCCTGTTGTTGATGCCAGTTTTGCTTTTATGCCACTTGATAAAGATGGCAAAATTCGCATGGATTGCTCATCTCCTTATGCCATGGCCGGACTCATTGCTTTAAAAGACAAGTTTGATATTGCTGTTGGCAATGATCCCGATTTTGATCGCCACGGTATCGTCACTCGCACGGGCGGGTTAATGAACCCTAATCATTACTTAGCCGTTGCTATATATTATTTGATGACTCATCGTGACTGGCCTAAAACCAGTAAAATTGGGAAAACGCTAGTGTCTAGTTCACTTATAGACCGTGTTGCTAACTATATTGACCGTCCTTTATCAGAAGTGCCGGTGGGCTTTAAATGGTTTGTCGATGGTCTCAGTGATGCTTCATATGCATTTGGTGGTGAAGAGAGTGCGGGTGCTGCTTTTTTATCTCGTGATGGTAGTTGCTGGACAACAGATAAAGACGGTTTTATTATGGCGTTATTGGCAGCAGAAATTCTTGCTGTTACCGGTAAAGACCCCTATCAACTATACCAAGAGCTTGCTGAAAAATTAGGTGAGCCTTGTTATGGACGTGTTGAAGCCGTTGCAAGTTTTGAACAAAAACAAGTGCTAACTTCATTAAGCGCTAACGACATTACGACTACGATGCTCGCTGGTGAAAAAATTAACCAAGTTTTATCACACGCACCTGGCAACAATGCCGCTATTGGTGGTGTGAAAGTTACAACTGACAATGGTTGGTTTGCTGCTCGTCCTTCAGGGACCGAAGATATTTATAAAATTTATGCCGAGAGTTTTATCGATCAAAAACACTTAGCCCTTATTATTACCGAAGCCCAAGTACTGGTAAGTGCTGCTTTTACTAAAGCCGGTTTATAGGTCGATAGTTAAGATAAAGGTATCAGAATTTTTACCCTGCTATAAATTGAAATAACATAATAATATGGGTTAGTGACCTAAATCATTAACCCATATTATATGCTAGCACTGCCAAACGTCGCTACTTCTCATCACTTTTCTTTATCGTCGCTTTAACTTTTATTGTGATCAAACCAAGCAATAATCTCTATTTTTTTGTACAATATAAGTAATTTTTATTGCCTTAGTGAATGTGGTTTGAATAAATTACAAGTAGTCTTACAAGAACAACAGCAAGCGTTACAATCTACGGGTGACTTTCTCGCCTTAACTCGTGCAAATGAGTGGTCAATAGCAGGACGTTTTTCCTTTCAAATTAAACATCAAGAAAGTAATAGCGAAACAAACGTTACCGTACTTGATACCGGTCTTATTACTTTTGAACCCGTTGAACTGCAAACATCTAGTAAAGACATTGTGCTCTCTAGTGCCGTGCACGGTAATGAAACCGCTCCAATTGAAATTTGTGCTGAGCTCATTAAAAAGCTTATTTTAGGAGAGCTTGCTTGTACCGAGCGTGTACTGTTTATTTTTGGCAACCCAGCTTCTATTAACATTTCTGAACGTTTTATTGAAGAAAATATGAATCGTTTATTCTCTGGTGGCCATTCTGCTGATCAGGGACAGGGGGCGGGTTTAATTAATAAAGAACGCCACCGTGCTTTATTACTTGAAAATACCGTGCGAGATTTTTTCCAGCAAGGTCAAAGCTTATCCAGTAATAAAGAGAGAGAGCGTTGTCATTACGATTTACATACCGCCATTAGAGGCTCAAAAAACGATAAATTTGCGGTTTATCCTTTTCGACATGGTAAAGCTTGGAAAAAATCTCAACTTCAATTTATGCATGCGTGTGGGGTAAGTACTATTTTACTTTCGCATTCACCAACCACGACCTTTAGTTACTTTTCATCAAATGAATTTAATGCTGACGCTTTTACTGTGGAATTAGGCAAAGTGATGCCCTTTGGTGAAAATGACATGGCTAAATTCGTTCAAGTTAAAGAAACACTAACGCGTTTGATTTCAGGACAAGACTTGTTGCTAAAAGACTATGATGAAAATGACTTTAGTATTTATGAGATCTACCAAACCATTAATCGTCAGGGTGAAAACTTTGCTTTAAATTTTTCTGATAACGTTGAAAACTTTACTGACTTTCCAAAAGGTACCGTACTCGCAATAGATGATGGTAACGAGATCAAAACAGATAAAGTCGGGGAAGCAATTATCTTCCCTAATGCTAATGTTGCTATTGGGCAGCGAGCATTATTAACCGTTATTCCCACATCTATCGAATAATGGTCATGCTTATGTAAACTTTTATGGGCATATTGATGATATTGCCGTATGCCCAAAATTTTACTTAGCTCACACAACTTGTGTTTCAGTTTACGTAAAGGTAAAGTACGTTCGATTATTTACAGCAGCTCATTGCGCAAAACCCAAAAAGTACTAAAACTAAGTACACTTACATTAAGAATAATGGGTATAGCAAATCCTGCAATGAACATATTCCATAAGACAAGAAGAGAAGAGAAGGCTATGAACACTGACGTATATAAAGAAAGTCCGGTGGTACATCAACCCGCTTTTATTGATGGTCATTCAGTTGAAATTCCCATCCTCAAAGTATTACAACAAGACGGCACCGTATATGAAGGTGCTGAGCTTCCTGAAATTGATCAAGAATCAGCAACAAAAATTTATAAAACGTTAGCGTTTCACCGTGTACTCGATGAGAGAATGGTCGCATCGCAACGTCAAGGTCGTTTAAGCTTTTACATGACCGCACTGGGTGAAGAAGCCGCAAGTGTCGGTGGTGCTGCCGGTTTAAAACCTCAAGATATGATCATGGCGCAATACCGAGAGCAAGGTGCATTAATGTATCGTGGTTTCTCACTCGAAAACTTCATGAATCAAATGTTCAGTAATGAAAAGGATTTAGGCAAAGGTCGTCAAATGCCCATTCATTACGGCAGCCGTGAATTAAACTACATGACGATTTCATCGCCACTAGCTACTCAAATACCACAAGCGACCGGTTATGCATATGGCCAGAAGATACAAGGGCTTGACGCGGTAACAATTTGTTATTTCGGTGAAGGCGCTGCGTCAGAAGGTGACTTCCATGCGGGATTAAATATGGCAGCAGTACATCGTGCTCCTGTTATCTTTTTCTGTCGTAATAACGGCTACGCAATTTCAACACCTGCAGATGAGCAATACGCAGGTAATGGTATTGCTTCTCGTGGTGTGGGTTACGGAATTAAAACGATTCGAATCGACGGCAACGATATACTTGCGGTTTTAAAAGCGACACAAGATGCTCGTACTTATGCTTTAGCAGAAAACAAGCCAGTACTTATTGAAGCCATGTCTTATCGTTTAGGTGCACATTCTACCTCAGATGATCCTTCTGGATATCGTACGCGTGAAGAAGAAGCTAAATGGCAAGCACATGATCCTATTCTTCGTATGAAAAATTGGATGTTAGCGAATAAGTGGTGGGATGAAGCACAAGAAACAACCTTGTTTGATAAATTACGTGAAGAAGTCTTAGCGGCAGTAAAAGTTGCTGAAAAAATTGATAAACCACCCGTTGAAGATTTAATCACTGATGTTTATGATGAACCACCAACGCTATTAAAAGCACAACTTGCCGAGCTGAAAGTACATATTAAAAAGTATCCAGAAGCCTACCCATTCACCGCGGGGAGAATTAAATAATGGCACAAATGAATTTATTACATGCAATTAATAACGCACTTGAAATTGCAATGACAGAAAATGAACGCGCTGTGTGTTTTGGTGAAGATGTTGGCCATTTTGGTGGTGTTTTTCGCGCAACCAGTGGCTTACAAGAAAAATTTGGTAAATTACGTTGTTTTAACACACCTCTAGTTGAACAAGGTGTTATTGGTTTTGCTAATGGTTTAGCAGCTCAAGGCAGTGTGCCTATCGCTGAAATTCAATTTGCTGATTATATTTTCCCTGCTTTCGATCAAATTGTTAATGAATCCGCAAAGTTTCGCTACCGCAGTGGTAATGAATTTGATGTGGGTAATTTAACGATACGTACACCATACGGTGGCGGTATCGCGGGAGGCTTATATCATAGCCAATCACCAGAAGCTTATTTTGCTCATACACCGGGCTTAAAAGTTGTTGTACCTCGTAACCCTTACCAAGCAAAAGGTTTATTGTTAGCGTCTATTCGCGATAAAAACCCGGTTATCTTTTTTGAACCTAAGCGTTTGTATCGTGCCTCTGTGGGCGAAGTGCCTTTAGAAGACTATCAATTACCCCTTGGCAAAGCTGAAATTGTTACGCCAGGTAGTGATATCACGTTATTAGCGTGGGGCGCACAAATGGAAATAATAGAGAAGGCGGCTGAAATGGCTGCAGCTGATGGTATTTCATGTGAAATCATAGATTTACGTACTATTTTACCATGGGATATTGAAACGGTTGTTAATTCTGTTACCAAAACAGGACGCTTAGTTGTTAGCCAAGAAGCGCCATTAACGGCGGGTTTTGCTAGTGAAATTGCAGCAACGATTCAAAAAGAGTGTTTCTTACACCTTGAGTCACCGATTGCACGCATCTGTGGTATGGATACACCTTACCCATTATCACTAGAAAAAGAATATGTTGCCGACCACTTAAAAGTGTACGAAGCCATTAAACACAGCATAAATTACTAAGGTTTTTGTCATGAGTATTGATTTTATTCTACCCGATATTGGTGAAGGTATCGTTGAATGTGAGCTAGTTGAATGGCTAGTTAAAGAAGGCGACGTTATTGTTGAAGATCAGCCCATTGCTGATGTGATGACAGATAAAGCGCTGGTACAAATTCCGGCGATGCATAATGGTACGGTTACTAAGCTTTATTACGCTCAGGGCGATATTGCCAAAGTACATCAGCCACTTTTTTCAATGACAACCGATCAAGAGCAGGCACCTTCGCCTGTGCAAGCAAGCCCAGTGGTTGCTGCGCCAAGTTCGCCAGTTGCTGAGCATTCAGTTGCGGCTTCGACTCATGGTGAGCCAACACTTGAACGTGAAGACTTTATCTTACCTGATATTGGTGAAGGTATTGTTGAGTGTGAACTCGTTGAATGGTTAGTTAAAGAAGGTGATGTGATTGTTGAAGATCAACCCATTGCTGATGTAATGACAGACAAAGCGCTAGTACAAATTCCAGCGATGCATAACGGTACTGTGACTAAGCTTTACTATGCTAAAGGTGAAATTGCGAAAGTACATGCGCCTTTATTTGAAATAGAAAAACTGGCGGCTAATGGCCATCAGAATGCAGTTGTCGCGGCAGAAACTCTTGAAACGCCAACGGTTTCTGCCGTTGAAAAAGTGGCTTTAACAACTATTGCAGCAGCTGTTGAGAAAAAGATTATTAACAGTAAAGCTGTTGCTAGCCCGGCGGTGCGCCGTGTAGCTCGCGAATTAAATGTTAATATTCATGAAATACCAGGCAGTGGCAAGAAAGGGCGTGTTTATAAAGAAGACGTTGTTTCTTTCACTAAAGCGCCAGTTATAAGCACTGAAAATGTAGCGCCAGTTGTTGCGGTGGCACAAAGTGGCGGTAAACGTGTTGAGCCTATTCGCGGTATTAAAGCGGCGATGGCAAAGGCTATGGTACGTTCAGTGTCAACGATTCCTCACTTTACTTATTGTGAAGAAATTGACATGACGAATCTAATGGCGTTACGCAGCGGTATGAAAGACGCTTATGCGAAACAAGATATTAAATTAACTATGATGCCGTTTTTCATGAAATCGATTTCTTTAGCATTAAAAGAATTCCCGATTGTAAATACGCAAGTTAATGATGATTGTACTGAAATTACTTATTTTGACGATCATAATATTGGTATGGCAGTTGACTCTAAAGTCGGCTTACTCGTCCCTAATGTTAAGCAAGTACAGAACAAATCTATTGTTGACGTTGCTAAAGATATCATGCGTTTAACTGACTCTGCCCGTGCAGGTCGTGTTGGTGCAGAAGATTTGAAGGGTGGAACTATTACCATTTCAAACATTGGCGCGATTGGCGGCACGGTTGCTACACCGATAATCAATAAACCTGAATCAGCGATTGTTGCGTTAGGTAAATTACAAAAATTACCACGCTTTAATGATAAAGGTGAAGTTGAAGCACGTTACATTATGCAAGTAAGTTGGTCTGGTGATCATCGTGTTATTGATGGCGGTTCAATTGCCCGTTTTTGTAACTTGTGGAAATCATTCTTAGAAGAGCCAAGCAATATGTTGATGCATATGTCTTAGTTTGACGCTTTTTGATATTAAAAAAAACCTGCTCATGCAGGTTTTTTTGTTTATGGTGGTATCGGTTCTCAAGGAGACGTTTTATTGAGTGAAGAAAGCATAGATAGAGAGTTCATTATCTTCATTTGACTTTGTTGACGTTGAAAATGATGAGAATTTCCACCATGTTTGTACCGATAAGTCTTTGATAATATTGTCCCAAGCATCTTCTTGTTTTTCAGTCACTAGAATTTCGCAATAAGGCTGTTTACAAATAACTGATATTAAATCTACGTTCATGCCATCATAGTGGGTTAGTACAAAGTCTGAAATATTGTTTTGCATATTATAACCCCAATCTAAATCGTCTTCTTTTTGATGAAAATCGTAGATGTCATTTCTTGTTTTTCCTCGAAATGAACTCAAGAAAAATTTGAAGGGCTCTGGAGCTAGTTTTTCCATTTCTTCGTCGGTTGCTTCACTGCCATCAAATTCACTTAATTGATATTTCAATGATGATACTTTACGTTTAGATTTTTTATATTTGTCTTTTAATAATTGATGCTCAGCGATTAAATCTAGGTGCTGCTGATTTAACATTTCCTCATCGTCAACAGTTGTTAATGTCTGGTTATTGGTGACTTGTGGTTGGACTTGAGTAGCGACAACGGTTTGATCGAGTAAATCCGGAGCGACTTTAAATTTTGATATCTTTGCGGTTGGGGGTGTCTTAACTGCCATTACCGTAGGATGAGCCAAATTATCTTGATAACTTTCTGTGCTCAACGATGAAAAACCATAGCCGAGTATTGCTCCAACAGCCAAAAGTATCAGTGCTTTTAGTAAATTCATATAAATCCTTTTATCTATGTTTTATTATTTTTTAAAGATATTACCTCAATAGAATTATCTTTCAAGCGCTTAAATTTAAGCGGGAGCTTTGAGTTAACATCAAGTCACTTTAAAGATATACTTTTTAGCAGAGCAAGCATTGTTAGGAAATCACGTGCACGAAAATAAACTGCAACATTTTTATATTGCCGAAGAGCAATCGGTTTACTTATTAAACACTAAAGACGCTACTAAATTAAAAGTTTGGGTTGAATTATGTCAGCAGCAATTAAGTTTACTGGGCTATAAAAATATCGCCTTATTGGGAAAGGGCGCCTATGGGTTTGTGTTTAATGGTGATGATGACTTAGGGAATGCCTTCGTTTTCAAATTTTCACGGATGAACTTACCGCAACACGTACAAGACAGACTAGCAGAAGAAGCTGAAATTCAAGGAGAGCTATCGCATCGACGCATCCCTAAAGTTGTTAAATATTACAAAATTAAGCGCCAATCTATCGTGCATATGGAACGAGCGCCGGGCATCGATTTAGAAAAATATTCTCAACAACATGGGCCGTTAGCGCCTGAACTTGTCGTTAATATCGCGATTCAACTCGCTGAAATTTTGCTTTATTTACGCAACCCTAAAAAACACAGCAAAGGGAAACCCTATGTTCATGGGGATATTAAACCCTCAAATGTTGTTTTTAATGAAAAAACGGGCAAGGTTTACTTAGTCGACTGGGGCTCTGCTGTTGTTGCGCAGCTAGATGCTAGTGGGCAAAATACCGCGAATAGTGTCATGGATTTAATGAGTAGCGATTTGCAAAATACTAATGCGCGTTTAGGTGATGTTTACTTTATTGGTCAAGACCAAATAAGTGGCGCAATGTCTTCGCCTCGCTTTGATGAACAGGGGTTAGCGGCAACTATTTATGCGATTGCGTCAGGTCAATCGTGTCGATATGGTCATCAGGTTATTTCTCCGCTTTCATTGGGTTTACCAAAGTTACTGGCGAAAATTATTGATGCTATGCTCAGCGACGATCTCAAAACACGTAATAGCGCCGGTGATTACTTTTTTAAACAGTTACCTTATTTAAAACGCATGGTTATGGCCAAAAAGCATACGGCTTTCGATGCTAAATTACTTATTCCTGTTTGGTTAAAATCTAAAACAGACAAAATTTTTGATACTGTGGTTTACGGTTCGAGAAAATCTTTTTTAAGAGAGTCTACCGAGAGTGATGAGTTAAACGAGATTGATGATGCGCAACTAGAAAAATATTACAAAAACTTTTTGATGGGCATGGGCGATACCGAAAAAGCATTTATTGCCGCAGTTGGTCGGCTAGGTAATTTTCCTGTGGTTGGTGGTTTAGCGATACGTTGGCAGGCCGATGGTGTTTATATTGATTCTAACTTAACCTTGTTTGACCCTAATCTTAATGCTTCTTTTCAAAGTGCTGTCAATAATATGGTGCATCTCGCTCAAGGTATTCACCGCGTTGGTATGTTTAAGAGTTGTTTATTTAATGCCAGAAATACTTTGCATGTCGAACGACAAAGTAGTGAGCACGACTTCATTGCTGAGTTGGGACAGGAGTTTTCATTTGAGATCAGTGATGTTGCTGAGGTAGATGATATTACACGTTTGCATTCATACTTTGAAGACGGTAAAGACCCCGATGAATACCTCTATCTACCCGATGAAATAATGGCTGTATTAGGACGTTTAAATCTAATTCATCATACGGGCTGCATTATTTTTGAAGTCTTGCCCACTCACTTAAAAATTCATAGTTATTTAATGTTACTTAACCATGAAAAAAAGCAAGAATTTGCCGAGTGTTTAGCTGAAATTATTACGCTATTACCAACAATTCAAGGTCAGGGAATATCAGGCTTTATGAAGTTACCCTATAAAGATACCCGATATTTTGAACATATCAGCACCTTGCCTGAAAAGTATTATCCAAGAAACCCAAAAATAATTGAATCAGTGGAGAAATAAAATGAGTGACAAAATAGGTGAAATGGCTTGGTTAGATTTAACGGTAGACAATGCCACTGAGGTGAAAGATTTTTACCAGCGCGTTATTGGTTGGCAAGTTGAAAACGTGGCGATGGGCGATCATAACGATTATGTCATGAAGAGTCCTGATAGCGGTGAAGCGATCAGTGGTATTTGTCATGCTAAAGGAGTGAATGCTAGTATGCCTGCGACATGGTTACCTTATTTTTTAGTTAAAGATATTCACGCTGCCGTTGCAAATGTTATCGAGCTTGGCGGCGAATTGCTCACTGAAATAAAGCAGGTAGGTAAAGATAAGCATGTGGTGATTAAAGATCCCGCAGGTGCTGTTTGTTCACTCTATCAGCAAGGTTGAATTAAGCTTTATCTATTACGCTAATTTTTGTCAGTATTGACCGTTTTACTTTTAGCGCAAACAGTAAACAATGAAGCCAAGTCAATATCTAGCTTCATTGCATGCTTAGAGTTAGCGCTCACTTAGACGGGATGAACCACTGGGCAGGAACAGTCGCTGATAAAGATGAGTAGCATAGTCATCCGTCATCCCTGAGACATAATCAGCAATTACTCGATGTTCGTTCAAGTTATGCGTTTTTGCATAAAGCCAACGCTGCTTGGTATGTTTAGGCAATAATCGAGCGGGATCACTGGCCAATGCTTCAAATAACTCCATCACTATTTGTTGCCCACGATATTCGAGTTGTTGAATACTGGTTTGTTTAATAACAAATGAGAAGACAAAGTCTTTGAATATCTGTAGTGCCTTCGCGGCATTAACTGGTAGCTTAGCGTTGTAACGTAATAAGGGTTCAGTAAAGCTTATTGTCGAGTTTTCATTTAAATCAGCTAAATATATTTCGGTAATTAAATAATTGACTAAGCCGCCAATCGCTTCTTTTTGAATGTAGTGTTGTTCATTAAAAAGCTTTGCTGTTAAACGTTGACAATAATCTTGCAACCAAGGTTCATCGATTGCTTTAAGTTTAGTGATAACTTCTTGTTCAAAATCTTGCTGGCTGACTACACCTGTAACTATTGCGTCTTCTAGGTCATGAATACCGTAAGCTATATCGTCAGCGAGCTCCATAATTGAACAATCGAGTGATTTAAATATTGTTTTGTTATGTTTGTTTTTGGTTTTTTTTATTGATTGAAAAAGAGCGCGATCATCAGCAGATAATGGCGATAAAACCCAATCAAACATTTCAGTGTCATCACTATATAAGCCTTTGGCAGGATGCCAGTCAGCCGCTTTTAATTGTCTAAAACTGTGCGGAGCAACAGGTAAAGGTAATTGTGTTAACTCGGTTAATAGTTGTGGGTATTTTATTAAGCCTAATAATGTTCGGCGAGATAAATTCATCCCATAAAACTCACTAAAGGGCTCTAAGTGTGAAACAATGCGAAAAGTTTGCCCATTGCCTTCAAAGCCGCCATGGTTACGCATCATATAATTAAGAGCAACCTCACCACCGTGCCCAAATGGAGGGTGACCAATATCGTGGGCTAAACAAATAGATTCAATTAAGTTCTCATCATCAGGAAAAAGCTCAGCAGATAATTGTGCATGCTTGTTTCTTAATTGGGCACTAATTCCTGAGCCAATTTGCGCTGCCTCTAATGAATGGGTAAGACGGGTTCGATAGAAATCACTTTGTCCACTGCCCATCACTTGGGTTTTAGACTGTAAGCGACGAAAAGCAGCAGAATGGAGTATACGCGCACGATCACGCTGAAAAGGGCTACGGTGATCATTTAGACGTTTTGCAACACTAGCTAGTTTTCGCTGCGACCAAAGTTCGTTCATAGACACCCTTTTATCTTAATTGTGTTAAATTTTTTACCTATCATAATCACATACTTAAATAATAAAAGTCACTACCTAAATATGCTCTGCAGATAATTAACAGACTACTTATCTCGACAACTTAAGTATTAGCAATAAAAATAGCGCGTTTTGGCGCGGGGTAACCTTCTATTGTTTTACTGTTATCGTCAGGGTCAAGGAAATCAGCCAGTGACTCAGTATCTATCCAGTCAGTTTTTCGTTGTTCATCAAGTGCGGTGATATCGGTATTGACCACCCGTATATTTTTAAATCCACATCGCGAAAGCCATGCACACATCGCATCACAACTAGGTAAAAACCAGACATTACGCATTTTAGCATAACGTTCGCCAGGCACTAAAACGGTATGTTCATCACCATCAACCACTAAAGTTTCTAGCACTAACTCGCCACCCTTTACTAACTGTGCTTTTAATTGGTAAAGAAAATCAATAGGAGAACGGCGATGGTATAAAACACCCATGGCAAATACGGTATCAAAGGCATTAAGCTCAGGTAATTGTTCTACACCTAACGGCAATAAGTTGACTTTAGGGTCGTTAACAAAGTGCTGAATAGCATTAAATTGTGTAAAAAATAATTGTGTTGGGTCTATGCCAACAACAAATTTAGCTCCATCACCGCGCATACGCCATAAGTGATAGCCACTGCCACAACCAATATCTAAAACGTATTTATTGTTGAGTGGGCTAATATGCTCTTTTAAACGATCCCATTTAAAATCGGAGCGCCATTCAGTGTCTATATGCAAACCATGGATATGGTAAGGGCCTTTACGCCAGGGTTTAAATTTTTTCAGTAAATTTTCTAAACGCTTATATTCACCTTCAGTAATATCTTCTTTTTTACCGACAGTTACTCCGTCACTGATATTAACGACTGATGGTGTCGTCTTTGGTAAAGCGGTTAAGGTTTTTTGCCATTGGGCAAACTCGCCATGCAATTGTTCTTTTTTCCATTGGCTAAGTTGCGCAGGAAGAGTGTTTAACCAATGGCTTAGGCGGTTTTGAGCTATTTCTTGATAAAATTTATTGAATGACATGAATAAAGTTACTTAATGGCGATGAGTGAAAAAAAGTTAAAACATTGGAACCAAGGCGTTTGATGGTTGAAACCAGCATTTTCTAAGCGTGCAATATGTTCGGGTAAGCTATCAATGCGCATAACTTTTTCAATAGCGGTACGTTTTTGGGCTATTTCTAGTTCGCTATAACCGTTGGCGCGTTTAAAGTCGAGATGCAAATCGACAAGTAGTTCATTACAGATCTTATCATCAGCTGATATTTTTTCTGATAATAACAATAAGCCACCAGGCTTTAAACCCTTGGCTATTTTATCTATTAATGTCGAGCGTATTTCTGGCTCAATAAACTGTAAGGTGAAATTAAGTACTACCATTGAAGCGTTTTCAATCTCAATATCTAAAATATTCCCTTCAATAATTTCTACCGGTGTAGCACCTTTGAATGCACTAACATGCATTTTACAGCGCTCAACCATGGCAGAAGAATTATCAACACCTATAATTTTACAGTTTTTTGCGGTGATCGCTTTACGCATGGCTATCGTTGCGGCGCCGAGTGAGCATCCTAGGTCATACACATGACTATTGTCAGTGACAAAACGCTGACTTAAGCGGCCAATGGTATCAATAATGGTATTATAACCAGGTACAGAGCGGGAAATCATATCAGGAAAAACTTCGACAACATGTGCGTCAAAAGTAAAATCTTTAATTTGGCTTTGTTTTTTTGAAAAAATTAAATCGGGTTCTGATGGTTTCATTAGGCTGAACTTGTCTTGGTATTTAAATATCAATTTTGCGTTATTTTAACCCAAATTTATTGTCATAGGGTAGTATTGCGTACTTTTTAGTAGTTAAAGCTAAAATTTACCCTGCAACTTATGACGAATAAGGTCTATAATCGTTGTTATTTCATCCACTTTAACCATTAAGGAATTGCTGTTGCAACTCAATTATTTTGTTCGTTGTCTAATCTTACTGGTGATGTGTTTTGCTATAACAGTGCAAGCAAACAATGAACGTTTTGAAATCTCAGCAAAGCCACTCACAATAGCGATAAACAAAACCAGCTATCCTTATATGTTCCTCAATGACAAAGGACAGGCGGATGGATTAATGCCCGATCTTTGGAAGCTATGGGCAGAGCGACAAGGTGTTAAAATTGAATTTATTACCACGGACTGGTTATCAACATTATCACAGGTTCAATCAGGTGAAGTTGACATTCATGGCGGAATGACTAAAACAGTAGAGCGCAGTAAAGAATTATTGCTTACACCGTCATTTTTCTATCACGATTTCTATTTTTATACCCATAGAGACTTTACTAATTTAACTGAAATTAGCCAATTGTCACCTTACATTATTGGTTCGGTTCGCGGGTCAAGTCATGCCGCAATCATTTTAGAAAAATATCCGCACCTTAAATTACGTTTATACGAAAATCGCCATGTCTTATATCAAGCGGCATTAGCTAACGAAATAATGGTTTATACGGACGTTGAAAAACCTTCTAAACTTTTTAGTGAGTATTTTGAATTAAATAAACAATACCCACCTTACAAAAGAATTAGTTTTTATCAAGGTGAATATGTAGCCGCCACATCAATAGAAAATACGTTGTTAAAAGACTTTATCGTTGAAGGTTTTGATAAAATTACGGTTGCCGAAAAATCGCTAATAGAAAAAAAATGGTTAGGACGAGAGAAAAGTAGCAAAACATTGTTATTAAGCTTCCTAACACAAGCACCGCCTTATATGGCGGTATCTCCTACGGGGCAACCGCAAGGTTTATTTATTGATTTATGGCGTTTATGGGCGAAAGAAAGTGGCATTGAAATTGAATTTATTGCTCAATCTCCATCACAAGAATTAGCGATGTTACAAGGCGGTGATGTCGATATACATATTGGTTATTCAGCCGAAAATTTTAATAATAAATTACAGATCGCTTCACAAATTTATGGTGTTGATGCTGGCGTGTTTGTTTCTACCCGAATTGATAATGTTTATTCATTGAAAGACTTACAAGGTAAAAGAATAGGTATTTTAGCGGGGACTACTTATGAAAACACCTTAACTAAGAGGTACCCTAATCTAAAAGTTCAGGTTTACCAGACAGCTAATGAACTTCTTCATCAGGCTGAATTAGGCAATGTTGATGCTATGGTCAGTGCTCAAGAATACCTAAATGCCCGTTTAATAGAAAGCAATTTACAATCTTCATTTTATCAATTAAAAAATGTTACTTTCCCAACACCGGTTTATTCCTTAGTAAAAAAGGGTAATGATAAATTGGTTGAATTGATTAACGAAGGCTTTAACAATATCCCTATTGAGCAACTTATTAGACTCGAGAGAAATTGGCTTATCGATAAAAATAACGGCTATTTTGTTCGCTCTGCTGAAAAAGTGAGTTTATCTCAGTCTGAACAATTATGGCTAGAACAAAATCAAAAAGTAAATGTTGGACTGGTTAAAAACTGGATGCCAATGGAATTTGTTAATGCAAAAGGCCAAGTAACAGGTATCAACCCCGATGTACTTAAGTTGATATCAGATCGTTCTGGTTTAGCGTTTGAATTTACATTTTTTGATAGCTGGAATGACTTATATCAAGGATTAGTCGAGGAAAAAATTGATATGCTTGCCAGTATTTCTGTGACGCAAGAGCGAAAGAAACAGGTTCTATTTACTCAACCTTATTGGAGTATGCCTTGGGTCATTTTACACCAACGTCAATTGGGCTCTCAACTGACACTTAACAGTTTTCATGGTAAAACATTAGCCGTTATTAAAGGCTACTATCTATCGTCTGCTATTAGAAAAGAACACCCATTAATATCGTTAAAACTCGTTGATACTCACAATGACGGCCTACTTGCCGTTCAGCAAGGTAAGGTTGACGGTTTTATTTCTAATATAGCGTCTGCTTCTGAATTAATGAAACGAGAAAGTCTCAGTGTTTTAGATATGTCAGTGTTGGAAGAATTGCAAAGGGACAGCAGTCACTTTGCCATTAGACCGGATTGGCTTGAATTACAACAAATCATAAACAAAACCTTATTGACTCTTTCTGAGAATGAAAAACAGAAAATTTATGACCGCTGGTTTGGAGTGAATATAGAAACAGGGTTTAATAAAGACGTTGTCATGCGAGTCTCAGCACAAATTGGTGTACTTATCCTCATTATTATTATTGCGATAATAATGTGGAATAGGCGCTTATATGGTGAAATAAAAACGCGTAAATTGCTTGAAGAAAAAATGAAACATATGGCGACCCATGATGAATTAACCGGGTTAGCCAACCGAGTATTGCTAAAAGACCGGATAAATACTGCCATTAGCTTCCATCAGCGCCAACAATTACAAATGGCCGTTTTATTTCTCGATCTTGATGGTTTTAAAACTATAAATGACACCCATGGCCATGATGTTGGCGATGAACTGTTAGTCAAAGTGGCTAATAAACTAAAAAGTTGTGTTCGACAGTCAGATACGGTTGTTCGTTTCGGTGGTGATGAATTTGTTCTACTGCTAACAGGTTTGCATCAAAAAAGTGAAGCGGCTTATATTGCCGACAAAGTATTAAAGCTGATGCAGCAGCCTTTTGAATTGTCGGTGGAACGGGTTAATATTGGTTGTAGTATTGGTATTGCTATGTATCCCGATGATGGTGTGACAGATAATGACCTGCTAAAAATTGCCGATACGTTAATGTATAGAGTTAAGGCAAATGGAAAAAATCATTATGTCTTCAACTCAGAGACATACGCAGCTAAATAAATAAAACCAAACTATTTTATCATCCGTAAAATATTTTTTAATCATTTTACGGTCACTATTCCCCTTAATGCTTTTTTTGTCGTCATATTCCTTTATAATGTCGGCAATTTTCCATCCTAACGATTGCCATGCTAATACTTTGCATGAGCTAGTTAGTATTATCAGGACAACAGACATGCGCGATCTTTATTGTGGTGATGTGAACGAATCTCACATTGGCAAAGAAATTACTTTATGCGGCTGGGTTAACCGTCGTCGAGACTTAGGTGCGGTGATCTTTTTAGATCTACGTGATCGTGAAGGTATGGTACAAGTCGTTTATGATCCAGATTTACCTGAAGTTATAGCGAAAGCGAATACCTTACGTAATGAATTTTGTGTTCAAATTAAAGGCAAGGTGCGTGCCCGACCTGAAGGTCAAATTAATAAAGACATGAAAACCGGTGCTATTGAAATTTTAGGATTAGAGCTGACTATTTTAAATAAGTCTGCACCATTACCACTTGATTCCAACCAAAATAATTCAGAAGAACAACGTTTAAAATATCGCTATTTAGATTTACGTCGTAGCGAGATGACAGAACGTATGCGTTTTCGTGCAAAAGTAACATCGGCAGTGCGAACGTCCTTAGAAGGGCAGGGCTTTTTAGATATTGAAACACCTATCTTAACTGCGGCAACACCTGAAGGTGCACGTGACTATTTAGTACCAAGTCGCACACATAAAGGTCAGTTCTTTGCTTTACCGCAGTCACCTCAGTTGTTTAAACAATTGTTAATGATGTCGGGTATGGAACGTTACTATCAAATTGTTAAATGTTTTCGTGACGAAGATTTACGCGCTGACCGTCAGCCTGAATTTACTCAAATAGATATTGAAACGTCATTCATGAGCAGCGAGCAAGTGATGAATGTTGCTGAAACGATGATCGTTAAATTATTTAAAGATTTGATGAATGTTGATTTAGGCACATTCCCTCGTATGACTTATTTAGAGGCAATGACACGTTTTGGTTCAGATAAACCTGATTTACGTAATCCACTAGAATTAGTGGATGTTGCTGATATTGTTAAAGATGTAGAGTTTAAAGTTTTCTCTGGACCCGCAAACGACGAAAAAGGCCGTGTATCGGTAATTTGTGTTCCGGGTGGTGCTGCAAAATTCTCACGCAAAGGTCTTGACGAACTGACTAAGTATGTTGGCATTTATGGTGCTAAAGGCATGCCTTGGTTAAAAGTTAATGATGTTGACGCAGCCTTAAGTACTGGTATTGACGGCATACAATCGCCGGTCTTGAAGTTCTTAAATGAAGAAGCGGTAAAAGCGTTATTAACACGTACTAATGCTAAAACAGGCGATATTATTTTCTTTGGCGCCGACAAGTACAATGTTGTTACTGAATCACTTGGTGCATTGCGTCTTAAACTAGGTGAAGATTTAGAATTATTACAAGGTGATTGGAAACCATTGTGGGTTGTTGACTTCCCAATGTTTGAAGAAGCTGATGGCGGCATGCATGCAATTCATCACCCGTTTACCGCACCTATTAATTTAACGGCTGAAGCATTAGAAGCTAACCCTGTTGGCGCGCTTTCTGATGCTTACGATATGGTGTTAAATGGCTGTGAATTAGGCGGCGGTTCGGTACGTATTCATAACCAAGATATGCAAGCTGCAGTTTTTAGGATTTTGGGTATTAGTGACGAAGAAGCGCAAGAAAAATTTGGCTTTTTACTTGAAGCACTTCAGTATGGTGCTCCACCACACGCTGGCTTAGCGTTTGGTTTAGACCGCTTAGTAATGTTAATGACTGGCGCATCATCAATTCGTGATGTTATGG
Organism: Colwellia sp. BRX8-4; assembly: GCF_014077345.1. Lineage (NCBI taxonomy): Bacteria > Pseudomonadati > Pseudomonadota > Gammaproteobacteria > Alteromonadales > Colwelliaceae > Colwellia > Colwellia sp. BRX8-4. The sequence goes on from NZ_JACGVS010000007.1 coordinate 146,564, forward strand.
CTTTTCCAAAAACAACCACAGCGGCTTGTCCACTAACCAATGCACCGGGTAAAGCAAATCCAGCACAGCTTGTTGAACTGGGCATCGCTTGTTTACCTAAAGCTGAAAAGAAAGAAGAACCTTTAGCTGAATAGTTTATAAATAATCAGCGTTCGATAAAAAGCAGCTAATTAGCTGCTTTTTTTATCTATAGAATGTACGGTCATGACAGTTCTTAGGCAACCATGCCTTCACTGTATTATTGCTTTGTACAGGTCATTTTTGTTCTAGGTAAATCATAGACCCTGATCCCTCTAGGCAATGTTGTGGCGCCATGAATTACAACGAACGACGACATTGCCATTTAACTGACTTCAACGCATAATCTCGATACTCTTTTAAGCCATTCCTGCTTTCGTTAAAAATACTATTAAATAAGAGAACTCAATTTGACCATAATCCTAGGTATCGATCCTGGCTCACGTATTACCGGTTACGGTGTTATAAAAAAAGAAGGTCGCAAAATCTCATATTTGGGCAGTGGCTGTATAAAAGCATATGCGGGCAATAAAGAGGAAGATGACTTTAGCCTGCGTCTACAAACTATTTTTGCTGGTGTTTCTGAGTTGATCCTGCAATTTTCTCCCGAACTTTTTGCTATAGAACAAGTTTTCATGGGCGTTAATCCTGGTGGCGCGTTGAAGTTGGGGCAAGCGCGAGGAGCTGCTATTGTTGCGGCAACCAATAAAGGCTTACCGGTTGCAGAATACTCAGCCAGACAGATAAAACAATCGGTTGTTGGCACGGGCGCCGCCGATAAAAGCCAAGTACAACACATGGTGAAATGTATTTTAAAACTGCCTGCTATGCCGCAAGCGGATGCTGCCGATGCACTCGCTATTGCGCTTTGTCATGCGCATAGCCATGATACTCTTGCAAAAATGGCGGGGCAGGTTAGTAAAATCGTCCGTGGACGATTACGATAAACCACGCAAGCGACTTTACTGTATAAATATATAGTGGTATGGTTGCCAAAAGTTAATGTAGAGAAGGTTTTAGCTGTGATTGGTCGTTTACGTGGAACATTATTAGAAAAATTAGCACCAGAAGTCTTAATTGAGTGTGGGGGGATTGGCTACGAAGTTACTATGCCAATGACCAGTATTTATGCCTTACCTGAATTAAACGAACAAGCGATTATTTATACGCACTTTGTGGTCCGTGAAGATGCGCAATTATTATATGGCTTTGCTAATAAAATCGAACGTAGATTATTTAGACTGGTTATTAAAGTTAATGGTGTTGGCCCTAAATTAGGCCTTGCCATACTTTCAAGCATGTCTGCAGACCAATTTGTTAGCTGTGTGGCTCATGACGACTTGACCAGCATTGTAAAAATACCAGGCGTTGGGAAAAAAACAGCTGAACGTTTACTCATTGAAATGCGCGACCGTTTAAAAGATTGGCAAGTCACTCATACGGCATCGCCATTAGCATCGGGAACACTTCCGATTGAGCTTCATCATGAAAATACTTTTGTGACTAATGCAAAAGGTGATGCGATTAACGCATTAGTTTCTTTAGGCTACAGTCAGCAACAAGCTGAAAAGTCGATACGAAACGTATTTAAAGCAGAATCAACGAGTGAAGATCTTATTCGTGACGCATTAAAGTCAATGCTTTAATATCTACTGCATTGATAAAATGTAGATAAAGCTAACACGTAAATAACAGGCTGCTAATAGTAACATCGGCCTGACAATACTCACTTAGCCGTATTTAAATAAGCAAAGACACAAGAGAAAATAATGATAGAAGCTGATCGTCTTATTGAACCTACTGCCCAGCCAGAAGAAGAAACCATTGATCGTGCTATTCGTCCTAAACTACTAGCCGATTATACTGGACAAGATCATGTCAAAATTCAAATGGAAATTTTTATCGCGGCAGCAAAGAAGCGCGATGAACCACTCGATCATTTATTGATATTTGGTCCTCCTGGTTTAGGTAAAACCACACTTGCCAATATTGTTGCTAATGAGATGGGCGTGAATATCCGCACAACTTCTGGTCCTGTCTTAGAAAAAGCCGGAGATTTAGCGGCTTTACTGACTAACCTCGAAGAAAATGATGTGCTCTTCATTGACGAAATTCATCGTCTAAGTCCTGTGGTTGAAGAAATCCTTTACCCCGCAATGGAAGATTATCAGCTAGATATCATGATTGGAGAAGGGCCCGCTGCTCGTTCAATAAAATTAGACTTACCGGCATTTACCTTGATTGGTGCAACGACCCGTGCCGGCGCCTTAACCTCGCCACTGAGAGACCGTTTTGGCATTGTGCAACGACTTGAGTTCTATAACACTAAAGATTTAACTGAAATAGTTAAACGTTCAGCCTACTTTCTCAAGCTACCTATTGATGAAGAAGGCGCATTTGAAGTGGCCAAGCGCTCTCGTGGCACACCAAGAATAGCTAATCGGTTATTACGTCGAGTCCGTGACTATGCCGATGTGAAAACGCAAGGCATTGTTAGCCAAGCAACGGCCGCTAAAGCACTAAATATGTTAGAGGTTGATGATCAAGGTTTTGATTTAATGGACCGGAAATTATTGCAAGCGATTATTGATAAATTTATGGGCGGTCCTGTTGGCCTTGATAATGTCGCAGCAGCCATTGGCGAAGAGCGCGAAACAATTGAAGATGTTATTGAACCTTATCTTATTCAGCAAGGTTTCCTGCAAAGAACACCGCGTGGGCGTATAGCAACTGAACGTGCTTACCAGCATTTTGGTTTAGATAAGCCGGTTTAATAACCAATCCACATCGTTATATCAAATTTTAGGTAAAAAAAAGCCCACATAAATTATGTGGGCCAACTTATAAATTAAGTTGATAAGAGGAAATAGGGTTCCAATAAACATGTCAGAGAGAAGAGATAAAATCTATTCAAATTGTCTGGCTATCAACTACCCCGTTATATCAGTGAAGATAAACTTGAATAATTATTACGCTAGCTCGAACAACAAGCGGATTTTAGAGTAAGTGTTCTATTTATACAAGATAAAAAAATTAGATATTCCGCATTAGAAAAACTAATGTTACTTTTTTGGTGTGTCTTTAATCAGCGCGGTACAAACCGGTAATTCTCCGCTAGAAACTATTTCTCAAAATGTTACATTCGATTACCACTAAACGCTTGTCGTCAGAAGTTATTATCATTAATATAGAAGAAATTATAATTGAGTGTCTCGAATTTTATTTTTAACGATAAAAATACAAATAACGATGCACTGAGCGTTTTACATCATACAACTCATGCCAGATATTAAACACGTTTATCCAGTTAGGATATATTATGAAGATACGGATGCCGGCGGTATTGTTTATCATGCAAACTATTTAAAGTTTTGTGAACGTGCACGTACTGAGTGGTTGAGAGAATTAAACGCTAATCAATCATCTTTTTTAGAACAAAACATTGGTTTAGTGGTCAGAAGAGTGGAAATGGATAATGTAGCTTCAGCCAGCTTAGATGATTTACTTATTGTTACCTCATGGATTAGCGAATTGAAACGCGCCAGTCTGGTTTTTACTCAACAAATAAGTGATCAGCAAAATAAGCTTATTTGTGCTGTTGTTGTCCAAATTGCTTGTGTTAACTTAGCACTTGCCAAACCCTGTGCTATTCCCGAAAAAATATTAGGAGCGTTAAAACGTGTCAGCTGAAATTTCTATATTTGATTTATTCCTGCAAGCCAGTTTGTTAGTTAAAAGTGTAATGTTAATTCTACTCGGTTTTTCTATTGCATGTTGGGCGATGATATTTCAACGTCGAAAAGCACTTAACGACGCACAGGCACAAATGAAAATCTTTGAAGATAAGTTTTGGAGCGGAGCAGACCTAAGTAAACTCTATAATGAAGTTTCGTCTAAAGGTCCTGCCACCGGTATTGAAAGTTTATTTGTATCAGGCTTTAAAGAATTTGCCCGTTTACGAAAAAGCAATATGGATTCACCACAAGCGATTGTTGACGGAACTCATCGAGCAATGCGCGTTGCACTTTCACGTGAAGTTGACCATCTTGAAACACACTTGCCATTTATGGCGACCGTGGGCTCTATTAGTCCGTACATAGGTTTGTTTGGAACTGTTTGGGGAATTATGAATTCGTTTATTGCACTTGGCGCTGTTGAGCAAGCAACACTTGCTATGGTTGCTCCGGGTATTGCTGAAGCATTAATTGCCACGGCTATGGGCTTATTTGCTGCAATACCAGCAGTGATCGCTTTTAATCGTTTTAGCCACCATGTTGAAAAATTAGAAAATGGCTACGGTAATTTTATGGAAGAATTTTCCAGTATTTTACAACGTCAAAGTACCAGTGAACCATCAGCATAAACGGAGTAATATCTTATGTATAAAAGAGTAAGACGCCGTAAAGTTGCAGAAATCAATGTTGTTCCTTACATTGATGTTATGTTGGTGTTATTGATTATTTTTATGGTTACCGCACCATTGATCACTCAAGGTGTGAAAGTTAACCTTCCTAAGGCCGATGCTGAAGCGCTTGATAAAGAGTCAAAACCCCCTTTAGTCGCTTCCGTTGATGCCGACGGTAATTATTATTTAGCGGTCGGTACCAGTAAGAATGAACCCATGTCAGCTGAACAAGTGGCAACACTGGTTGCTGCCCATTTAAAAGTTGAACCTGACACGCCAGTCGTTGTTAACGGTGATGGTGCTGTTTCTTATGATGCTGTGATACAACTAATGGTGTTATTACAACAAAAAGCAGGTGTTCCATCGGTTGGTTTAATGACAGACCCTGGAGCTAAATAATTAATGAGCCGAAAATTTGCTATCGCATTATCATTGAGTTTCTTATTACATATCGTATTAGCTGCGGTATTATTGATGGGCGATTTTGACAGCGAACCCAAAGTGGCGCCCAAAGTTGTGCAAGTACAGACTATTCAGGCAACTATTGTTGATAAAAGTAAAATTCAAGCACAAGTTAATAAAATTAAGCAAAAAAAACTTGATGATGCTCAACAGTTAAAAGTCTTGGAACAACAAGTGGCTTCCGCTAGGGTAAAACGTGCTAAAGAAGAAAAACGTATTAAAGAACTTGAGCGACAAAGAAAGAAAAAATTACTAGAGAAAAAGGCAGCTGACTCAGCAGCAAAAAAAGCGCTAAGCAAAGCTAACGCCGCTGAAAAAATACGCAAACAAAAAGATGAAGAACAAAAAATCGCAGAACAAGCGACGGCTGATGCAAAAGCTAAGCGCTTAAAAGAAGAAATAGCAGCCAAAAAAGCCGATGATTTACTCAAGAAAAAAGCAGCAGAGCGTAAACGTAAAGAGCAAGAAGCTAAAGAGCGTGCACGACAGCAAAAAATGTTAGAGCAACAAATGGCAGAAGAAATGGCGGTTAGACAACAAGCCCGATATCAGCAAACAATGAGTGAGGTTGGTCGCTTTACCGCCCTTATAAGGCAAACAATTCAAGGAAACTTGATCACCGACCGCAGCACTATGGAAGGTAAGTCTTGTAAATTAACCATAAGTCTTGCACCATCAGGTTTTGTAACCAACGTTGTTATTGGCAAAGGGGACCAAGTAGTTTGTAGCGCTTCAAAGACGGCTATTTATAAAGCAGGGACATTACCTGTGTCTAAAGACCCCGAAGTATTTAAAGAAATGCGTACGATTAGCCTAACAGTGGTGCCTGAATTTTAATGGTTCAGTTTATATTCAATGAAAAATAACCCATGACTGAGAAAATAGTAAAATATATGAATAAATTTAAAGTAGCCTTCATTTTCTTTATCGTACTGATTTCAAATAGTGCATTTGCAACGCTTGAGATTGTCATTACCGAGGGTATTGATAGCGCTAGACCTATCGCTGTTGTACCTTTTAAATGGACAGGGCTAGAGCCACTCCCAGAAAATATATCGTCTATTATTGGTGAAGACTTATTGCGCAGCGGTAAATTTAACCCGATAAAAAATAATCGTTTTCCACAAACACCCTTTTCTGATCAAGACATTGATTATTCAGCTTGGGCAAATGAGGGCGTTGAAGCGGTTGTTGTTGGAGAAATTAATCAAATAGGTATTAGTCGTTACAAAATAAGCTACCAGCTGGTTGATGTTATTCGCGGGCAGATCACCGGTGGACAATCGCAAATGCTAAGCAATGGAGAATTGGTTCAAACTTCTGATCATATTTATGCTGAGGGTGCTTTTGAGATTAATGCTGACCAATTTCGTCGTTATGGACATCACATCAGTAATGTTATTTATGAAAAGTTAACCGGCAGCAAAGGTGCATTTTTAACCAAAATTGCTTATGTGATAGTGCGAGACCAAGGTGAATTTCCTTTTCAGTTAGTGATGGCTGATTATGACGGTGTTAATGAGCACGTTTTGTTGAGTTCTAAAGAGCCGTTAATGTCACCTTCATGGCATCCAAGTGGCAATCAGTTAGCGTACTCGACATTTGAGAATAACCAACAAAAAATATATATTATAGATATCTATACCGGAAAGCGTACTATGATAAGCGATCACCCTGGTATAAATAGTGCCCCACGTTGGTCACCCGACGGTAATCAACTTGCGATGATGTTATCTAAAGATGGCAATTCAGAGCTCTATGTTATGGAAGTAGCAACAAGAAAACTACGTCGTATCACCCGTCATCGAGCGATAGATGCAGAGCCAAGTTGGAGCCCTGATGGAAAATCATTAGTATTTAGTTCAGAACGGGGTGGTAAACCTCAGCTTTATCGCGTAAATTTAGTCGATGGTCGTGTTAAACGACTCACCTTTGATGGTGAAATGAACCTTGGTGGTTCAATTACACCTGACGGTCGCCAACTAATTATGGTGAACAGAACACGAGGGAATTATCATTTAGCTAAACAAGAGTTGGCGTCAGGAATTTTTCAAGTTCTGACTAAAACACGTTTAGATGAGTCGCCGAGCATAGCTCCAAATGGTGGCATGATAATCTACAGTACTTTACACAATAATAGGCAAGTGCTTAGTTTAGTATCTGTAGATGGAAGATTTAAAGCGCGCTTACCCGCGGCTGATGGTGAAGTAAAAGCACCTGCTTGGTCACCATTTTTATAAAAAATTAAACATTAATTTAAAACATAACTTTAGAAAAATAAGGACAATTATAATGCGTTTGAATAAAACTGTGAAAGCTCTTGCGATTGCTTTGCCAATTTTGGCTTTATCTGCTTGTAGTTCAAATTCAGAAACTGATGAACAAAGCAATGTAGCGACTAATGCTCAAGAGTCTTCAGTAATTGAAAATAATACTGCTGATGTTCAAGTAAGTGCCGTACAACGTGCCGCTGAAATTGAAGAGCAACAACGTCAAGCATTAGAAAAACTTCGTGCTGAGCACATCGTTTATTTTGATTTTGACACCTCTACAGTTAGCACTGAATTTTCTGCTATTTTAGATGCACATGCTAAATTTTTAAACAAAAGCTCAAGCATGAAAGTTTTAGTTGAAGGTCATGCCGATGAACGTGGTACGCCTGAATACAACATTGCTTTAGGCGAACGTCGTGCCAAAGCGGTAGTAACTTATTTAGAAAATATGGGTGTTTCATCTGCACAGCTAAGTGTTGTTAGCTACGGTGAAGAAAAGCCAATGATTAAAGACCGTAGTGAAAACGCATTTGCTAAAAATCGTCGTGCGGTATTAGTTTACTAATCAAGGATAGAAATGAAACTGAATAAATTTTTATTCGGGATGTCCTTTGCTGTTACTACCCTTGCGGTAGTGGCAGCAGAATCTGCTCCCGTTATAGATATAACCAAGACGGGTGCAATTAAAAGTAGCCCATCGCAATACACCTCTTCGGTACCAGAAACAATGGCTGAGAAGTTGGTTAATCTTGAACGTAAACTTGATGCTCGTAATCGTGCCCAAGTCAAGGTGCAGCGACAGCTTGATGAACTTCAAAATGAAGTGAATGAATTACGTGGTGTTACTGAATTACATACTCATCAGCTTAGTCAAGTTTTGAATCGACAGCGTGAGTTATATCAAGAGCTTGACCGTAGGGTAACAGAAGCATTAAAACCTGAAAATAACGTTCCTGCGGCGATTATAGCCCCAGCAAAAGCCTCTTCAGACGCTTCAATAAATTATTCAACGAATTTAACTGAAAACCAAGCATATGACAGCGCGGTAAATTTAGTTTTAAAAGACAAACAATACGATAAAGCGATCCCTGAATTTCAAGCGTTTAATCGAAAGTTCCCAAATTCTAGTTATGCACCCAACGCACATTATTGGTTAGGACAGCTATTATTTAATAAAACTGAATACACCAAAGCAAAAAATGAATTTAATTTAGTGGTTGAACAATACCTCGACTCAAACAAGCGAAGCGATGCAATGTTGAAGTTGGCGATGGTTGAACAAAAGCTAAATAATAATGCATCAGCAAAAATTTGGTATCAGAAAGTCCTCGCACAATACCCAGATTCAAGTGCGGCTCAACTAGCAAAACCTAGGTTAGAAAATTTATAACCAATAAAAGCGACGATAACTTACACTAACTGCCTTCTTTTTATGCAAGTAGTCAATTAATAAGAAATAAGTTGAATTTAAGGTTGCACTAAAAAAAATTATGAGTATTATATGCGTCGCGTTGAGGCACTAGTGCAACGCAGTGTGAATTAGCACTTATGTCGGCCGTTAGCTCAGTTGGTAGAGCAGTTGGCTTTTAACCAATTTGTCGAAGGTTCAAATCCTTCACGGCCGACCACTTCTTTATAATGTTTATTTCTTATAAAGAAAAAGAAGCACCTTGTAAGATTCGAAATTCATTTCGAAAAAAAGAAAATATGGCGGCCGTTAGCTCAGTTGGTAGAGCAGTTGGCTTTTAACCAATTTGTCGAAGGTTCAAATCCTTCACGGCCGACCAACTTCTTTCTTAACAAGTACAATGCAAAATTAGCATGTTAGTGATTTTTGCATTAGTTGATGATGATTCTCAACACCACAGTTTATATGTCGGCCGTTAGCTCAGTTGGTAGAGCAGTTGGCTTTTAACCAATTTGTCGAAGGTTCAAATCCTTCACGGCCGACCACTTCTTAAATAGTTAATTACTAAATTTATAAGTCAGATAGTACAAAAACTAAAGCTGAGGCTTTTAACCGTTAAGCCGATTAACTCGAAGGTTCAAATCCTTCACGGCCGACCACTTCTTAAATAGTTAATTTCTAAATTTATAAGTCAGATAGTACAAAAACTAAAGCTGAGGCTTTTAACCGTTAAGCCGATTAACTCGAAGGTTCAAATCCTTCACGGCCGACCACTTCTTAAATAATTAATTTCCAAATTTATAAGTCAGATAGTAAACAACAAAAAGCCGAGGCTTTTAACCGTTAAGCCGATTAGCTCGAAGGTTCAAATCCTTCACGGCCGACCACTTCTAAATTTATAAGTCAGATAGTACAAATACCAAAGCCGAGGCTTTTAACCGTTAAGCCGATTAACTCGAAGGTTCAAATCCTTCACGGCCGACCACTTCTAAATTTATAAGTCAGATAGTACAAATACCAAAGCCGAGGCTTTTAACCGTTAAGCCGATTAACTCGAAGGTTTAACCCCTTCACGGCCGACCACTTCTTAAATAGTTAATTTCTAAATTTATAAGTCAGATAGCAAACAACAAAAAGCCGATGCTTTTAAACGTTAAGCCGGTTGATTCCAAGGGTCAAATCTTTTATGGCCAAACACTGCTTAAAGTAAGTCCTTAAGGTAAACGCTTAACTTCAAGGCGATCCTTAATTAATATCTAATTCAAAAGTTACATGTTCAATAAAATACCATCCTGTATTATCTTGTTTTAATCTTTAATAGTTAAAAGTCTTATACACATCGCGATATCTATATCGTATAATTGCGTGGTATTTAAAGAGATAATCAGAGATAAATAATGTCGCAAAGTAATTTAGCCGTAGAATTTGATTTTCAATTTCCAGCGAAACCAGCTCCACTTTCAGATAATGAACGTAGCCAATATAAAGATCGTATTAAAACTTTATTGAAAGAGAAAAATGCGGTACTTATTGCTCATTATTATACCGATCCCGAAATTCAGGCTTTAGCTGAAGAAACGGGTGGCTGTGTCGCCGACTCTTTAGAAATGGCGCGCTTTGGCAACAATCATCCAGCAACAACGCTAATTATTGCTGGTGTTCGTTTTATGGGCGAAACCGCGAAAGTACTGACGCCTGAAAAGACCGTGGTTATGCCAACACTCGAAGCAACTTGTTCATTAGACTTAGGCTGCCCTATCGAAGAGTTCTCTGCTTTTTGTGACCAGCACCCTGACAGAACTGTTGTTGTGTATGCGAATACTTCAACGGCGGTAAAAGCTAGAGCGGATTGGATCGTTACCTCTTCTTGTGCGTTAGAAATTATTGAACACCTTGATGAGCAAGGTGAAAAAATTCTTTGGGGACCTGACCGTCATTTAGGCGCATACATTCAAAAGCAAACGGGTGCCGAAATGTTAATGTGGCAGGGTGCTTGTATCGTTCATGATGAATTTAAAAGCAAAGCGTTAAAGGATATGAAGGCTTTGCATCCAGATGCTGCCATTTTGGTGCACCCAGAGTCTCCTGCAGATGTTATTGAGCTTGCTGATGCTGTTGGTTCAACCAGCCAGCTAATTAAAGCTGCTCAAGTGATGCCCAATAAAAAGTTTATCGTCGCAACAGACCGTGGTATTTTTTATAAAATGCAGCAGCTATGCCCAGATAAAGAATTCTTTGAGGCACCAACAGCGGGTGAAGGCGCAACCTGTAAAAGTTGTGCTCATTGCCCATGGATGGCAATGAACGGTTTAAAAGAGATAGAAGACGCATTGCTTAATCCATTAGGCAGAGAAGTGTTTGTAGACATGAAACTTCGCGACGGTGCATTGAAGTCATTGGATCGCATGCTAACGTTTAACAACGCTTTAGCCAGTAAATAACCATTAAGGTGATTTTTTGCTGGTAAAGTAATCAGTTGGCCTCTTTTTATTAAAATTAAGTTGTGTTGGCTATTAAATTTACCTACCATAGCGCAACTTTATTTTATGGCATGTCTATAAGTTTAAAGTGTTTATAAAGTTATTTTTTTACGCAGTAGATTTTCTGAGTAGCGAGTCAAGACTTGTTTTAAAATGTCTTTAATAGATAAAATTATCATGCTAATTCATCTCAATAAAATTAGCCTGTTAGTGAAAAAATTGGTGAGCTGGCCGAGTGGCTGAAGGCGCACGCCTGGAAAGCGTGTAAAGGTTTATCCCTTTCGAGAGTTCGAATCTCTCGCTCACCGCCACATTAAAAAACGGACACTTCACTTGAAGTGTCCGTTTTTTTATACCTAAAAAAATAGCCCATCTTATATTCACCTATCTTCCTATAAATTAATCTCCTCAATATTCATGCTGATATAGGTGATAAATTATTTATGTTTATTAGACTTTTGTTCAAAATTATTAGTAAGAGGATTGTAGATAAATCACCATTGTTTAGGTTACTATCTTTGAGTATATGTAATTTTCCTTAAAAAAAGAGCAATAAATAATGGAACATGAACAGCACTTAGCGTTACTTGGCGCGTCAGCCCAAGGTGATAAACAAGCGTTTTCGAAACTTTATCAAGCGACCAGTAAACAGCTCTATGCAGTCTGTCTAAAAATGTTATCTAGGAAAGAATTAGCCGAAGAAGCTCTGCAAGAGGCTTATGTCCGCATTTGGCATAACGCGTCTGAATATAGAACGGGTAAAGGCACAGTGTTGACTTGGATGGTCAGCATAGTGCGTTATCGCGCACTAGACATTTTACGTTATCATAAAATTAGAAAAGAGGATGAACTCATTGAGAATGAAAGTTTTGATCTTGATACTAGTGAGAAAATAAGTGATTCAGAACAACTCTTACTCGACAAATGTTTACAGCAGTTAGATCTTCAACAACGACAAGCTATTTATTTGGCCTACTTCAATGGCTGTTCTCATCAAGAGGTGGTTAAACACCTAAATAACCCTTTGGGTACAATTAAAAGCTGGATAAGACGTGGTCTTATGAGCTTACAGAGTTGCTTAACACCATGAATTATCAATCTGAAAACCTCAAAAACGCCCTTGCAGCAGAATATGTGCTGGGTACTCTACGTGGCCCTGCTCGTCAGCGCTTTCAAAAATTGATGATGCAATTTCCACTGATCAGTGATGCAACCCAAACATGGGAGCAGCACCTCAACGGCTTAGGGCAAAAAATTCCACCGGTTACCCCAGACATAGCTGTTTGGCTGCGTATCGAAGATCAATTAGGATTTGTAGCTGAGCCTATAAAAAGTAATGTTGTGGCAATAACTAAGTCTAAGCCTCGAGTTTGGCAAGGTATTGCGGGTTTAGCTTCAGCGGCTGCGATAGTACTTGCTGTGTTGTTATTTAGCTTTCAACCACCACTTCAGCCTGAGGTTCAACAACTTGCTTTAATGAGTAATGAACAAGCCGACTTATTATGGGCGCTAGAAATTGGTGCAGACACTATTAGCGTGCAAGCGACCAAGAAGTTAATCGCTAAGTCAGATGCTGATTATCAGTTATGGATAGTGGCAGCAGACGGTCGGCCTCCGATTTCTTTAGGCTTGCTACCTAAAAGTGGTAAGTTAGTTTTAAGTAAACCTCAGTTATTTGATCAGATTGAGATTGCGGCTTTAGCGGTTAGCTTAGAGCCATTAGGTGGTTCACCGAATGGTTCACCAACCACTGTCTTATATACTTCAGAACTGGTTATTCTTTAGTTACTCTTTAGCTTTTACTGCGAATATTAAAAAGCGAAACGACAGTTTCGTTTTTTTTTATCTGTTGTTTTATGCTGACAAAAGTCAATAATTTGTAAATATATTGTTTATATTAAATGACAAATAATAGACATTCTATAATTTTATGACCTAGGCTTACCTTAGCTGTTGTTGATTAAGTTGACTAAGGCGACATGACCTAAAAAAAGTGCAACAACGCTATCCAATATAAAAAGTAAAAATAACACGATTTGAAACTATGGTTCGGCTGAATAATTATTAATTTGTAAATAAGTTATTTTTCTTGCATCCAATTCATAATCTCGATCGTTTAACTTAATGAGCTTTCAAGAAAGTAACCATTAAGAACTATAAATTATAAAGGAAACGTCATGAAAAAATTTAAATTAACACTAATTGTATCGGCAATAATGAGTGCAACTTTGTCTCAAGCTGTATCTGCATCAAGCCATCGTGAAGCGCCTAACGTCACACGTATGCCAACAGTCGACTCAACAGACTTTTATGCATTCAATAGTTATGAAGAAGGCCGTGGCAATTACGTCACACTCATCGCAAATTACATTCCTTTACAGGATGCTTATGGTGGACCTAACTATTTCGCTATGGACCCTGCTGCAACTTATGCGATTCATATTGATAACGATGGTGATGCTGTTGAAGATATAACCTTTACTTTTAATTTTAACCAGATGTTAGGCAACAATAATGCAGGTGTTGCTTTGATGGTTGGCGCTGAAGGAGAACAGAAATCTGTTGGTGTACCACTTAAAAATGTTGGCGGCATCAGTATGGCAGATAAAAGTGCGGCTAATTTCTCTGAAAGCTACATGGTTAATATGATTTCTGGTCCAATGCGAACGGGTACCAGTGCTGCTGTTACTAATAGTACTTCGGGTGGAGCAAGTTTTGCTAAGCCACTCGATTACATCGGTAACAAAACATTTAGCAACGCTGAGCAGTATTCAGCTTATGCTAACAGCCATATATACTCAGCTGCTATACCTGGCTGTGATGCACCAGCAAAAGTATTTGTTGGTCAGCGTAAAGACGCATTTGCGGTTAATTTAGGTAAAGTTTTTGATTTAGTGAACTTTGTTCCTGTTGAAGGTGACAGTGCTCCTGGAGCAGGCGATGGCGATGGCTTCCCCGGTGGTATTACACAATCAGCAAGTAATGATGATTTAGCTGACAAAAATGTTACTAGTATCGCTATTGAAGTACCGACAGCTTGTTTAACAGGCACAGGTAATGGCGTTATCGGTAGTTGGACTACGGCAAGTTTGCCTCAGGCTAGAATTTTGAATCCTAATGCTAGCTTTGATAACACTGAAGTAAATGGTGGTGCATTGACGCAAGTTTCTCGTCTTGGCTCTCCTTTAGTGAATGAATTGGTTATTGGTTTGGCCGATAAAGATAAGTTCTCAAGTTCTCATCCAAGTGCAGATGGTCAGTTTGCTGATTATGTGACTCATCCAACGCTACCTGAACTGCTGAATATATTGTTTAAAGATGCAGTTAATACCACTTTAGGTGCAAATATCGAAACGTTGGCACCCACTAATTTCCCTAGGGTTGATTTAGTTACCGCATTTTTAACGGGTTTCCCAGGTGTTAATCAGTTATCAACAGTGACGGCAGCTGAAATGCTACGCTTAAATACTGGTATTGCAGCAGTGGCAGCCGATATGCAGTCATCGTTTGGTGTTGCTGGTGACGATTTAGCTGGTTTTCCAAATGGTCGCCGACCAGGAGATGATGTGGTAGATATTGCCCTTCGTGTTGTTATGGGTCGTTTATGTTACCCAATTCCTGTTAATGGCACAGATACAGATTTGGGCTTATGTGCACCAGAAGATGCAAGTGTTGGTAATGTACCCTTTACTGATGGTGCGCCAAGTAATGCCTCTATGATGGATACTAGCTTTCCATACTTAGCAACGCCTTTACCAGGCTCTAAATAAGGAACACTATTATGTTATATAGTAAACGAAATACAGCATCTCATCTTAGTCAAGTCTTTAAGCTTAAAGGGGTCGTGTTAAGTTTAGCGGCCGCCATGCTAGTTTCAGGCTGTAATAATGATGTCGATGAGCTACCTATTACGAAAAACGCATCACCGACTACGATATCGGTCGATTTGATCACTCAAACAGAAACGCCTATCACTGACATGTTAAGCGCAAATGATGAAAATGGTGACACGTTGACTTTTAGCTTAGACCAAGAGCCGATGCTAGGAATGGTCACCATTGATAGTAATGGTAGTTTCACTTACCAGCCTAATGCTGAAGTGACAGGAAGTGACAGCTTTACTTTTACTGCCTCTGATGGAATTAATTATCCTGTTAGCGGTACAATCAATATTACGATTGAAGCGCTGGAAGTGTCATTTGCCAGTTATAGTCGTGCAGCTTTTAGTCAGCAACCAAGCGATAAACCCTTGGCCGTAAATGGTCGTGCGTTTATTCAAGATGTTGAGGAACCAGCAGCATACGACGACTTGATTCAACAGTAGAACCATCTTGACTGCGCCAAGGAAGGCGCCCTTTTATGGATAATGATATGCCAACACTTCGTTTTATTAGCCCCTTGTTATTTTTGGTTTTTATTGCCACTTCATCGCCTGTGCATTCAGAAAGTTATGTGCCCAAATCAAATCAAAGTATCGTTGCTAGCTGGACGGTACCTAAACCTGCACAACAGCCAAAGATTTTTATCGCCCAACTGCTCAATGACGCAAGTAAGCCTGGCTTAGCAAGTCGTTATTATGGCCGTGCTGGCGCTTTACTGAAACCCTTGTTGGTCGCTAACCCTAATGATCTAGAGCTACAATTTTATTCAGCAACCGTCTTACAGCATTACCATCAATTTAATCAGGCCCAACAATTACTGACTCAGATACTTCAATATCAGCCAGACAACGTCGCTGCTTGGTTAATGAAAGCCAATATACACATGGTACAAGGTGATCTTGACGCTGCGAAAAGTGCCTGTTTACAAGTATTGGGGCAGGGCAGTTTATTTGTCAGTAGCGCCTGCGTGCTAGAGGTTAGTGCTGAACAAGGCAAAGTTGCTCAAAGTTACCAACAGTTAAGAAATATCGTTAAGCTTGCGGGTGATATACCTATCGCCCAACAGGTATGGCTTAATCAAATTTTAGCTGATCTTGCTCACCGTCAGCAGCTAACACAACAAGCCATAGACCATTTGTCAGGCTACCCATTGAATCAGGCCCCTGTTAGTTATTTAGCGCTGTGGGCGGATATTTATTTAGCACAACAACAAGGCCAAATTGTTTTAGATACATTAGGACCTATCGTTGAAGCAAGTGATAGTTTTGATGATGCTTTGTTATTACGTTTGACCCTTGCCGAACAAATAACTAAGGCAACTAATGGCGTATGGCAGCAGCGACTAACCCAACGTATCGAAATACGTTTGCAACGAAATGATACCGCTCATGCTGCAGATATAGCTCAATATTATCTCGATATTGTTCCTAACCCTATTAAGGCGCTTTATTGGGCGAGAATTAATTGGCAACAAGCTAAGCTGGGCTCGGATGAACGCTTGCTCAAACGTGCTTTAGCATTTAAAGAATCACCTGATAAAAAGCCTCAGATTTAAGCTACACCTCAACACAATAAACCTTAATAAACCGTAAAAGTAGTGAGATAAAAATATGCAGCAGTGGTTAAAAATAGGGCTAATAAGCCTGTCGTTATTACTGGCCAATACTGTCGTCGCTCATCAATTGAGTACCAGTTACATTATTGCCGAAATCGACGACACCGGTCGTATCAGTGGCGAATGGCAATTGAGTTTGACTGATTTAGAATTAGCTGTTGGCTTGGATATAAATGCCAACGGTGAGTTAACCTGGGGAGAGGTCAAGAGTCGACAAGCTGAGATTGCTAGCTATTTGGCTGAGCATTTATTATTGAGTCGTGAAAATTTAAGGTGTAACTTACGTTTTGAGATTATGGAGCGTTTGCAAGATCATGCCAATGAAGCTTTCGCTGTTACTGATTTCTCAGGTCAGTGCCCAATCAGTGGCCCATTAGAAATTGCCTACAGCGCAATATTTTCTTTAGATAGTAGCCATGAGGTGGTTCTAAATATTGGTGATGGTAACCACTTACACAGTTTAGTGTTAGATGACAGCACTCGAAAAATCACCATAGATTTGAGCAAAGGTAGTGCCTGGACGACATTTACACAATTTGTTTATCAAGGTGTTGTACATATTTGGATCGGTATAGACCATATCCTGTTTTTGTTTGCCTTGTTATTGCCGGCGGTGCTACAGCGTAAAGATAAAAAGTGGCAAGCTATATCAAGTGTTAAAACTATTTTGACTAACACCGTATGGATCGTGAGTGCATTTACCTTGGCTCATTCGCTAACGTTAACAGCGACCGCTTTAGGCTGGTTAAGCCCAAGCAGTCGTTGGGTAGAGCTGGGCATTGCTTTATCGGTTTTATTTGCGGCGCTCAATAATATTTGGCCAGTGGTTTTACGTTTAGCTTGGTTAACCTTTGCCTTTGGTTTGCTGCACGGTATGGGGTTTGCTGGTGTCTTAGGAGAATTAGGCTTACCTGCGGATCAACAGTTACTGAGTATACTAGCCTTTAATCTTGGTGTTGAAATAGGTCAGTTAGCGATACTTGCTATTTTACTGCCGATATTAATTTTATTACGTAACACCACGTTTTATACAAGAGGTGTACTACCTGTTGGCTCTATATTAATTGCGATTATGGCCGTGCAATGGAGTGTAGAGCGCTGGTAAACTTAAAAATTATCGCTAATACAATCGCTTATAGCTCAAGTGATAGTTTTAAAGGATATGGGGTCATTCCAGCTATTAGGTTAAAGAGTTTATAGCTAAAAAAAAAGTATTGCGGGTGCAATACTTTTAACTCGCTACTTATTAAGGCTAGATTTATCATTCACGCCGCGGTAAATAGCGGCGTGAAATTTTAGCTAATCATCAGACTAGATCGAATCGATCAGCGTTCATGACACTCGCCCATGCTGTAACAAAATCAGCAACAAACTTCTCTTGGTTATCATCCTGCGCGTAAACTTCAGCATATGAACGAAGAATTGAGTTAGAACCAAAGATAAGGTCAACTCGTGTTGCTGTCCATTTTACTTCATTTGATTGACGATCGCGCATCTCATAAAGGTTATCACTAACAGGTTCCCACGTATAATTCATGTCTGTTAAATTAACAAAATAATCGTTAGAAAGTACACCTTCACGTTCGGTGAACACACCATGTTTTGTACCATCGTAGTTAGTGCCAAGCATACGCATACCACCAATTAACACGGTCATCTGATGCGCGGTAAGTCCCATTAACTGACTTCGGTCAAGCATTAGTTCTTCTGCGCTGACAACATAGTCAGCTTTTAGCCAGTTTCGATAAGCATCATGAGTGGGCTCTAGCACTTCGAAGGAGTCAATATCCGTCATTTCATCTGTTGCGTCGCCACGCCCTGGTGAAAAGGGTACAGTGACTTCAAAACCAGCCGCTTTTGCGGACTGTTCTATACCAACATTACCTGCCAAAACAATGACATCAGCGATACTTGCACCACTACTTGTGGCAATACTTTCTAGCACAGAAAGTACTTTGCTAAGGCGTGCTGGTTCGTTACCTTGCCAATCTTTTTGTGGAGCAAGGCGAATGCGTGCGCCGTTGGCACCACCGCGTTTGTCAGAGTTACGATAGGTTCGCGCACTATCCCAAGCGGTTGCAACCATTTCGCTGATACTTAAACCACTCGCTGCTATTTTATTTTTCAGTAAGTCAATATCATAACTCGTGGCTCCAGTGGGAACAGGGTCTTGCCAAATAAGGTCTTCTTGAGGGACTTCTTTACCGATATAACGTGCCTTTGGCCCCATATCGCGATGAGTGAGTTTGAACCATGCTCGTGCAAAAACGTCAGAAAAATATTCAGGATCCTTAGAGAAACGTTCTGAAATTTCACGGTACGCTGGATCCATTTTCATCGCCATATCGGCATCAGTCATAATAGGCGTTTGACGTGTAGTTGCATCTTCAACATCAACAGGCTTATGCTCTTCTTTAATATTTATTGGTTGCCACTGCCAAGCACCCGCTGGGCTCTTCTTTAATTCCCACTCGTGGTTAAGCAACATCGAAAAATAACCATTATCCCATTGAGTAGGATGTGTAGTCCATGCGCCTTCAATACCACTGGTGATGGTATCGCGACCAATGCCACGTTTGGTTTTATTGTTCCAACCTAAACCTTGTTCAGTAATATCTCCAGCTTCTGGCTCTGGTCCTATTTGCGAAGCGTCACCATTGCCGTGACATTTACCGACGGTATGACCACCGGCCGTTAAGGCAACCGTTTCTTCATCGTTCATCGCCATACGTTCAAACGTTACTCTAATATCATGCGCTGTTTTAAGGGGATCGGGCTTGCCGTCTACACCTTCAGGGTTAACATATATTAGCCCCATCATTACCGCAGCTAATGGGTTTTCTAAATCACGCTCACCAGAATAACGGCTGCCTTCTCCACCACTTGGTGCAAGCCATTCTTTTTCGGCGCCCCAATATGTGTCAATTTCTGGCTGCCAAATATCTTCACGACCAAAAGCGAAACCGAAGGTTTTTAACCCCATAGATTGATAAGCAACAGTGCCAGCGTAAGCAATTAAATCAGCCCAGCTAAGTTTGTTACCGTATTTCTTTTTGATAGGCCACAGCAAACGGCGGGCCTTATCTAAATTGGCGTTATCTGGCCAAGAATTTATTGGCGTAAAACGCTGATTGCCAGTCGCTGCACCACCGCGACCATCCGCGATACGATAGGTGCCGGCAGCATGCCAAGTCATACGGATCATTAGGCCACCATAGTGGCCCCAATCAGCAGGCCACCAGTCTTGACTATCTGTCATGAGGGCATGCATATCTGTTTTAAGAGCAGCCATATCAAGATCTTTCAGGGTTTCACGGTAATTATAATTCGCACCCATAGGATTAGTCTTACTGTCATGCTGATGAAGAATGTCAAGATTTAGTGCCTTTGGCCACCATCCCATATTGGACATACTGCTCTTTGTTGCACCGCCGTGCATTACTGGGCATTTGCCAGCTGTCGTTGTTGTTTTGTCATTCATATGCAATTTCCTTTCATTAATTGGGGCTGAGCTGTTAAAAGTTAGGATGAAAAAATACTAGATGATAATGCTAAGTGCTCACTTTGAATTACCAAGGATTATTAAAATACATCATAGTACATTCTTGATAAATTATGAGTTTTACTCACGTTAACGCATTCAACAACGTATCTCAATCTGTTCAGCTTTAATAGCTTAGTTTTGAAAAGTTAACAGATCAGTGAGTAAGTTAAGCGATATCAGTAATAGAAATTTATTATGTAACATTTATGTAATTTTTCTTAAATAAAAACTACATATTACTTCAACAATTCTGTCATTTAACCTTAGTAGCATAGCCGCAACTTTATTCTAATAATTTCTGCGGAGCAGACTAACATGCAAATAAATTCACTCTTTAAAATCAGTACGCTAGCTTGTGCCATTACTTTAGCCAGTTGTGGTGGTGGCGATATTAAACTTTCATCTCAAGTAGATAACTCAGTAGGCGATACAACCATCACTAACCCTGCTCCAACTGACCCAATTGTGACCGAATTACCGGGTAAGTCTAGTTCGGTGTTGGGCCAAGATGTTTCAACAGCTTTAGGTTTTGATGTTGCTGTACAAGTGCTTGATGGAAAAATTACTAGTGATATGACTTTAGTCGCCAGTGCTGATAGCAAGCCGGTATTTTATGCTATTAGTGGAGCTTTAGAAGTGATGGCAGGAACAACGCTAACCGTAGAGCCCGGCGTTGTTCTTTTTGGACAATCAGGTGGTGATTATGTCGTTGTGCACCGCGACGCAAAAATAATGGCAGAAGGCATAAAAACTAAACCTATTATTTTAACCTCACTGCAAGATGTTAAGGGTGAAGAAACAACAGCTGGTCAATGGGGTGGCGTAGTTATTTTAGGTAATGCTCCTTCAAATAAATGTCCTACTGATGGCAGTGAATGTGCCCTTCAAATTGAAGGAGCTGAAGAAGGTGCAGTCTTTGGTGGCTCAAACTGGGAAGACAATTCAGGTATTTTAAAATACCTTGTTGTTAAATATGCAGGGTTTGAAATTGCGCCTGACAACGAACTTAATGGTATAACGTTTGGTGGTGTTGGCTCAGGAACAACGGTTGATTATATTCAAGTACATTCAAATGCCGATGACGGCGTAGAATTTTTTGGCGGTGCGGTCAATGTTAAGCATTTAGTTTTAACGGCCAATAAAGATGACAGTATCGATTGGGACAATGGTTATAAAGGTATGCTGCAACATATTTATGTCGAACATGCTAAAAATGCCGGCGAAGCAAACCGTGGTATTGAAGGGGATAACGATGGTTCTACTCCTGATAAAGAGCCACAGTCAGCGCCAATTATCGCTAACTTGACGATTGTGGGTAATAACTTTGACAGTGCAGATAAAGACTCAGAAGGTATTTACTTACGCGAAGGAACCGCAGCAAAAATATTTAATACGGTGGTAACCGGCACCAGTGAAATGGGGGAATGTTTAGAAATTGAAGGTGGTGCAACGAGCTCTGTAACCGTTAATAATGCTAACAGTGGTAAAATTGTTATGCAAAACAGTGTTATGGCCTGTAGTAATAGTGAAAATTTAAAAAATGCTAAAGCGGAAGACGGTAGTGTCTTGCTTGACCTCGAAGCATGGTTCAGTGCAGAAGCATCCAACAGTATCAGTAGTTCTATTTTAATTAATGAAAACGGTATTCCCGATGCTAACTCACCACTCGTTGCTGATAATGCCGGACAAGATGTCGCTAATACACAAAATGCCTTTTTTGACTCCGTTGATTACATTGGCGCGTTTGACAGTGCTGACAACGCGGGTAACGATTGGCGTGAAGGTTGGGCCTTTGGTTACGGTGGTGGTGTAGTAACCGCTCAGGCAGAAACACAAGGTTGTCCGACAGGTACATCGGCAATTTCTTCAGTCAATGGCTCAAACATTACTTGTCAATTAAGCGGTGTTATTGCTAATAACTTAACGTTAACCGCTAATAATATTTATGCTCTAAACGGCGCTGTTTTTGTTGGTGGCGATAAAATTAACTCAGCAACACTGACGATTGAAGCCGGTACAACCATCTATGGTCGTTCAGGTAGCGATTACCTAGTGGTCAGTCGTGATTCAGAAATTCAAGCAAATGGCACAGCCTCAAAACCTATCACTTTTACGTCGAGTCAAGATTTGACTGGCGCTGAAACAGGTGCAGGTCAATGGGGTGGAATAGTGTTATTGGGTAATGCGACATCAAATAAATGTCCAACGGATGGCAGTGACTGTGCACTTCAAATTGAAGGTGCTCAAGATGGCGCAGTCTTTGGCGGCACAGACGATGCTGACAGCTCAGGTACATTACGTTATGTCGTTGTTAAGCATGCAGGTTATGAAATAGCACCAGACAACGAACTGAACGGGATAACATTTGGTGGTGTTGGCTCTGGTACCAAAGTCGAATATATTCAAGTACATGAAAATGCTGATGATGGTATCGAATTTTTTGGTGGCACGGTTAACCTTAAATACGTGGTCTTAACCTCTAATAAAGATGACAGCGTTGATTGGGATAATGGCTTTCGTGGCAACTTACAATACGTACTCGTTAAGCATGACCCACAAAATGGTGAAGCAAACCGTGGTATTGAAGGTGACAACGACGGCTCAACACCAAACAAACTACCACAATCAAACCCGAGTATTGCCAACATGACCATTATTGGTAATACATTTGACACTGCAGATAAAGACTCTGAAGGTGTTTATCTCCGAGAAGGCTCGAAAGCACAACTTCATAACTTTGTTGTTACTGGTCCTGCAGGCATGGGCGAATGTGTTGAGTTGGAAGCTGGCTTAACGGTAGATCAAGCAAAATCTGGTGATACGCTAATGAGCAACTCAGTTGTGGCTTGTGATGAAGCGTTTAAAGATTCTAAAGACTCTAGTGATGCAACCTTTGATTTAATGAGCTGGTTTATTAACGATAATACCGAAAACAGTACGGCTGCAAATACAAGTGCGGTATTAGAAGGCATTTTCACCATCGATACCACAACACCTAAAGACTTCACCGGTAACAGCTTTTTTGAAAATGCTGACCATGTCGGTGCCGTAACGAAAGCGAAAAACTGGACAGCAGGATGGACAGTAGGTCTTGAAGAATAATTAGACGTTGAAGGCGAACACTGTTTTTTCCAATAATCAGTGTTCGCTTTTTTATTTCAGCATAACTAATAAATACTCAATCAACCTAACTGATGCAAGCGATTAGCAAAGCAGTAAAAGCGTATCTAAAGCAAGCACAGAGACTCTATCGAGGTTAACGATGAACAAAAAATTAATGCATAGTGCCAAGCAAATCAAGGTAAACAAACCAAATAATTGTTTACGATTAAGTGGCTTAGCACTAGCGATAATAACAAGCCTAGCAGCGACATCAGCAGTAGCGGAGCAAACATCAGCAGAAGATGAAGCTATTGAAGAAGTTGTTGTTAAGGTAAGTCGATTAAAAGGTACGGCGAGCGCTATTATTGAAGAGCGTCGCAACCAAGCCTTTATCGCCGACATTTTAGGTGCAGAGCAAATTTCACGCACCGGCGACAGCGATGCCGCTGCCGCATTACGACGTGTTACCGGTGTGACATTAGTTGATGGTAAATTTATTTATGTACGTGGTTTAGGCGAACGTTACTCAAGCACACAGTTAAACGGTGCCGCTGTACCCAGCCCAGATCCGACACGTAGTGTTATACCTCTGGATTTATTTCCAGCGTCAATTATCGAGTCTTTATCTGTACAAAAATCCTACTCACCTTCAATGCCTGCGCATTTTGGTGGTGGTAATGTTGATATCCGTTTAAAAAGTATTCCAACAGATTTCCTTTTTAATATCTCTGGAAATTTAGGTGGCAATAGCGAAAATTTTGACGATGGTTACAGCTACAATGGTGGCAGTGATGATTGGCGTGGCCAAGATGATGGAACTCGCGCAGCACCCAAAACATTACAAAAATTATGGAAAAATTACAGTCCATTAAAAAATATTAGTCAAGATGAAAACCGTGCAATAACCGCGCAGCTTAATCGTGATTACGATCCAGTTAAAGAAAATATCGCCCCAGATTTTGGCCTTGATATTGCGCTCGGTGATAAATTTGAACTGGGTAAATATCGCTGGGGATATTTAACCTCTTTATCTTATGACAATGAATGGCAAGTAAGTGAATTATACGAAGGTCAAGATTTTCGTAATAACACCGATGATTCATGGAGTTTAGTACGAGGTTTTGACCAAGTTACCTCAACGGAACATTCAGTAAAATGGTCTGGACTGCTGAACTTAGGTGTAGAGTATGACCGAGATCATCGCCTTGATTACAGTTTCATTGTGCTACGTGATACCGCCGACGAAATAAAAGACAAACTGGGTAATACTAACAATGTATTACTCAGTGATGGTTTGCGCATTCGAGACAGTGACGTTAGCTACGAAGAGCGCGAAATGATCGCTAATCAGGTTCGTGGTACTCACAATCTGCCATGGTTGTGGAACATAGGTTTTGATTGGAAATATTCAGACGCTCGTTCAAGTCGTTACGCACCGGGTAATGTTTCTACGCGCTACATACTCAGTGATGAAAACGAAGATGGTACTTTTGATCTTACTAACGAAAGTAGTTTACGTAAGGCTTCAACCGCTACCCGTTATTCTTTTCAGGACTTGGAAGATAAAGTAGAAAACAGCGGTTTTAACCTATCTTTACCCATAACTTTTTCGCAATCAGAACTAGAGCTTAAGTTCGGTGGTGATTTTATTGAAAAAACCCGTGACGCTTTTTCCAGACGTATCGATGTTAATACCTTAGCCTTTGAAGAACTGAGTCTTAGTGGTAATAAAATGAATGATATTTTAACAGACGATATTATTCTTAATCAGCCATTACAAGGCAGTGAAACGGTTATACGTGACACCTCTGTAATGGGCGATGACTATTATTCAGCACAAATGACCGATGCTTACTACTTTGAGGCAGATTGGTTTATTGACAATACTTGGCGTATCAGTGGCGGCTTTCGCTGGGAAGATTACCGTCAAGTCGTCGCACCTTTAGATCCAGCAACCGGTCGTTTTGATTTACCACCACAACCAACAGAAGAAGATTTATCGAAATTAGCCTTTCAAGAAGATGATATATACTCGGCGTTAGCGCTTACTTACATGATGAGTGAAGCTGTTCAGTTTCGTTTATCTTATGGTGAAACCACAATACGCCCAGATATTCGCGAGGTTGCGCCATCAACTTACCTTGACCCGCTAACTGGATACCCTATTCGAGGCACTGCTGGTATAGAAACCACGGATATTAAAAACTACGATCTACGTTGGGAATGGTACTTAGATACGGGAGAAAACTTGTCAGTAGGGTTATTCTACAAAGATATGATAAATCCGATTGAATCAGTACAATCACCAGGCCAAGATGGCCCTCCGCTTATCGTTATTGCTAATGCAGACGACGGCGAAGTTTATGGTATTGAGCTAGAGTTTATGAAAGATTTTGCCTTTTTGGGTGATTTTGCTGGTATGAATGGTAACGACTTTTTCTTATCAGGTAACGTAACCTTAAGTGACTCTGAAATAAACATCAACACGCAACGCGTTGTTGAGCAAACTGGGGTTTCTGCCGCGATTACTAATCCGACGCGTCGAATGACTGGCCACTCGCAATATGTGGTTAATCTCAATTTAGGTTATGATGCGCCAAATGGTAATCACTCGGTGACAATGGCTTATAATGTCTTTGGTGAACGTATTATTATCCCAGGTATTGAAGAGCAAGATGATAAGTATGAGCAACCTTTTCATTCACTTGATATGGTATATACCTACTATCCTACCTATTCAACAACGTTAAAATTCAAAGTACAAAACCTACTTGATGAAAGTAAAGAAATAGAGTTTTCTGATACTTTATTTCGTAGTGAAACGAAAGGCATTGCTTTTGATGTTTCCTTTAAATGGGATTTTGATTAGTTAGTTAAATTATTGCTGGCGTTTTACAACCCTGCAAATAGATGAATTGAGACCACCCCAAATTATTATTAGTTAAAGGAGTGGTCTTGTTATTTTTATCATAATAACTGCCCGTAAATTTGAGCTAGATTAAAAACATTATTGTCTTGATATGACTTGATAGATCACTTAACCGGCTCTTTCTTTAGCTATAGTGCCTAAGGTTGGCGAGGCAATTATTAATTCATCAACTAATTCACCTAATACTTTTCTCGGCAATTTTTTAATAATCATTTCACCGACATCATTAGCGTTGCTTGCTGCAGCAAAAAATAATATATTTTTACCGTTACAGGTTATTTCATCAAAAATAGAGCGTATTTTTATACGTTGTGCTTTTAATAAAGAGCGGAATCTCCTCTTATCGTCAGCCGCGACATACTCACAAATGTTTTGAGCCATATTATAGGCCATGACCTTGGGTGAGTACGATTGTGTTATTAATAGTAATATTATTGAGGCGATGCCCGCTGCTTTATATCTCATCATTAATTTATTCCTCAAAGCGTCACTTATTAATTTCATCAGTTTATCTAAGTGTAGCTATTAATTTTTTTATTACATTATGATTTTTTTATTTTGTTAAGTTATTAAAGATAATTGGATTTTGTCTTTTGGTTGAGACTCTAAAGGCGAAGCTTTCTGTTAAAAGCTATGTGGAGAAAAGAAATGATTTGCTACTACGAATAAAAATAGTGGTTAGCGCCTTTTTAAAGATCTAAAAGGAAAAAATGACTAATGGCTTGAGCGCAATTATTTTCTCTTCAAGTATTGTTAAGTGAATAACATTTTTAAATTCGAATAATATTCTTTAGTATTCCGTCTAAAATTCTTGATTTTTTGGTCTGAATGGCCAATTGTTTTGGTAAAATATAGTAATAAATAAGTGAAATGTGTTAATTTTGTAACATAGAGATATTTAATAATAAGCGTGGAAAGTGGCATTATGGTAAGAGTTTTTAATTACAAAATAATTTCTGTTTTAATGATTCTTAGTTCCTTTGCCTGTAAAGCAAGCAATACAAACTTTCTAGTGATTGATGTCGATAACAAACCATTGTCTAATATAGTCGTTTTCGCTGAGCCAGAAATAAAACCTACCGTGGCAGAGAGTACTTTGTCGGTTCCTTATACTGCTATTATGGATCAAGTTAATCGACAATTTTCCCCCCACATCCTAGTCGTTAATAAAAATACTAACATTGATTTTCCCAATTCAGACAGAATAAAACATCATGTTTATTCCTTTTCACCAGCGAAAACTTTTGAAATACAACTATACCGTGAGAAAAAATTAGACCCTCGTTTGTTTGATAAAGTTGGAGAAGTGATCCTAGGCTGCAACATACATGACTGGATGGTTGGTTATGTTTATGTTGTTGATACCCCTTGGTTTGGCAAAACTGATGGTGAGGGTAATATTAATTTAGCACTCCCAGATGGAAAATACACACTGAAAATATGGCATCCATTACTCCAAGAGGCTGATCAATCTTTTACTCAAAAAATAACGGTTTCTAGTCATACGAATATCACCATTAATGTAAAAGAGACGATGAAGCCTAGATATGCAGCCTATGAAGATGATGATGAATTAGATGACTATTAATTTGAAATCATTACAAAATCGTATTTTAGTACGATTTATATTTTTATTGATGATTTAGTCGCACTAGTAGTCAAGATTTTCGAGCCGTTTTTTGATATAAATAATATACAATTAGATGTCTCGGCCAGTATGGCAATAGCAGTATATCCAGAAGACTCTATTAAAGCTGATGGCCTAATGCAATTTTCTGATATCGCTTTTTACGTTTGTAAAGATAAGTACAATATCTATAAATTATGGTGCTTGAACTTATTACAAGTAATGAAGATAGTATTATTATTAAATCGATCACTGATTTAGCGCACAACTTAGGATTAAGTGTTGTAGCTGAAGGCATTGAAAATAAATAAAGTCTTAAGATGTTGAATAAAATTGGTGTTGAAACAGCACAAGGTTACTTTATTAGTAAGGCGATTCATGGCGGTGAGTTTTACCTTAGTTACTCAATTATGAGGAAAATAATGCTTAGTACAACAAATAAAACACTATTAGCCACC
Organism: Colwellia sp. BRX8-4; assembly: GCF_014077345.1. NCBI lineage: Bacteria > Pseudomonadati > Pseudomonadota > Gammaproteobacteria > Alteromonadales > Colwelliaceae > Colwellia > Colwellia sp. BRX8-4. The sequence continues at coordinate 174,766 of NZ_JACGVS010000007.1, forward strand.
TTTATTCTATTGAGTTCTGCAGTTAATGCTGCACAAATAACGGTTAAAGGGGTGATTGAAGCAGGATATATTAAAGCCGATTATCATCAGCCTTGGTTAAATAGCTGGCAGGAAGAAGGCGTGGGTATATTACGGTATAACGACGACGATAAACTGATGCTAACACAAGCGGCGATAGAAATAAGTGGCGACTTAATTTCTAATGTTAATTTTGATCTTGTCGCCAATTACAATCCTGATGGTGAAAAAAGCATCGGTTTAACAGAAGCTTACTTTACTTATTCGCCATTAAATAAAGGCTTAAAACATCAAATTAAATTCGGCATGTTTTATCCTCAAATGTCACTCGAAAATACATCAACCGGATGGACAAGTCCTTATACATATAGTTTTTCAGCGATTAATTCTTGGATTGCAGAAGAGCAAAGAACCTTAGGTGCTCAGTGGTCAATCACTCGAAGTGGAAGAAAGCATAATAGCCCTCATAGTTATACCGCATTAGCCTCTATATTTAAAGCGAATGATGGCTTAGGCAGCTTGCTTGTTTGGCGTGGTTGGGCACAGCATAATAGGCAAACTTTTTATAATGAAGCCGTTGTCTTTTCTGATTACTTTTCACAGCAAGACATCCCTATTAATACGCCTAATTTTGTTGAGCCTTTTATTGAAACAGATAGTAAATGGGGATATTACGTTGGAGGGCATTGGCGTTATCTAAAACAAACTGACGTGAGAGTTTATTACTACGATAATAGAGGTGATCCAAATGCCATTGAAAAAAATCGTCAATATGCTTGGAAAACCCAATATTATTCCGTTGCCATGCAACATAAATTTACAAGTAACTTTAGGCTGTTAGCTCAGTATTTATCTGGTGATACCGGTATGGGCAGTCAAGAAACAGGAGTGTTTACTGATATTTATTCATGGTATGTGATGTTTAATTATAAATTAGGATCACATAGATTTTCACTACGCCATGACCAATTCAAAGTAAAAGAAACTGATCAGAACAGACAAGACCCTAATGACAGCGATGGTGATAGCCTTACGTTGGCATGGCGATATCAACTGGATATAAATTGGAATGTAGGCGCTGAATTTATCAACTCAACTTCGAACAATGAAAATAGAACTTTATGGGAAAGTCGAGCAGCGGAACATAGGCAAAAGCAATATATGGCAATTGTACAATATAAATTTTAATTGAGAATAAACAGTTGGCTAGTTTCGCTTCGCTTTATACTTTAGCCAACTACAATCTCCCCCTTAATAGGGCGTTATGTGAACTTCAACCTGTAGAGTATAAAAGGAATAATATATGTCTTATGTCGATGGTTTTGTTGCCGCAGTACCAACAGTAAATAAAGAAAAGTACATTGAACATGCGAAATTGTCTGCGGTCGTATTCAAAGATCACAGAGCACTTAAAATTACTGAAAGTTGGGGAGATAACGTTCCTGATGGTGATATTACATCCTTCCCTATGGCTGTAAAATGTGGCAAAGATGAAACTGTAGTTTTTTCATCTGTTGTATGGCCAACAAAGGAAGTTCGTGATGCTGGTTGGGACGCTATTATGGCAGATCCTAGAATGCACCCAGATCAAAATCCAATGCCCTTTGATGGTAAACGTTTAATCTACGGTGGTTTCGAAGTTATTTTAGAGGAATAGCACCGAGATATATTTCACATAACAATGCGTTCAAACAGATAAATAACAGCTGGCTGTTTTTTGTGCCTGACTATTTTAGCCAACAATTAAAAGCCTCTTAGTGGGGCGTTAGGTAACTAAGGAAGTATGGCATATATCGATCTATTAATTTTTAATGCACCGATATTAATTTTATATTGGATATTTAGTGTGAGTAAAACCAATATTAAATCAGCCAAGTTTGTTTTGTATTCTTGGTTCGCTTTGTTATGCATTTTATTAGTTATTGGTGCAAGTGTATGGAGTGAAACCGACGAAGTAAGTCAAATAGGTTCTGCATTGTTTTTATCTTCTTCTATTTGGCTAGTTGGTCCATTCCTTTTCTTAGCTTCAACTAAGTCTTGGAACCATTTTGTCATTATATTTACGTCACTTATACTCGGCTCTATTTCATTATTCTGTTGTTTTTTTATTTTAGCATCGTTAAATCAGATCTGGGGTTTGTAATCGTTACATAACAGGCCACTTAAGCAAGACAAATAACAGCTGGCTGTTGTTCGTGCTTCACACATTTTAGCCAACTATAATTTTCGGCTTAATGCGGCGTTGTTAAGCGTAAATTTATGTCTGTCGGCTATTTGTCGGCTATTTGTCGTCTGTTTGTCATTACCGACAGTATGCCCTTGGTGTATAGTGCATCAGCATTCAACAATAAATGGAGTTACCTGTGAAATCATTAAGACTCGAAAAACGCTGGTCTCAAGAACAATTGGCGCAACTAAGCGATTTAAATGTTCGCACAATTCAAAGAGTAGAAAAAGGAGAAAGCATTGGAACTGAAACCTTGAAGTCTTTGGCTGCGGTTTTTGAAATCTCAACTGATGAGCTTATATGTGCTATAAATAATGAAAAAAATCTCCAAACAGAAGGGGATGCGGATATGATTAAAGATCATTCTCAGCACAACAAAGCAAAAGAGAAGGTTAAATCTATAAAATATTTTTATACATTCTCGGCACTTTTAATTGCAGTCTTTCTCCTATTTATGTTGCCTAACTACAATGATGGAGAAAATTTAGGTCCATTGATTGTTGTATTCTTATCTTTTGGTGCGCTTATTGCTGGCCTCGCTTTCCAGGTATTTCAACCCTTTGGTGAAGAATGGGAAAAAGAAAAAACCTCCCAGATTTTAAATCAACAGAACAAGGGAAGTAGCTCTAGTTCTGATCACTAAATAGACAAAAGGCATATAAGTCATTCAAACAGGGCAAATAACAGCTAGCTATTTGCTCCATCGTCGCTTATTTTAGCCAAGCATTATTTGCCTCTTAATGGGGCGTTAGAGGTAAAAGGAAATATCTTGTCAATCAACTATTCAAATTACACATTGGATGAATTATTTGATGTTAACCAAAATATCGATAAAGATAAATTTCCTGAGCGATATAAGCAGTTATGTGAAGAAATTCAACGAAGAAAAGAAAGTGGAGAGTTTGAAAAAAAAGCCCAAGAAATTGAAGATCAGGAAGACGAGGACGATGATGAAAATGAATTTATCATTGATTTCTCTGCTGAGGGAAATGGAAAAAAGCGTAAGCTGTTCATTTTGGGTTTTATCTTAATCAATTTAGCTGTACTCGCCTTTGTATTACCTAAATATATAGTTACTGATTTAACGAACATACATGAATATTCAACAAAAATTGACTTTGTTGAATGTCATAAAGAAGAAGTGATAGATGATGAAACGGATAAAGTATATTCATACTTCGATCTTAATATTGGCTCATACCAAGATACTTTTTCAGCAGTTGGTATTGGTGAGGGTAAGTGTAAAAACTTAGCACGAAGTTTAAAGGTTGGATCTAATGTTTCTATTTGGCATGAAGATGGATTAATCCATCAAATAAAATCAAAAAATAACATTCTACTTCCATATGTATATATGGAACCCAAAGTACGAGAGTTAAAAACAGAGGGGGCAAAATTATATTGGTTTGTCTTGTTGGCGTTGTGGGTAGTGTTATTTAAATCAGTCGCTAATGCTGTTGTTCCGGGGACGTTTACCTCTAGCAAGCTATTAAAGCAGGACAAATAACAGTTGGCTTATACTCCTTTGTCGCTTATTTTAATCAACGGTGTTTTGCCTCTTAACAAGGTGTTACATTTCAAAAGTGGGTTGTCATGTTCGCAGAAGTAATCTTTTCATCGGATAACATATTTCTATCAGGTACGCTTACTGTACCTAAATGTGACGCACCACCACCTTGTGTAATTATGGTTCATGGCAGTGGTGCTCAAGATCGTGACGGGAATATTTCAGGCTTCAACACTCAAATCTTTAAATACATTTCCGACTTTTTGGCTGAACAAGGAATTGCTTCTTTTCGTTATGACAAAAGAGGCTGTGGAAAAAGTGAAGGCAATTTTAATATTGCTGGCTTATCTGAAATGGTTGAAGATGCATGTGCTGCAATTGACTTCATTAGCGAGCAAACAGATGCTGTAGATTCAAAGGGAATTTATCTACTCGGACATAGTGAAGGAGCTGTTTTAGCTCCTGAGATAGCGTCTAAAAAGCATAACCTTGCAGGTATATTGATGTTATGTGCCAGTCTAAGAAGTTTTGAAGAAGATGGAGTCAAAAACGCTGAAATATTTAATCGTGATTTAAACAAAATGACGGGAATAAAAGGAAAATTAGCCCGATTGTTTCTATATTCTAAAACCCCATTAGAGACCATGATAAAGCTTAGGCGTAAGGTTGAAAAAACTAAAGCTAATAGAATATGGGTTTCTTTTTCTAGGGTGAGTACGAAATTTTATCGAGAGACTTTTAACTATGACGTTAAATCGTTCTTGAAAAATACAGAGCACCCAATATTAGCGATTGGAGGCAGTAAAGATTTTCAGTGCCATCCCGATGATACACTTTTAATACCAAGTATTTCTTCAAGTCAGTCAGATGTTCATATAATTGAAAACATGGATCATATGCTCAGGGTTCAAACAGAAGAGTCATCAATACTGAGCTATGCTAGCTCATGTAATGAGCCAATAGTTAAAGAGGTTAATGAGATAATTTGTTCATGGATTATTAAACAGAAAGATAATAAGTCACTCAAGCAGGACAAATAACAGTTGGCTTATACTCCTTTGTCGCTTATTTTAATCAACGGTGTTTTGCCTCTTAACGAGGTGTTAGTTTTGATTGTGCACAATCGAATAAAGGAGTTTGAAATCGATGTCCCGCATAGCGATAGTCTATTTTTCTAAGAGTGATGTCACAGGACAACTTGCTAAAGCAATAGCTTTAGGTGCTAAACAAGAACATGGAATAACTGTGCTTGAACATAAAATTGAAGGGCGCGAAATCCTTGAAGGAAGATTTGAAAACGAAGAGTTATTCAAAGCGCTAAAATTATGCGATGCGATTATCTTTGGAAGCCCAACATATATGGGAAGTGTATCAGCTCAATTCAAGGCTTTTGCGGATGCTTCAAGTGAACATTGGCAGAGCCAAGAGTGGGCTGATAAAGTCTCTGCTGGATTCACCTCTGGAACAGGCCTAAATGGTGACCAATCAAGTACTTTGCAATACATGGCCACTTTAGCAAGTCAGCATGGTATGTTGTGGGTGAATATTGATGCTTCATATGGAACAGATAGTTCCACTTTAAATCGATTAGGTTGCCAATTAGGAGTCGTTTCCCAAACGACTAATAGTGTCGCACATGAAGTTGATCTTGCAACGGCAAAGCACTTAGGTCGTAGGGTTGCAAAACTTACTCTTCGTTTAAATTAGAAACATAATAAGAAATTAAACAAGGACAAAAAACAGTTGGCTTTTTGTTCACTTCGTTCATTTATTTTAGCCAACTAGTTTTGCCTGTAAATTGGGCGTTATTTGCCTTAGAGCATAGGAGTGTTAATGAAATTATTGATCAAGTTTTGTGTTGTTTTAATCCTTTTACTAAATACAACATCTTGCGTTACAACATCAACCTATGGATCAACCTTCGAGGCTATAGCTAAGACTAACGATATTTATACTTTAAAAATTTACTACGGAGGCCCACCTCCCCAATGGGCTACAGATGTAAACTTTCAAGAAGGAACTGATTCTGCTTTATATGAAAAAGCTATGGCGTTTATTGCAGAAAATCCAGAATATAATAGCTATAAAGTTGTTGATATTGAACATAGTCATATCCCAAGTTACTACAGATATAGTGTTCATTTTCTTCGTAATTAGCAAATAACAAGGTATTCCAAAGGACTAAAAAAGCTGGCCATTGCTCGTGCCTCGCTTATTTTAGCTTCTGAATGGGCGTTAGGTATACAGATAAACAAAGGTGCAATATGGATATTAAGCTTGGCGAATTAAGACATGAAGCTGTAATTTCTTTGTTACAAGAACATCATGAAGATATGCTAGCTCACTCACCTCCAGAAAGTGTTCACGCGCTAGATTTGCGTGCACTTGAACACCCCGATGTAACGTTCTGGAGTTTATGGGTTAATCAAGATTTAGCTGGTATTGGCGCTATAAAAGAACTTGATAAAGATCATTGCGAGATAAAGTCTATGCGCACATCGACCAAGTTTTTACGTAAAGGTATTGCTCGTAAGATATTAGAGCATATCGTTGAACAAGCGATTCTTCGTTCGTATAAAAGATTAAGTTTGGAAACGGGTACTATGGATGCGTTTATTCCAGCACAAAAACTTTATCAACAATTTGGTTTTCAACCATGTGCCCCTTTTGGTAACTATCAAGAAGATCCATATAGTATGTTTATGTCAAAGGCTATTGAGTAAATGTGTGACACATAATATCAACTGTGAAGTGCGACAAAATAGCGATGCAAAACCTGAATCGAATCAACTTTAACCAAAAAAAATTACTAAGCTACCCATAATAATGCTACGCAATAATAATGCTCTGAAACACTGCTATCCATTGGCCAACAACAATGCATGTATTTCATCTTGTAAGCCTTTGCATATCGATTTTTATAGATGTTGATTAAATGAATGAATTTCAGGCAAGCTTTACTTCTCCCCCAAGGTAGCTGTATTTTTCTTGTGGTTATCTTGCTGTCTTAGTGTGGTCTTTGAATTTAGTTAAGTTTACGCGTTATTCAAACAAGCTTGGGCATTTGCTTTACCGTGTGCGCGCTTTAACCCCACGTGCTCAGTAAATTCACACAAATGCTCTGCGGTGCCCACCGCGCCAGTGAATATACCTTCAAAGTTTGTGGTGAGTTTGAGCCAACTTTTATCGCTGATGTGAAGTCTTGACAGTATATTTGCGGTTTTGTTATCGATAGCGCCTCGTTTGTCTGCTCTTATTACGCGACCTGTTTCATCTACAAGGGTTAAATAGTCCTTCAAGCTAAAGCGGA